>NZ_JADWMP020000023.1:0-90704 GCF_015767295.1 Shewanella sp. DW31
ATGGCTGGGGTACAAGGATTCGAACCTTGGAATGCCGAGATCAAAACCCGGTGCCTTACCACTTGGCGATACCCCAACTAACTCTGTTTCAAACATCCGCTATCGCCGATGTTTCTAAATTCATATATCTAAAAAATGGTACGGGAAGAGAGACTTGAACTCTCACACCTTGCGGCACCAGAACCTAAATCTGGCGTGTCTACCAATTTCACCATTCCCGCACAGTTTCATGTTTACATCGTGAAGAGATGCTAGCAATCAATGCTAGAGTAAAATCGTTATTCATTTTGAATAAGAAATTTATCTTAAATAAAATGGTAGCAATGGCGGGACTTGAACCTGCGACCCCAGCATTATGAGTGCTGTGCTCTAACCAGCTGAGCTACATTGCCACATCGATATTACGCGCCCCTCTCAGCGAGGAACGGGGCGTATTATGCTTATTCGAGGTATCTAGGTCAACAGCTTTTTTTCGCTATTTCCCTTAGGTTAAGCTGTTCGGCTATTACTTCACCAAACTGAGCAACAGATGTGCTAAATAACACCTTGTTGCTCATACTTAGCTTAATTTATCGAGACTTACAGCGTAAATAAGCTTTGTTATACGTTAAACAGGAAATGCATCACATCGCCATCTTTAACAATATAGGTTTTACCTTCCACGCGTAACTTACCGGCTTCTTTCGCACCAGCTTCACCTTTGTGGGCAATGAAGTCGTCAAATGCCATCACTTGGGCACGGATAAAACCGCGTTCAAAATCGGTATGGATAACACCCGCCGCTTGCGGAGCACTCGCACCCACTGGCACAGTCCAAGCACGCACTTCTTTCACGCCTGCGGTGAAATAGGTTTGCAGATTCAGTAATTCATAACCTGCGCGGATCACACGATCTAAACCAGGTTCTTCGATACCCAGATCCGCCATAAACTCATCGCGCTCCTCGATTTCCATCTCGGCCAGTTCAGATTCAATCGCCGCACATACGGCAACAACGATAGCGTTTTCAGTGGCAGCAATGGCGCGAACGGCATCTAAGTGCGGGTTATTTTCAAAACCATCTTCCGCAACGTTAGCAATATACATGGTCGGCTTTAAGGTTAAGAAGTTCAGGTAAGCCACCGCTTCCAGTTCTTCTTTCGATAAATCCATTGAACGCAACATTTTAGCTTCGTCTAAAATGGGGCGCATTTTTTCTAATACTTCCACTTCAAACTTAGCGTCTTTATCACCACCTTTAGCACGTTTCTGCTGACGCTGAACCGCACGCTCTAAACTGTCTAAGTCAGCTAACGCTAATTCAGTGTTGATGACTTCGATATCGCCAGCAGGGTCAACCTTGTTAGCAACGTGAACAATGTTGTCATCATCAAAACAACGTACTACATGACCAATAGCATCGGTTTCACGGATATTAGCGAGGAACTTGTTACCTAAGCCTTCGCCTTTAGATGCGCCAGCCACAAGACCCGCAATATCCACGAATTCCATGGTGGTAGGTAACACACGTTGTGGATTCACAATCGCAGCTAACGCATCCAGACGTGGATCCGGCACAGGTACAACACCAGTGTTAGGTTCAATGGTACAAAACGGGAAGTTAGCCGCTTCGATGCCAGCCTTAGTTAACGCATTAAAAAGCGTTGATTTACCTACGTTAGGAAGACCAACAATGCCGCATTTAAAACCCATATGCTTACCTTTCTCTCGATTATTGGCTGACAAGTCACACTCATCAGCGAGGTTTAGTCGTCCTGCCCTATGGCAGCACATTACTGAATAATTAAATCACTTGAATCACTTAAGTCTCGCCAAAGGCAAAACCTACTCCGCTTTAAAGGAGTGTAATCTGTTCATGGCTTTCACCATGTCTTGTTTAAACAAAATTTCGGTAGAACGCACGGCTTCATCTATCGCCGCCTCGATAAGTTCTTGCTCTTTAGCAGGCGCTTTTCCCAGTACGTAACCACTCACTTGATTTTTATCACCGGGATGACCGATACCTAAGCGTAAACGGTAGAAGTTTTTATCGTTAGCCAGTTTAGCAATAATATCTTTCAGACCATTGTGGCCGCCATGACCGCCACCGAGCTTAAACTTAGCCACACCGGGCGGCAGATCGAGTTCATCGTGAGCGACCAGAATCTCTTCCGGCGTGATACGAAAAAAATTCGCCAAAGCGCCAACCGCTTTACCGCTTAAATTCATATAAGTCGTCGGGATCAATAAGCGGACATCTTTACCGTGCAATACGGCTCTGGCGGTCAAACCAAAATACTTACTGTCAGCCACTAAAGTCACGCCGCAAATTCTCGCTAACTCAAGTACGTACCAAGCCCCCGCATTATGGCGAGTGTGTGCATATTCAGCACCTGGATTAGCCAGACCAACTATTAATTTTATTTCGCTCATGACACTCAATATCGTTATTTCGTCGATGACAGCCGCGCAAAGTGCCGACTGAACTGACCATACCTGCTAAAAACGCGGCATTTTAGCACTCAAACCCCAAGTCAACAAATGCCACGTCATCGCACAGGAGCAGAGCACAAGGTCAGAACACAGAACAACTCAGCGTTAATTAAGTCCCATAGCATATTTAAGGACTGTCTTTTTGAGCGGGGAATTGATGTTTGCCAACTTTAACGCGCCATTACGCAGCAGCTTTAGCGGCAGAATATCGTTGCTAAAACCGGCGTAAAACAAATCCATCGCCGTCATCATCAATTGATTATCGCGATAACGCTTGCGCTGATATTGGGCAAGCACTTCATTCGACCACCAGAGATTATTTTGAGTTAATGCCTCTTTTATTACCGCCAAAAACGCTTCGACATCCTTAAACCCAAGGTTCACCCCTTGGCCAGCGAGGGGATTAATGGTGTGGGCGGCATCGCCTAAAATCACCACGTTCTGACTATAGTAGCGCTGGGCATGCCGACGAGTGAGGCCAAAACTGCCTTTATTCTCAACGGTAAAATCAGCGTCCAAACGTGCTGGAAAATGCACTCTTATCTGATCTGCAAGCTGTTTATTATTAAGCTGCATTAACTGCTTAATTCGATTGGCATCGTCGTACCACACCAGCGAAGCGTTATTGCCTGGTAAAGGTAATAATGAACGCGGTCCTTTGGGCGTAAACTGCTGCCAAGTCACATCCTGTTGCCCCTGTGCGGTGTTGATATTAATCAACATGGCCGATTGAGCGTAATCCCAACCCGAAATGCCAATTCCCGCCCATTGACGTACCTGCGAGTGAGCACCATCGGCGCCAACCAACAACTTAGCTGTCAGTTTACTATTTGACTGTAAGTGCACGCTCACACCGTCGCTATCGCGGGTAAATGCCACCACTTTATCGGGACAATATAAGGTGATGCCTGCCAATTGTGTCATCTGTTGCCACAGGGCAAGTTGGATTAAACGATTTTCGACTATATGACCTAAATGGCTGGCGCCAATTTGTGAACAGTGGAATTGGGTGATGCAGCCATCAAGCTCCCAAGTTTCTAAGCCCAAATAAGGCACATTACGCATCTTGAGCAATGAGTTCAAGGCGCCAAGACGTTCAAGCAGCGTTTCAGAAGCAACACTGATGGCCGAGACTCGCACATCTAATGGCTGTTCGGCTTGATAAGCCTCTGGCGCAAAGGATTCAATCACCGCCACTTGCAAACCCTGTTGGGCTAATCCAATTGCCGTCGCCGCACCAACCATGCCGCCGCCGACAAGAATGACATCGAACTCAGTGCCTTCAGCATGAGTAACGTCAGCATGAGTCACGTTAGAATCTGTGGTGTCGGATATCATCTGCGCATGTGTCTCTTCAATCTGGCTCATCCTACTTACCACCTTAGTTACGACCTTAGTTACCACCTTTAAGCCCTTCTGTATTTCTGCCCAAGCGACTTTTCACAAACCCGCTCGATTATGCCTTATATCAAGATACCACGGAAATGTTGAGCGCATTTCGATTCGAAATCCGTGAAGACATAGGCATTCAAGCCCGAATAGTTTGCTGGAAATAACGAAAGCTCAGCATGTTAACAATATTAATCTTGCCCAAATGCAGCCGAACAATAAAAACCTAGCATTTGTGAGGGTATCGCCCTTGGCAAAAGCCAACAGCTAAAAGTGTGGACAAAGCTGGTCAGCAGCCGTAACAGCAGGTAAAATGTCGCGCTATTTTTATTGGTCATCTTAGGGCGACACAACTGATGAGTAAGAAACTCCATATCAAGACTTGGGGCTGTCAAATGAATGAGTATGACTCATCCAAGATGGCTGATCTGTTAGGCGAATACCAAGGTTATACCTTGACTGAAGAAGCGTCTGAGGCAGACATTCTCCTGCTCAACACTTGTTCTATCCGCGAAAAAGCGCAAGAAAAAGTGTTCCATCAGCTAGGGCGCTGGAAGACGCTTAAAGATAAAAATCCCAATTTGATTATTGGCGTGGGCGGCTGCGTTGCCTCACAAGAAGGCAAAGCCATTAAAGACAGAGCCCAATGTGTCGACATTATTTTCGGACCACAAACCTTGCACCGTCTGCCCGAGATGATCGAGCAAGTGCGCCGTGGCGACAAAGCGGTTATCGATATCAGCTTCCCTGAAATCGAAAAATTCGACCGTCTGCCTGAGCCACGCGCCGAAGGCCCAACCGCGTTTGTGTCTATCATGGAAGGTTGCAGCAAATACTGCTCGTTCTGTGTTGTACCTTATACTCGCGGCGAAGAAGTCAGCCGTCCATCGGACGATATTATCCTTGAAATCGCCCAATTGGCGGAGCAAGGTGTGCGCGAAGTAAACTTGCTCGGCCAAAACGTGAATGCCTATCGCGGCGCAACTCACGATGGCGCAATTTGTACTTTTGCGGAATTACTGCGCTTCGTGGCAGCCATCGACGGTATCGACCGTATCCGCTTCACGACCAGTCACCCGATTGAATTTACACAAGATATCATCGACGTTTACGAAGATACCCCTGAGCTTGTAAGCTTCTTGCACTTACCAGTGCAATCGGGTTCTGACCGTATTCTCACGGCGATGAAACGCGGCCATATGGCGATTGAATATAAGTCAATCATCCGCCGCCTGCGTAAAGCCCGTGAAGGGATTCAAATCAGCTCGGACTTTATCATTGGCTTCCCTGGCGAAACCAAAGAAGACTTTGCCGATACCATGAAGTTGATTGAAGACATAGGTTTCGACCACAGCTTCAGCTTTATCTATAGCGCACGTCCGGGCACGCCAGCGGCGGATTTACCCGATAACGTCGATATGGAAGAGAAAAAACAACGTCTGGCGATTCTGCAAGACCGCATCACCCAGCAAGCCATGCGCTACAGCCGCCACATGATGGGCACAGTGCAACGTATTCTGGTTGAAGGACCATCGGTGAAAAATCCTATGGAACTGCGTGGCCGTACTGAGAACAATCGAGTGGTGAACTTCGAAGGTCAACCAAAACACATAGGTACTTTCGTGGATGTCGAAATTGTGGACGTTTACACTAACTCACTGCGCGGTGTCTTTATCCGCGGCGAAGATGAAATGGATCTACGTCGTAGCCTGCGCCCGGCTGAAATTCTGGCCAAGCGCAAGCAAGATGATGAACTGGGTGTGACTCAATTTAAGCCATAAGCGTTAAATCGGCTTAAGCTTAAACAGTACCTATATAAAGAAGGGCGACTTAGTCGCCCTTTTGCTTTCACGCACTTTTGTTTAAGTCTACCGAGGCAATTGTTATTTTCCGTTAGCAATTATCGGCTATGGCTCGTAAACTAAAATTATCTTGCGATGGTTAACCAACCTCGTACCTTGCTTTCTTATTCGCTATTGGGAGTGCTATTTGTCCAGTAAATTAACTACCATGAATCTGTATCTCGAACCCGCAGAAACACGCCGTTTGGCTTCACTGTGCGGTCCATTCGATGACAATATCAAGCAGATAGAACGTCGCGTTGGCGTCGAAATCGTCCGTAAGAACAATCATTTCCAGATCACCGGACTGCCACGCAATTGTTTAAGCGCCAACAACTTACTCAAAGAACTCTACATCGAGACCCAAACGGTTAAAGGCAGCACGCCCGATCTTGAGCCTGAGCAAGTCCATATCGCTATTCAAGCGGCCATTGCCCTAG
Source organism: Shewanella sp. DW31 (assembly GCF_015767295.1). Lineage (NCBI taxonomy): Bacteria > Pseudomonadati > Pseudomonadota > Gammaproteobacteria > Alteromonadales > Shewanellaceae > Shewanella > Shewanella sp. DW31. Next base: position 6,143 of record NZ_JADWMP020000023.1, read on the forward strand.
AGCAAGCAGACGCTAACGACGACAGCGGTATTAATATCAAAACCCGCCGCGGTGTCATTAAGCCACGCAATCCGAATCAAAGCTTATATGTGGCCAATATTACGCGTCACGATATTACCTTCGGTATTGGTCCTGCAGGAACGGGCAAAACCTACCTTGCCGTAGCAGCGGCAGTAGATGCGTTAGAGCGCCAAGAAGTGCGCCGCATTCTGCTGACTCGCCCTGCGGTGGAAGCGGGTGAAAAACTCGGTTTCTTACCTGGCGATCTCAGCCAAAAGGTCGACCCTTATTTACGCCCCCTCTACGATGCCCTGTTCGAGATGCTTGGCTTTGAAAAAGTGGAACGCCTTATCGAGAAAAATGTAATAGAAGTGGCGCCGCTTGCCTATATGCGCGGTCGTACCTTAAACGATGCCTTTATTATTCTCGATGAAAGCCAAAACACCACAATCGAGCAGATGAAGATGTTCCTTACCCGTATCGGTTTCAATTCCCGTGCGGTGATCACAGGCGACATCACTCAAACCGACTTACCTAAACATCAAAAGTCAGGACTACGTCACGCGATTGAAGTGTTAAGCCAAGTCGAAGAAATCAGCTTTAACTTTTTTGTCTCCCAAGATGTAGTGCGCCATCCTGTGGTTGCCCGTATCGTTGAAGCCTATGAAGCCTTCGAGTTAAAAGAGCAAACCTTAAAAGCCAAAAAAGAAAGCCAGTACCAAAAGCAACAGCAGGAAGCCGCAACACATGAGTCTTGAGTTAGCCTTAGATATTCAACATGCCAGCACCAGTGAGTGGCTACCAACGGACGAACAATTCGCCCTTTGGGTCACTACCGCAATTGGCAATAGCATGGATGAAGCTGAATTAACCATACGTATCGTCGATAGCCGCGAGAGCCAAATGCTCAACAATACCTATCGGGGTAAAGACAAACCGACCAATGTACTGTCATTTCCCTTTGAAGCACCACCAGAAATTGAACTTCCTTTACTCGGAGATCTTGTCATTTGCGCGGCAGTCGTTGAAAATGAAGCCCGTGAACAACAAAAACCACTAGAAGCGCACTGGGCACACATGGTTGTACATGGTTGCTTGCATCTGCTAGGGTATGATCACATCGACGATGAAGAAGCCGAAGAGATGGAGTCATTAGAGACTCAACTCATTGAAAGCTTAGGTTTTACTGACCCATATAAGGAACAATAATTAGCTAAGATAATCCCTATCAAAAGCTAATGAGAAAACTATGAGTGACGATATCCCCCCTAGTACGAACGCCCACAAGAAAGGTTGGTTTGATAGAGTAAGTCAGCTATTTCAGGGCGAACCTCAAAATCGCGAAGATCTAGTCGATGTGATTGATGGTGCCGAGCAGCGCGATTTGATCACCCAAGACACCCGCGAGATGATAAAAGGTGTATTAGACGTTTCTGATATGCGTGTTCGGGATATCATGATCCCAAGAGCTCAAATTGTCGCCCTCCAGATAGACAACTCGGTCGAAGAGTTACTTGCGACTGTGATTGGTTCAGGTCACTCGCGCTTCCCCGTTGTTAACGAAGATAAAGACCATATCGAAGGCATATTGCTTGCCAAAGATTTGATCCCTTACGGTTTCTCCAACAGTGATGAGCCCTTCTCACTGGATCGCGTGATCCGTCCCGCCGTGGTTGTGCCCGAAAGCAAACGCGTCGATGTTCTGCTAAAAGAATTCCGCTCTCAACGCTACCATATGGCGATTGTGGTTGATGAGTACGGCGGTGTATCGGGACTCGTGACTATCGAAGATATTCTTGAAGAAATTGTCGGCGAAATTGAAGACGAATTCGACCACGATAGCACTGAAGAAACCGAGATCCGCAAAGTCGGTAACACGGTTTATATGGTTAAAGCTTTGACGCCAATCGAAGATTTCAACGAAGAATTCAACACTGAATTCAGCGATGAAGAGTTTGATACCGTCGGCGGCTTAGTCTCACACGCCTTTGGCCATCTGCCAGAACGTAACGAGAGCATCATCATTGAAGGCATAGAATTTAAAGTCATCAATGCTGACACTAGGCGTTTAATCCAACTCAGAGTTAAACTCCCCGATCCTAATACTGGCGAAGACGTAGAATAATCACTCGTGCTAAAAAAAATCAGGGCTTTTGCCCAACAACAGTCCCAACCTAGTGCTTTGAGACTCGTACTGGCATTTGCTCTTGGCGCCAGTACGGCGCTTTCATTTGCGCCCTATTCCATTTGGATAATCTATCCGTTTGCCATGGCGATTGCCCTCTGGCACAGCCGAACGCTGAGCACTAAGGCAAGCTTTTACTATTGGTTAAGCTTTGGATTTGGCTGTTTTGCCGTAGGGATCAGCTGGGTTCACGTGAGCATGGATACCTTTGGTGGTATGCCGCTCATTGCCTCCGTTGGGTTAATGGCCTTGTTAGCCTTGTATTTAGCCTTGTATCCCGCGCTAACTGGTTTAGCGCTGGTTTGGTTAACTAAAACGCTGAGCCATGATGGTGAAACTCGATTTGGTCTTTGGCGTAATCTCGCCTTATTCCCCGCATTATGGACCTTGACCGAATGGGCTCGTGGCTGGGTAATGACAGGCTTCCCTTGGTTATGGGCGGGTTACTCGCAAACTCAAGGGCCGCTAAAACCCCTTGCCAGTATCATAGGCACACTGGGAATAAGTTTTGTATTGGCCATGCTCGCTGGTGCATTAGCGCTTTGTTTTACTAAGCGTTATAAGAGTTTACTGCTTTTACTGCCGCTCAGTATTCTGGCCGTGTGGGCTGCGCCTAAACTTTGGGACATTCATCCTACAGGTGAAAATGTTAAAGTGGCGCTGGTGCAAGGCAATATTCCCCAAAGCATGAAATGGGAACCCGATGCCCTGTGGCCGACACTGTTAAAATACATGGATTTATCCCGCGAACATCTGGATGCCGATATCATTATTTGGCCAGAAGCGGCAATTCCAGCGCCAGAATCTATGGTGCAGGATTTTTTAGATAACGCCAATAAAGTCGCCAATCTAAACCATACCTCAATTATCACTGGCATTATTAGCCATCAAAACAATGAGTTCTATAATTCATTGATTGTGCTTGGTAATCATAATCAGAAACAACAAGCAGGCCCAGACTATGAGGGCGATGGTAGCAATCAATTTAAGAAACACCATCTGTTGCCAATTGGCGAGTTTGTCCCCTTTGAAGCGCTGCTGCGCCCGATAGCACCTTTCTTTAATTTGCCCATGTCGTCCTTTACGCGAGGCGAATATCAACAGCCTAACCTGAGCGCCCTAGGCCATAAAATCGCGCCAGCAATTTGTTATGAAATTGCCTTCCCAGAGCAATTACGCGACAGCGTTAATCAAGGGACAGATATACTGTTAACTGTCTCTAACGATGCTTGGTTTGGTAGTTCAAACGGCCCATTACAGCATATGGAAATCGCCCAAATGCGCGCGGTTGAATTGGGTCGGCCTCTATTACGCGCAACCAACAATGGCGTGACAGCCATAGTCGATGAGCATGGCAATATCACAGCGTCATTGCCACAGTTTGAAATAGGTGTGCTAAGCGCAACCATTCTATTAGTCACAGGGCAAACTTGGTTTGCAAAATTAGGCCAAATGCCCCTACTGATACTCTGTGGTTTAATCGTTCTGCTCGGTCTTGCACGACGTTTTAAAGCGCAATAGGATTTAGGCCATGCATTACCAAGTCAATAAACAAGATGTGGCAGGTTTTACCTTAATTGAACTTGTCGTTGTGATTATTGTACTTGGGATCTTGGCTGTGATTGCCGCGCCTAAATTTATCGGTTTGAGTAAAGAGGCTCGGGTACAAACCTTGAGCCAATTACAGGCCAGCGTAAAAACCGCCAACACACTGGCCTACTCAAAAACGCAAATGCCTAGCCTACTGAGCCAAGCGGTAGCTGGGCGCGATGATATTATTGATATCGACCTCAATGGTGATGGCACGCCAGATACACGATTAAAATGGGGTTACCTCGATAATACTGATGTGGAAAAATGGATCACCTCAGATGATAAACTTATCATTCAATATCAAGGCATTGATATCACTTATATAGGTTACGATCTTAACAACAATTCCTTAGTGAATGATGACCAATGCTATTTCCGCTACACCCAAGCCAGCGATGCCAACACTCCGCCACAATATGATATCAACACCCAAGGTTGTTAGGCTGACACTCAGTTAACCTGTGTTATCCCGCAATTGTCTGCGAATACATTAGGCTGATTGCGCGTTCCACGTTAAGGTGAACGATTAGACGTGGCCTTATACCAATCACAGTAACTGTGTCTGCATAGCCAATATGATTGGTACCATTACCTCGTTCCTTAACCAAGGTACACAGTCAAGGCAACTCTATGGCACTGCTTCGCGTGCGCTACCAAACCCACGAATTTGGGGATCTCGACATTCATGTCAGAACCCTAAGAAATAACCAAGAATTTGAAGACCTAGATGGCGAAGCTGAAAAGCTCGGTATTTCCTCCGCAACTTGGCCATTATTTGGCATAGTTTGGCCGTCTAGCCAAGTGCTATCCCATCATATGGCCGATTATCAAATTGATAATAAACGCATTCTTGAAGTTGGCTGCGGTATAGGGCTGGCAAGTCTAGTGCTAAACCACAGACATGCCGACATCACAGCAACCGACTATCACCCCGAGTCGGAGAATTTCCTTAAACAGAATGTCGATTTAAATCATGGTCGTGCGATTCCGTTTGTTCGAACTGGGTGGGCAGATGCACAAACTAATTTAGGTTTATTTGACCTCATTATCGGCAGCGATCTTTTGTACGAACAAGAACATGCCGATCTCTTATCACAATTTATTGAGCAGCATGCTAAACCAATTTGTGATGTAGTCTTAGTCGATCCCGGTCGTGGTAATCATGCCAAATTCAGCAAACGTATGGTGACCTTAGGTTACGAACATACACAACATAAACCCATTCACACTGAATTCTTATTGGCGCCCTTTGGCGGTCAAATCCTCAACTACTCTCGTACCAACAATTGATACAACAGCCTAATTAATGCAGATATGAGCCATTTAGGTCTAATAGAACTCTAAAAAAACGACGCAGAGGCGTCGTTTTAGCTGCATAACCTCATCACCTTGATTAAGGCGTTAGCGGCTCGCGGGTAAATTCTTCATGATCACACTCTGGACAATCTGGGATGGGACTTGGAAATTCAATACTCATTTCATTACCACAGTTAGTGCACACCATGATGCCCTGATTCACAATATCACCACTCTTGTAGTAGCCTTGGTGCTTAAAATCTTGCGTTAACTCATGCCATTCGACTTGGCTGCGGTCGGTGATTTCACTCAGCCAATGCCAAAGCGTATTCTCTAAAGTAATCACGGTTGGGCTATGACTCAAACTATCCGCGTTCTGCTCACGGAGAAAACTCGTAATATCACGCTTTAAGAATTGTTCGACTAAAGCGAGTTCATCTTCCCCTGCCTGTTCTTTAAGACGTAAATACTCCTTACCTTGAGTGACAGAGTTGAATAAGTTCTTTACAGTCATAGTGTTATCTTCTGCAAATTGAGATTTCACTTCGGTAATTAAGGCTTGATACAGTCCTAGTAACGCGTTACTTCTATCATTCATAACCAATACTCCTTCATACGAACCTTTTTAATGCATCGCTTCTAGTTTATTCTATGCAGATCTTACTCGCGCTGATATGGCGTTAGATCCAATAATAGGCGGCACTGCCGGAAATAGAGTGATGCAAGAGCAATATAATCCCTCAGAAATTGAAGCCTTAGTGCAAAAGCACTGGCATGACAACAAAACCTTCGAAGTCACTGAAGACGCAAACAAAGAAAAGTTTTATTGCCTTTCGATGTTTCCGTACCCTTCTGGCAGACTCCACATGGGACACGTACGCAACTATACCATAGGTGACGTAGTTGCACGCTTTCAACGTCTTCAAGGCAAAAACGTGCTCCAGCCTATTGGTTGGGACTCCTTTGGTTTACCCGCAGAAAATGCCGCGATTAACAACAAGACTGCGCCTGCGCCATGGACCTATGAAAACATAGAATACATGAAGAACCAGCTGAAATTGCTGGGTTTTGGTTACGATTGGAGCCGTGAAATCGCCACTTGTACCCCTGAATATTATCGCTGGGAACAATGGTTCTTCACTAAGTTGTACGAGAAAGGCCTAGTCTACAAAAAGACAGCTTCAGTCAACTGGTGTCCAAACGATGAAACCGTACTGGCGAACGAGCAAGTTCAAGACGGTTGCTGCTGGCGCTGTGATACCCCTGTGGAACAAAAAGAAATTCCACAGTGGTTTATTAAGATCACTGCCTATGCAGAAGAATTGTTAAACGATATCGATACCTTAGATGGCTGGCCTGAACAGGTTAAGACCATGCAGCGCAACTGGATTGGTCGCAGCGAAGGTGTGGAAATGACCTTCGGCGTCGCAGGTCACGATAAAAGCTTCGATATCTATACCACACGTCCAGATACCTTAATGGGCGTGACCTATGTGGCGATTGCCGCAGGTCATCCATTAGCTGAAGTCGCCGCGCAAACGAATCCTGAGCTTGCCGCCTTTATCGATGAGTGCAAAAACAGCACAACATCAGAAGCCGAACTCGCGACAATGGAAAAACGCGGTGTCGCTACAGGGCTTTTCGCCATTCATCCTATCACTGGTAAGCAAGTCCCGATTTGGGCAGCTAACTTTGTGTTGATGAACTATGGCACAGGCGCTGTGATGTCAGTTCCAGGCCACGATCAACGTGACTTCGAATTTGCGAAAAAATACGGCCTGGCGATTGAAGCTGTGATCAAGCCAGTTGATGGCGACGTCGACATTAGCGAAGCCGCTTATACCGAAAAAGGCGTACTGTTTAACTCGGGTGAGTTCGATGGTTTAGACTTTGAAGCGGGCTTTAATGCCATCGCTAACAAGTTAGTCGCCGAAGGTAAAGGCAAGCGCCAAGTCAACTATCGTCTGCGCGATTGGGGTGTTTCACGTCAGCGTTACTGGGGCGCGCCAATCCCTATGGTGACCTTAGCCGACGGCACTGTGATCCCAACGCCAGCAGAACAACTGCCAGTATTGCTGCCAGAAGATGTCGTGATGGACGGTATTCAAAGCCCAATCAAGGCCGATAAAGAATGGGCGAAAACCCAAGTTAATGGCCAAGATGCGCTACGCGAAACCGATACCTTCGATACCTTTATGGAATCCTCTTGGTATTACGCCCGTTACTGCAGCCCGCATGCAGACGAAATGTTAGATCCCGCTAAAGCCAACTACTGGCTACCTGTGGATCAATACATTGGCGGTATCGAACACGCTTGTATGCATTTGTTATATTTCCGCTTCTTCCACAAGTTGCTGCGTGATGCAGGTCTGGTTAACTCTAACGAGCCAGCCAAACAATTGCTGACCCAAGGCATGGTGTTGGCTGATGCTTTCTACTACATCAACGAAAAAGGCGCCCGTGTATGGGTTTCGCCTTTAGATGTAGCGACTACAGAAAAAGACGACAAGGGCCGTATTACTAAGGCTATCGATAAAGACGGCAACGAGCTGGTTTATACCGGCATGTGCAAGATGTCTAAGTCGAAAAACAATGGTATCGATCCTCAAGTCATGGTCGAAAAATACGGCGCCGATACCGTTCGCCTATTTATGATGTTCGCCTCACCACCAGAATTAACTCTGGAATGGCAAGAATCTGGCGTTGAAGGCGCACACCGCTTCATTAAACGTCTGTGGAAACTGGCAAACGAGCATGTGAACCAAGATAACAGCGAAGCCTTAGATGTCAGCAAGTTAACTGCCGATCAAAAAGCGCTGCGCCGTGAAGTCCACAAGACGATCGCGAAAGTGACCGACGATATCGGCCGCCGTCAGATGTTCAACACTGCGGTTGCCGCCGTGATGGAACTGATGAACCATCTGCAAAAAGCGCCACAAATGACAGGCCAAGACAACGCCATTATCGGCGAAGCCTTATCCGCCATAGTGCGTTTGCTGTACCCTATCATTCCGCATGTGAGCTTTAACCTGTGGAACGAGTTAGGTAATGCAAGCAACATCGAAGACAGCCAATGGCCAGTCGTTGATGAAGCTGCGCTAGTTGAAGACAGCAAGCTCATCGTTGTGCAAGTTAACGGTAAAGTTCGCGCAAAAATCACAGTAGCCGCCGACGCTGATAAAGAATCAGTAGAAGCCTTAGGCATGAGTGATGAACACGTGATCAAATACCTAGACGGCCTGACAGTACGTAAAGTGATCTATGTGCCGGGCAAACTGCTCAGCATAGTGGCCAATTAACGGCTGCTAATAACTCGCTATACTCAAAGCCAATGAAGTTGCAGCATAGCTGCAACTTCAAGCCTGCAGGGTATACCACGAATAGGAAACCGCGAAATCTATGCTAATCAAACGCATATGCTTCGCAATCATAGCACTAGTCATTATGACCAGCGCTGGTTGCGGTTTTAAGCTTCAACGCAGTTATCAGATCCCTGATGCCCTCAATCATTTGAGTTTGAGCAGTGTGGATGAATACAGTGAACTCACTCGTTTGGTGCGTGAACGCCTGCGCTTGAACAATATCCAAGTTGTCGACGCCGCAGATAATGTTCCAGTATTAAGATTAATCACCGACTCCCTTGAACGCTCGACCTTATCTTTGTACCCCACAGGTAACGTCGCCGAGTATGAGCTGATTTATTTAGTCGAATTTGCTGTGGCATTGCCGGGCAAAGAAGCGCAGCCTTTCAAGGTTGAAATTCGCCGCGACTACTTAGACGATCCACGTACCGCATTGGCAAAGAGCCGAGAAATGGAATTGCTGACGAAGGAAATGCGTATCCAAGCTGCCGATCGTATTCTGCAAGCAATGGCCAGTACTGAGGTGAATTAATGCGGGGCTATCATTAAATGAGAGTCTATCCAGACCAACTCTCCCGCCACCTTAACCAGTTATTTCCTTGTTATCTGATTTTTGGGGATGATCCTTGGTTGATTGAAACCACCAAAGATCAGATCCGCCAATTCGCCAAGCGTCATGGATTCGATGAAAAAGTCCAACTCATTCAAGAGACGGGCTTTAATTGGAACGATCTGACTCAGGAATGGCAGGCCATGAGCCTGTTTTCCAGTAAACGCTTGATTGAGCTAACCCTTCCCCAAGCTAAGCCCGGTGCCGAAGGCTCAAACACACTGCAAGCCCTATTGCAGACGCCCAATCCCGATATGCTTTTGATTATCGAAGGGCCAAAGCTCGCCACAGAGCAAACCAACAGTAAATGGTTTAAGACCTTAGATGCCCATGGCATGTATCTGCCCTGCGCTACGCCAGAGGGCGAGCAGTTTATGCGCTGGCTCGATGGCCGCATCAAGCACTTTAAGCTCAATCTGCAGCCTGATGCCCGTGCTATGCTGCATTCTCTGTATGAAGGGAATTTACTAGCTGCCGATCAAGCCATGCAGTTGCTGCAACTCCTGAGCCCAACAAAACCCGTCAGTGCCGACGAACTGGGCCACTATTTTGAAGATCAGTCGCGCTTCACCGTATTCCAACTCACGGATGCATTGCTGAATAATAAACAGGATAGCGCGCAGCACATGCTAGCCCAGCTCAATGGCGAAGGCACTGCCTTACCTATCCTGCTGTGGGCCTTGTTTAAAGAACTCGGTTTGTTATTCAATTTGAAATGCGAGCAAGCCCAAGGCGTTGCGCTAAGTGCACTCTGGGGTAAACATCGAATTTGGGATAAACGTAAACCACTGTATCAAGCGGCACTGCAACGACTCAGCCTTGAACAACTCGAACATATGCTCGCCCTCGCCTCGAAACTTGAGCTCAACTTAAAGCAACAGGGGAAAGAGGATTGGACTGGTCTGAGCCACCTGTGTCTGTTATTTGATCCTAGAGCCCATCGGCACTTGGCGCATATAGCCATAGACTAATCATTGATTAACCAAAGGCTTGATATGCGTATTGGTATTTTAGGCGGCACTTTCGACCCGATACACTATGGTCATATCCGTCCCGCAATTGAAGTGAAGCAAGCATTAGCCTTGGATAAAATCCTGCTGATGCCGAACCATATTCCGCCCCATAAACAGCAGCCGAACTTAACCACAACACAGCGCCTCAAAATGGTAGCTGATGTCTGTCAGCAACTCGACGGATTTGCACTGTGCGACATCGAAGCTAAACGCGACACGCCTTCCTACACAGTTGTGACGCTTGAGCAACTGAAAGCCTTACATCCGGAAGACGAGCTGTTTTTTATCATGGGGATGGACTCTTTCCTCCAATTAAAAAGCTGGTATGAGTGGCAACGCCTATTCGACTTTGCCCATCTCGTTGTCTGCCAGCGCCCGGGTTGGCAGCTCGATGCAGAACATCCTATGCAGCAGATATTGACGGCCCGGAGTCAAGCGCCCCAAGGGACAGACGAAGGTCGTACTAGCTGTGTCCATAAAAACTGTGGGCAGATTTTCCCTGTAGCGATTACACCACAGGATATTTCCTCGACGCTCATTCGTGAACAACTGGCAAAAGGCGAAATTCCCGCCGATTTACTCATGCCAGTCACGCTAGATTACATCAAAAATCAACGACTTTACTTACCTTAGCTCGAACCGTAAGCAGATATCGCCAACTCAACTGCCAATGACAATGTATTCCCAGCAGCAACACTGGTATACTACCGCGCTATTTAAAATTAATGAGGTACGCCAGCGTGCAGAGCGCGGAATTAAAACAGTTTGTTGTCGACAAGATCGACGACTTGAAAGCCAGAGACGTTGTTGTTCTGGATGTCAGCAAGCAATCTAACATCACTGACTACATGGTCATATGTTCAGGTACATCAAAGACTCACGTTAAAGCTATCGCCGAAAACCTTGTGGTTGAAGCGAAAAAAGCCGGTATTCCACCTTTAGGTGTTGAAGGCCGCGAAAGCAGCGAATGGGTTCTTGTGGACATGGGCGATGTGATCCTGCACGTTATGCAAGATCAAACCCGTGATTTCTACCAGCTTGAAAAGCTCTGGTCAGAAAAGCAAGACTGATGAAGTTACAGCTCATCGCAGTAGGAACACGGATGCCCGATTGGGTTACCCGTGGTTTCGAAGAATACCAGCGCCGTTTTCCCCGTGATATGGCGCTGGAGCTTATCGAAATACCCGCTGGAAAGCGGGGGAAAAATGCCGACATTGTCCGGATACTTCAAAAAGAAGGCGAACAAATGTTGGCGGCCATTCCCAAAGGCAATCATATTGTTAGCTTAGATCTCCCCGGCAAAAACTGGACGACCCCCGAGCTAGCAACCGCACTGACTAAATGGCAACTCGATGGTCGCGACGTCAGTTTACTGATTGGTGGACCTGAAGGATTAGCGCCAGCTTGCAAAGAAGCGGCAAACCAAAGTTGGTGTCTTTCGGCATTAACCTTACCTCACCCACTCGTACGGGTGGTGGTTGCCGAAAGTTTGTACCGCGCGTGGAGCGTGAACACGAATCACCCCTACCATAGAGAATAGCGGGATCTTGATGTTAACGAGTGTCAACCACCCGTCATGGGATCAGCCGGAGATAGCATAAGTGTCGCCAAAAAAGCGGATAACAATGCATGATCACGCCGCCGAGGCGTCTCTTTTTAAGCGCAGGGCGCTTTTCACTTTTTTTTGCGTTTTCGCTCTATTTTGCGTATTAGTCACCAACCTTTATCATTTACAGGTTGAATCCTATAAAGATTATGCAACTCGCTCAAATGATAATCGCATCCGTGTTGTTCCAATTGCCCCTAGTCGTGGTCTCATTTACGATCGCAACGGTATACTTTTAGCTGAAAATTTACCCTTTTATTCCCTCGATCTCGTGCCCGAAAAAATCAGTAACATGTCAGAGACCTTAGATGAACTCGGCAAGTTAATTGAGATCAGCGATGACGAGCGCGAAACCTTTACTGACGCCCTGAAATTTCATCGCCGTTTCAAACCGCTAACACTGAAAAACCAGCTCACCGAAGAACAAGTGGCCATTTTCAGTGTTAACCAACACAGATTTCCGGGTATTTCGGTCGAAGCGGGTCTTAAACGTAACTATCCCTACGGCGCGCAAATCACCCATGTGCTGGGCTATGTAGGCAAAATTAACACCCGAGATCGCGCCCAACTTGAACGCAGCGATCTGTGGAAAAACTATGCGGCGACCAAAGACATTGGTAAGCAAGGCATTGAAAAATTTTATGAATCTTTGCTGCATGGTAAACCCGGACACTTAGAAGAAGAAGTGAACAACCGCGGCCGCGCCATTCGCACCTTAAAAATTGTTCCGCCAGAGCCGGGGCAAGATATTTACCTCACCTTAGATCTCAAGCTGCAACAAAAAGCGGTGGAACTACTCACAGGTCTGCGTGGTTCTATTGTTGCCATCGATCCCCGTGACGGTGGAGTATTAGCTATGGTATCAAGCCCAAGCTATGATCCAAACCAGTTTGTACAAGGCATTAATAGCAAAGATTACAGTGCCTTACTCAATGATAAATCTCGCCCTTTGATTAACCGCGCGACTCAAGGTCAATATGCACCTGCGTCTACCATCAAGCCTCACCTCGCACTGTTAGGCCTTGATGAGAAAGCCATTAGCGAGAGTACCCGAGTGTGGGATCCCGGTTTTTGGCAAATACCTGGTGTTGAACGTAAATACCGCGACTGGAAACGCTGGGGGCATGGCTGGGTCAACGTTTATAGCGCGATTGTAGAATCCTGCGATACCTTTTTCTATGAGTTAGCCTATAAGGTCGGTGTCGATCATATCGCCCGCTTTATGGAACAATTTGGCTTTGGCCAAAATACAGGGATTGATATCTTTGAAGAATCGGCTGGCAATATGCCATCCAAGGAATGGAAACGCTTAAAGTACAATCAAGCTTGGTATATAGGCGACACCATTTCCGTCGGTATTGGCCAAGGTTATTGGACGGCAACGCCATTACAACTCGCTAATGCCGTTGGGATTATGGCCAACAAAGGCCGCCGTCTCCCGCCACATCTGCTGAGATCCATTAAAGACAATACTGCCAAAATTGACTCACCGATTAATGAGTTACCGCCAATTGAACTTAAAAATCCCCGTAACTGGAACATCATCAACGAAGCTATGCGCCAAACTGCAAATAAGTCACGCTTTACCGATGCCACTTACACTGCCGCAATGAAAACCGGTACTGCACAGGTCATTGGCGTGGCGGAAAATACTAAATACGATGCCAGTAAAATTGCCGAACATTTCCGCGATAATGCTTTAGTTGTGGCCTATGCGCCCTTCGAGGATCCTAAAATCGTCCTCGCCGTCGTGATGGAAAACGCAGGTTGGGGCGGCGCAAATGCTGGCCCAGTCGCTCGAGCTATGCTCGATGAATATATGCTTAGAGATACTTGGAAACCCATACCATGAGTACCCATAGCCAATATCAAAACATCTGGCAACGCTTGCACATAGACTTGCCATTATTGCTCGGACTATTAGCTGTGATGGGCTTTGGCCTGTTTGTCATCTATTCTGCCAGCGGTGCAGATTTAGAGATGATGGAACGACAACTATTCCGTATGGTGTTGTCGCTAGGCATCATGTTTACCATGGCACAAATCAATCCTGAAGCGCTTAAACGTTGGGCATTACCCATTTATCTTGCGGGGGTTGTCTTGCTGCTTGGGGTACACTTTTTCGGTGAAATCAATAAAGGCGCGCAGCGCTGGTTGAACTTAGGCTTTATGGAGTTCCAACCCTCAGAGCTTATTAAACTCGCCTTCCCCATCACAATGGCTTGGTATATCAGTAAGTTCCCTCTTCCCCCCAAGAAACGTTACCTCGCTGGCGCAGGAGTGATTTTACTCGTACCAACCCTATTGATCGCTAAACAACCCGACTTAGGCACCTCAATTTTGGTGGCTGCATCGGGGATTTTCGTGCTGTTTTTATCGGGCATGAGCTGGATTATTGTTGGCAGCTTTATCGCAGCAGTACTCGCCTTCCTGCCTATCCTTTGGTATTTCTTGATGCACGATTACCAAAGAACGCGGGTATTAACCTTGCTCGATCCAGAGCAAGATCCCCTCGGCGCGGGTTATCACATTATCCAGTCGAAAATCGCCATCGGCTCAGGTGGACTTTGGGGCAAAGGTTGGCTCGAAGGCACTCAATCACAGCTTGAGTTTATTCCCGAGCGCCATACCGACTTTATCTTTGCTGTGATAGGTGAAGAATTTGGTTTAATTGGCAGTATCTTACTGTTAATTATGTACCTTTACATCATAGGGCGTGGGTTAGTCATCGCCTCCCGCGCACAAACCAGTTTCGCTCGTCTACTGGCCGGCAGTATCACGCTGACGTTTTTCGTTTATGTTTTTGTGAATATTGGCATGGTTTCAGGTATCCTGCCCGTGGTAGGTGTACCACTGCCCCTTGTCAGTTATGGTGGAACCTCCATGCTGACATTGATGACAGGGTTTGGCATTCTTATGAGCATTCATACCCATAGACGTTTCGTAGATAGATAATTTTAGGGACTTTTTTATGCCTACTCTCCGAGCTTATTTGGCTCCACTCGGTTTACTGTGTTTAAGTTCATACTTAGTCGCATGCACCACGGCAAATGAACCGACACCCGCGCAGGCACCCGCTTCAAGCACCCCAGTGGCTCCAGCAGTGGATAAAGTACTAGTACCCGCAACTCCCGCTGAGCTCAAAGAAGAGTTTATCCAAGCTCAAGTAAAACAAGGTTTTACTCGGACAGAAGTGCTCGCTTTTCTAGACAAAGCAAAATACAACCAAGGGGTTATCGATGCGATGACCCGTCCATGGGAAGCAAAACCTTGGCATGTGTATTACCCGATTTTTTTAACAGAAAAACGTCTTGATGCTGGGCTCGCTTTTTGGAAAAAACACGAGAAAACCATTGCTAAAGCGGCGGCTAAGTACCAAGTCGACCCACAGATTATCGTTGCCATTATTGGGATTGAAACCTTCTACGGCCAGTTCACAGGTAATTACCCTGTAATTGATTCCCTCTATACCTTAGGTTTTCACTATCCGCCTCGCGCCACCTTTTTTCGCAAGGAATTTGGTGAGTTGATGAAATTAGTCAAAGAAGAACACTTAGATATCAATACCCTCAAAGGCTCCTATGCGGGTGCCATGGGTTATGGGCAGTTTATTCCCTCAAGTTACCGCCATTACGCCGTCGATTTCGATAACAGTGGTAACCGCGATTTATTGCAAAGCCCAGAGGATGCGATTGGCAGTGTTGCCAATTATTTCCATGAACACGGTTGGCAAGCCAATGCTCCTGTTGCTTTACCGCTGGTCAATAGCAGCCAAACAGCGCCAAAAGCGAAAGTATGGGCAGGCGAAAAGCTCAATTATAAAGTCGCCAATATTCTAACGCCAACCTTGTCCTTGGCTGATGCGAGGGACTTGGATGTCTCGCAAAAAGCCTTACTCATTAAACTGGAACAAGCCGATCACGATGATTATTGGCTTGGTTTAAACAATTTTTATGTAATCACTCGCTATAATCGCAGTCCTTTGTATTCAATGGCCGTTTATCAATTTAGCCAACAATTAAAGGAACAGCATGCCGCTAAGAAATAATCTTTTACAGCTTGTCACTTTGGTTGCGTGCTTCACACTTGTTGCGTGTTCTTCGAGCCCAAACCAAGCTAGCTCCAGCACAAACAAAAAAAATATGGACCCCAATAAGGGGCGCTATTCGCTAAAGAATGACAAGCTGCCACTCAATCCACCCAATGTGGATCATGTGCCAAATGCCACGCCTAAGTACGAGCCCTATAGTCGCCGCGGTAACAAGCCTTATACGGTTTACGGCGAGTCTTACACTGTGATGAACACAGGCCAAGGTTTTAGTGAAACGGGCCGTGCCTCATGGTACGGTGAAAAATTTCATGGCTATGAGACATCCAATGGCGAACCCTATGACATGTATTCCATGTCAGGTGCCCATAAAACGCTGCCACTGCCAAGTTATGCTCGGATCACTAACTTAGATAACAATAAGCAAGTGATCATTCGCATCAACGATCGCGGGCCATTCCACTCAGACCGTATTCTCGACGTCTCCTACGCCGCCGCCTATAAACTCGGCATGCTCGGCAAAGGAACCGCGCGGATCAAACTCGATGTGGTGTATGTCGGCAGTGTCGCGGCCACTAATTCGGCTATTGCCAGCGCGCAAGATACAGGTAATCATTACATTCAGTTAGTCGCATCGAAAGATAAAGCCAAACTCAATACCATGGCGAAAAATCTGGAGCGAAAATATCAGGTAAAGACCCGTGTACAAGCCGCAAACAATATGTTTAGACTACAGCTCGGCCCCATAGGCCAACCTGAGTTAGCAGAAAAACTGCTCAATAACGTCCAGCAAAATGGGTTTCCTGAGGGCTATATAGTCCATGAGTAATGACTGTTTGTTCGGACCAGAATTGATTTAAAAATAGAGATGAAGGAACCTTCACTAAAACCCACAGTCAGAAAGTGGTACACTGTTGGAGATCTTCTCGAATCCTTTCCATTTAATACAACCAAAAGACGTGCCAAGTTAATGATGAATTTTGTAAAAAGTCCCATTAAAACATTGCTGCTAATTTCCAGTGTGTCTCTCCCCGTTTATGCTGCGCAGCCTATTATTACACCTGATGCACCAGCAGTGGCCGCCAAGGCTTTCGTCTTGATGGATTATAATTCGGGCCAGATTATCGCTGAGAGTAACGCTTATGAAAGCCTTAACCCAGCCAGCCTAACTAAAATGATGACCAGCTATGTCATAGGTCAAGAAATCAAAGCGGGCAATGTCTCGGTCGATGATGATGTGACTATCAGTAAAAATGCCTGGTCTAAAAACTTCTCTGACTCCTCGAAGATGTTCATCGAAGTCGGTACTACCGTTAAAGTCGGGGATTTAAACCGCGGTATCATCATCCAATCGGGTAACGATGCGTGTGTGGCTATGGCAGAGCATATCGCTGGCACCGAAGGCGCCTTCGTTGACATGATGAACTCATGGACAAAACAGCTGGGTATGCGTGATAGCTACTTCGAAAACTCCCATGGCTTAGACTCAGAAAACCACAAAACAACCGCCTATGATATGGCATTGTTAGGTGCAGCCTTAATCCGCGACGTTCCAGAAGAATACCGCATCTATAGCGAAAAATTTTATACCTTCAACGGTATCAAACAATATAACCGTAATGGTTTGTTGTGGGATAACAGCATGAGCGTGGACGGTATCAAGACAGGCCACACCTCTGGTGCAGGTTACAACTTAGTGGCATCTGCAACCAAAGACGGCATGCGTTTGATTTCTGTGGTTCTGGGTACTCAAAGTGAATCAGCCCGTAAAGCTGAAAGTAAAAAGTTACTGACCTATGGCTTCCGTTTCTTTGAAACTGTCACGCCTTACAAAGCGGGTGATAGCTTCACAACCCAACAGATATGGTACGGTGACAAGAGCACTGTTGATTTAGGCGTCGCAACTGATACACCTATTACAATCAGCCGTGGCCGCGGTAAAGACTTGAAAGCAAACTTCGAATTGACTAAGCCATTAGATGCACCGTTGAAAAAAGGTGAAACTGTAGGCCGTCTATTCTTCCAACTTGATGGTAAAGACATTGCCCAGTTCCCACTGGTAACGTTGCAAGAAGTCAACGAAGGTAGCTGGTTTAGTAAATTAGTCGATTACTTTAAGCAGATGTTTTCTGGATGGTTTAGCTAAGTTAAGTCCCATAAATAAAGCCACCTTAGGGTGGCTTTATTTTTTTGGGGAGTGCATCGCCCTTGAATCGGGTATAATCGCCACCATATATATCCCAATATAGCCGCTAAGAGTACTGAGTATGTTAGACACTAAATTTGATGAACTGATGGATTTCCCTTGCGCATTTCCTTTTAAGGTCGTCGGTGAAGCCCACGAAACGCTAACTGACAAAGTCGTGGCTGTGGTACAAAAACATGCACCGGGTGATTATTCACCTTCGACAAAAACGTCGAGCAAAGGTAGCTATCACTCCATTACTATCCGCGTGACAGTGACCAGCAAAGACCATATCGAAATTTTGTACACTGAACTTGCCGCCATCGAAGGCGTACGCCGCGTACTATAAATATTCCTCAAGGCCATGAAATGTGATCTGTCTTACATTTATGGTCAAGAGGCGTATAATAGCGCCACTCAATTCTAAGGGGAGAGGTTGCCCTTGCAAGACACGACTTTGCACATTCGGCATCTTGGAAAACAAGATTACGAATCAGTGTGGCATGCTATGCAGCACTACACTGACACGCGTAATAGTGAGAGCCCAGATGAGCTGTGGATAGTAGAACACCCACCCGTGTTTACCCAAGGCCAAGCTGGTAAAAGCGAGCATATTTTGAATGCTGGCGATATTCCTGTGATCCAAGTGGATCGTGGTGGCCAAGTCACTTACCACGGCCCTGGACAACTAGTGGTATATCCTCTTCTCGACATAAAACGTAGTAAAGTCGGCGTGCGTCAACTCGTTACTCATATAGAGCAAAGCATTGTCGATATGCTCGCCAAGTACGACATTAACGCTTATGCCAAGGCCGATGCGCCGGGTGTATATGTGGATGAACGTAAAATTGCCTCCCTCGGATTACGCATTCGTAAAGGCTGTTCATTCCATGGATTAGCCCTTAATGTCGATATGGATTTAGCACCATTTCGCCGCATCAACCCTTGTGGTTATGCCGGTCTTGAAATGGTGCAATGCAAAGCACTTGGCGGACCACAAACCGTGATTGAAGCGGGCGAGCAACTTACTATTACTTTTAGCCAATTACTGGGCTATCAACACCTAGTTCATCATCAAGGATTAGCAGCGTCATGAATAGGCCTGAACGTTTACAACCCGGAGTAAAACTAAGAGATGCCGATAAAGTGTCTCGTATTCCGGTCAAAATCGTCCCATCAGAGCGCGACACTATGTTGCGTAAACCCGATTGGTTACGGGTTAAACTGCCGGCATCGAATCAACGCATTTTAGACATCAAGCAAGCGCTGCGTAAAAATGGCCTGCACTCGGTCTGTGAAGAAGCCTCTTGCCCTAACCTCGCGGAATGCTTCAACCACGGCACAGCAACCTTTATGATTTTGGGTGCGATTTGTACTCGTCGTTGCCCATTCTGCGACGTGGCCCATGGTCGTCCGCTTAAGCCTGATGCTGAAGAGCCAGTTAAATTGGCGCAAACTATCCGCGATATGAAGCTAAAATATGTGGTGATTACCTCTGTAGATCGTGACGATTTACGTGATGGTGGCGCCCAGCATTTTGCCGATTGTATCCGCGAAATTCGTAAACTGAATCCTGACATCAAGATCGAAACCTTAGTGCCTGATTTCCGTGGTCGTATCGATGCCGCCTTAGATATTTTATCGACTGAGCCGCCTGATGTGTTTAACCACAACTTAGAAACGGCGCCCATGCATTATCGTAAAGCGCGCCCAGGTGCGAATTACCAATGGTCGCTCGATCTGCTCAAACGCTTTAAAGAACGTCATCCCAATGTGCCAACTAAATCAGGTCTGATGATGGGACTGGGTGAGACCAACGCAGAAATCGCTCAAGTATTACGTGACTTGCGCGCCCACAACGTTGAAATGCTGACCTTAGGCCAATACCTACAGCCGTCTAAGTTCCATTTGCCGGTTGAACGTTATGTGCCACCAGCAGAGTTTGATGAGCTTAAAGCCTTAGCCGATGAATTAGGTTTTACCCATGCAGCCTGTGGTCCATTAGTGCGTTCAAGCTACCATGCGGACCTGCAGGCCCAAGGTAAAGAAGTGAAATAACCTTCTTGCTTAGATGCATAGCTCAAGTGATATAGAGTTCAGGGTTATTCAAATAGAAAAACAGCGCTTAGGCGCTGTTTTTTATTGGCTGTTTTTTATGACAGTTGTTTATGACTGTTATTTATGACAGTTGTTTATGACTGTTATTTATGAAAAATGGTTCGTATAGCTGTCGTTTTTCAACATGAACGCTAATGCTCAGCTTATTCTTGGTTTATCGCTAAATCCATCAAGATAGCATCTTCTTTACCGCCCTCTATCGGGTAGTAACCTTTGCGACGTCCCGATTCAATAAAGCCAGCCTGTTGATATAAAGCACGGGCGGCAAGATTAGACTCTCGCACTTCTAACATAAGCACCACAGCGCCCGATACCTTGGCCGATGCCATCACAGCCTTAAGTAATAACTTACCGTAACCTTTGCCCTGCTGACTCGGTAATAGGCAAATATCCAATAAAGTCACTTCATCGATAATTTGCTGCACTATCGCAAACCCTAAGAGTCCTTCGATGTGATAAGTATCTGAATCCGAAACGACGTCAATATTTGCCTCAGTATTTGCATCTACCTCTAAGTTAACACTCAGCTTTAAACCTAGGACACGGTACAAGTGACCAAAACAATCGGCAAGATTCCCCTCACTCATGGGATGGCTATGGGCCAAGGATTCAAGCTGCGCCATTTGGGGAACATCTTCAAGTGTGAGGGGCACAAGCTCAACAGGCAAACCTGATGTCAATTGTGCTGCGAATGGTGTCGTGAATAGACTATCTACTGGTGGGATGCTCAACGCCGGTATTCCAAAGTATTGGTTATTAATGTATTTACGAGTAGAGCTTAAGACTTGCTTGGCGCTTGGTCGCGCCATTGGTAAATCTGCTGCCAGAGCGCGCTTTTAGCCTGCCAACCCACCAATAAATCGGCCAACGGCTCAGACACTAACCATGCGGTACGTGGCCTGACTTTGTGACGTCGCAGATCCCAAACGATCTGTTTACCCGTATGGGGCTCACAGTCAAAATCACATTCGTCCCGCTTTATGTCGATAAGCGTTAGCACAGCGTCAATAAGCGGCTCTGCTTCTGGTAACTCACCATTTTCATCCCAAATCACTAAATAAGGTTTCACCTTAGTGTCGCGCACTCGCCAAGTTGTCACATTCATGGCGGTTAAATAGGCTGATTTATTCATTAGGGTCAGTTTTATTCAATTAAAGTATCAACTCACAATATCCCGCTAGGATAGCAGTTCTGCCATGGCATTGTTACTGCAGCACGGCGAAAGGAGATGATATCTGGCTTTATCGCTTACGAGATTTAACACACGAAAGTTCAATCGAATTTATAGATTTACAAAATCTAATTTACTCATTTTACATTTAATATCAGAAGATTAGACTAAACACACTCAGTAAGACAATAGAAGGAAAACGCCATGATTAACATAGGTATCAATCAAGCTCACAGAGAAGAAATCGCCGCAGGGCTAAACCAACTATTGGCTGACAGCTACAGTCTTTACCTTAAGACCCATAGCTTTCACTGGAACGTTACTGGCCCAATGTTCACTAGCTTACACTTGCTATTTGAACAGCAGTATACCGAACTAGCCCTTGCGGTCGACCTTATCGCAGAGCGTGTACGTGCATTAGGCGCCAGAGCACTCGGCTCATATTCAGCCTATGCCGCGCTGACCGAGATAAAAGAAGATCAAGGTGTCACTCAAGCCGAAACCATGATCCGCGAACTATTAAGCGATCAGGAGCTAGTAATCCGCAATGCCAGAGCCTTGTATCCGCTGGTGAATCAAGCGAATGATGAAGCGACTGCGGACTTACTCACCCAGCGCATCCAACTGCATGAGAAAAACGCTTGGATGTTACGCAGCTTACTCGCAGAATAATCGCTAAATAGATTATTGCTCTGACCAAAGCAAAAAGTCGCCAAGTAAACACTTGGCGACTTTTGCATTTAAAGCTTGATCACGCAAAATAGATTAGAGGTACTTAATCCAAGCCTGAGTGCTGTGCTTTTTATATTCGCTAAATCGCTTAACGGGATAATACAATGCGATGGCTAACACGCCCACGATAAACCAAACCCATCCTATATTGCTCACACCAAAGTACTCACCATGGTTTGCGCCAAAGATGAATTTCGCTAAAGTATAAAGCAGTAACAGCACGTACAAATGTAAGATATAGAAGAACATAGGCACTGAGCCAAACACAGACAACCCATGGCCCACTCGCGCTAATCCACCTCCCACTTTCCCACTTGATGCAAAATACCGCTCAAAGGCCACTAAGCAAAAGAACATACCTCCTAAGGTCACCAGTAAAAAGCTTAATGATGGCGGGTATTTCGTTAAATTGAATACCGACATCAAGGTTTCACCCAAATGTGCCCCCGACTGCCAAGGCAAGGTTTCGCCATAAAGGTTAAACCCACGTAGCACCGCAAAAAGTACCCAACAGCTGATCCCTAAAAACAACAGCTTTTGCTGGCGAGCCGATGCATCAAGATGGCTTCCATTCGGCTTATTACTAAAAAGTGGCCCTGCAACATAACCCAGTAAAATCACTCCAATCCAAGGCAGCACGGGATAACTCACCTTAACCCTAAGCGCACCTTCGCTGACGAGATAACCGCGGTCGTGCAATATGGTCCACAGACCGTAAGCCCACTCATTTGGCTGAAAACCAATTGGCGTCAACAGATTATGGCCAAAAACAATCGCAAATCCTAAAAGGGCCATCCAAGGTCTAGGCAGGTTTATCAGCGCAGCGAGCGCTAACATACTCAGACCAATCACCCAAATCACCTGTAACCAAAGGGTGTAATAGCTGACCATCCAAGAGAGGTTAGAGAAGTTAATCACTAAAATTTCCAGCACGATTAAAAACAGCCCGCGTTTAATCAAAAACATACGTGCTGAACGTGGCTCGCCATGGCTACGATTGGCATAAAGCCATGCAGAAACCCCGGTTAAGAACACAAAGACTGGCGCACAAAAATGGGCGGCAAAGCGACTCACAAAAAGCCCCCAAGAGGTCGAACTCAAATCCATAGGATCGCTCACCTGCATGTGAAAGAAAAACCGCTCCCGCACATGGTCAAGTAACATGATAAGCATCACGGCGCCGCGCATCATATCGATACTATTAATCCGGGTGCGGCCAATAGAACGACCCAATTCTTGCTCGGCAAAACCTGAAGATAACGCTGGATTAGCACTGATATTAGAATTCATAGCTGACACTCACTTTAATGCTACGTGGCTCACCCGGCACGGCCCAAAGAGCGGAATAGCTACTCGCGATGTAATGTTCATCCAGTAAGTTATCCAGATTCACTCCAAGGCTTAAGTTGTCGCTTAAGTGGGTGTTCATAAACAACCCAAGTAACTGATAAGAAGGCAATTGAAAACTCGGATCGGCAGAATCGCCGAGGCGCGAATCCACATAACGCCAGCTAAGCCCTAGATGACCATCAATAGAAAGCCTATTCAAATCCTGTTTCAGAATCACACTCGCGGTATGCTTTGGCACATTCACCAGTGGACTGCCTGCAGGAATGAGCACGCCCCAATCAGGATTCAAACTGTCATTGGCGGTACGGGTATTAAGATAGGCATAGGATAATTTTGCTTGTAAATCCTCCGTCAGTTCAGCGGCTAAATCGAGTTCAACCCCGCTACTTTTAGCTTTACCTAAGGTGGCAGAAAAACCAACATTGATAGGATCTGAGGTCAAGATATTGCTCTTTTGAGCATCGAACACGGCTAAACTACCGTTTATAGGAAGATCGTTTAACCAAGTACCATTAAACTTCATCCCCAGTTCAACTGACTGACTCTCTTCCGCTTCGAAGGGCTTACCCGCAAAGTCAGTTCCAGAAAGCGGTAAAAAGCCTTCAGAATAAGAGCTATAGAAACTTAAGGCATTGGACCATAAATACACCAGACCCACCTTGGGGCTGACTCGACTATCGGTTTGCTCTGACAGAGTATCTTTCGCGACTTCGCTGATATCTTGCTGATAACTATCGAACCTTAGCCCAAGGTGCAACTTCCACTTTTCTGTTAAATCCATTTGATCTTGCAGATAGGTCCCCCACGCCTTTTGAGTCTCGTTATTCTCATACAACAAACTCACCTCTGGCTGAGGCCCACCGTATTGAGGGGCATAGATATCGATGGCGTATTCACCTTTTTTGCCCCGATAACGATACAGTCCCGTCTTCAAATTGTAGTGATAGACATCTGCACCAAGCAGCAAATTATGACGAATAAAACCCGTATCCACATGACCACTTAACTCTAGACGCAGCGAATTATCCTCAGAGGCGTAGTCACGATATCTGTGCTGCCTAGTCAGCGTGCGACCATCATCAAATAGCGATTGCCGCCCCTTTGCTAACTCGGCATCAGACGAATACCCCTTCAAGCTAGAGTCTCGGTAGTTATAGCCAGCAGTTAATGACCAATCATCATTTAATTCAAAGTCATATGTCAGCTGATGCCCTGTGGCATTCACCTCCGTTGCGCCATCATTAGGCTCACCTAAATAACGCGAGCGTGGTACGGTATTAATATCGTTATTGAGCACAATAATGCCGCGATCGAATAGCTGTTCCTGCTTGAGGTATTCCATTTCATACAGCAAGGAAGCTTTTTCGGAAATCTGCCAACGCACAGACGGCGTAACAATTTTTTTATCGCTAAACACATAATCACGAAAACTATCGTGTTCCTGCCAAGCGCCATTAATCCGAAATGCCAAGTTATCGGTTAAACCTGAGGTCACATCACCTTCTAACCGATATTGGTCGAAACTCCCAGCCGATGCTTTTAAATAACCACTAGTTTCATATTGGGGTTTCTTAGTGACGATATTAACTGTGCCACCGGGCTCGGAGCGGCCATAAAGTGCCGAACCTGGGCCTTTTAAAATCTCAACATAGGCAACGTTTGATAAATCTCTATGACCACTAAAACCTCGGCCACCATTAAAGCCATTGATTAAATACCCCGATGGCATGTTTTCGTTGCCCGGAAAGCCGCGTAGGGAAAAACTATCCCATAAACCACCGCCATTGTTTTGCCGCGCCACACTCGCGGAATAGTCCAGTACATCTTGAAACCGCGTCAGCCCCGCATCTTTTATCAATTGCTCGTCTAACACACTGATCGCTTGGGGAAGTTCAGTTGAGGACACATTGCCACGATAGGCTTGGCGATAATGGATACTTAAACGTTCAATGTCAGTGTCAAGCACTGCGTCACTCACAGTATCAATAGCTTGTGAACTCGATTGACTGCTTTCTGCGGCCAACAGCATTGAAATAGGATTGAGCACAAACAAGGCGCCCAGCAACAGCGCAGTGCGCTTAGGGACATAAAAAGAAGTCATTTTCACTCCGAAAATAAACAGCATCGGCGCCTTAGCTAAGCCAAGGCGCTCAAAGTTAATTAAGATAAATTGAATAAACAGTAACTTATGCTGTTATGGGTGGAGCACGACTATTGAAGAAACGACTAAAAGGTCGCTTAAAGGAAACGGCCTGAAACTCAACCGAGATATAACCCTGCTGAGCGAGTTGGAAATGAAAGGGTGTACTGGTTAGCGCATGTTGCAACTGGTGCTGATGTAAGCACAGCGAACAATTGGCCTTGGAGTCTTCACTAGCATGGGAAACACTGTGAACAGCAATGGCAACAGACAATAGCACCAATATGGCAGCAAGCCATATTGCTAGGGTGCGTCTTGTTTGTATCACACTATTCAAACCCTACTTCCTCAGATAATTTGGCAGGCGATTGTATGTTAAGCACTACTAAAGTTGCAAACCGATTTACCTAAGCCGTAGGGCTTAAATGTTACAAGAGGTAACTTATCTCATGAGTCATTAGCTATGCCGTCCATAGACGATTTGCAACCTGCTACTTTACATAACCCTTTAACACATCATCAATCATGATATTAAGGGATGTTATGCCCGCACCTGTGATATACCAAGCCTCTGGATCCACAAAAATAATGTTCCCCGTCTTCCAAGCGTTAGTTTCACGCAAAAGAGGGTTATCTATGGACTGTTTATCCAATACTGGGCTTCGCTCCATCACTGCGGTTCTGTCAACCACGTAAATGATGTCGGGATTGTTTTCAAGAATAAACTCGCTTGATACAGGTTGACCGTGCAATCCCATCTGCTCTGATAAGCTAGCGGGTTTAACCCCTAGCGCACTGTAAATAAACCCATACCGAGAACGAATACCTAAAAATCGAAAAGCGCCATTATTATGCAACACCACCAAGGCTTTTTCTGGCCTGTCCTTAATCACCATTCTGGCGGCTTGGATCTTAGTTTCCAGTTCATCCACTTTATGTTTTGCCAAGGTTTGCTTATCGAATAATTTACCCAGCATCAATAAGTGTTTTGTGACTATATCAAAGTAATCGCTGTTGCTGTCTTGATAATCAATATCCAAATGAATGGTTGGTGCCAAATTGGAAAGCGCTTGATAATGACTAGCTTGAACGGATGACATCAGCACCAAATCGGGTTTAAGTGCATAAATACGTTCCATATTGGGTTGAACGATAGCACCTAAATCAACGATATCACTATTGTTGCTGTAGTCTTTCAGGTAGTAAGGAACAAAATCCTTTGGCATACCGACAATGGGAATACCCAACTGTTCGAGATAGTCGACTTCATTCATATCTAAGGCCGCAACGCGTACTGGCCGTTTTGTAATAACAGTAGTGCCCAGCTTATGCTCTACCTCTATCGGGGCAAAATCCAACTCAGCCGTTGAAGCACTCGTATCCAATGATGCAAGTTGTACTGATTCGGTTTTATTGTCGCAGGCCAGCAAAAAAGCCGAGCTAAATAACAGAATCGCTATCACTTTAGTCCCACTTCTACATTTCGACGTCACTTGTATTCTCCTTGTAAGTTGAAGTTGAAATAGTTACATACTGTTCCTTGGTTCGTTTTCAGCACCTCAAGATCCAGTTCGTACAGTGCTTTTAACCTTTGTGCTGTGACGACCTCTTCAACGGGTCCAGCGCAGTGCACAACGCCTTGCTTCATACCGACAATATAGTCGGAGTAGTTAGCCGCAAAATTGATATCGTGAACCACTAACACTACCGTTCGTTTGTAATCGTCACACAAATGGCGAAGTGCCCGCATTATGCTAACGGCATGTTTCATATCCAGATTGTTGAGCGGTTCATCTAACAATAAATAATCCGTTTGCTGCGCAATCGCCATTGCCAGAAAAGCCATTTGGCGTTGTCCGCCGCTAAGTTCATCAATAAATACATTGGCTAATGACTGTAAAGCTAAAAACGACAGCGCTTCATCAATGGTGCGATGATCTTCCTTTGTGAGTGCCCCTTGGCTATAGGGAAAACGACCAAATGCCACTAACTCCCTGACCGTCAGGCGTAAATTGAGGCTGTTAAACTGACGCATGGTTGCCACTTGCTTGGCATAATCCTTCAAGGGAATATTGTGGATAGCAGTACCTTTGAGTAATACCTCGCCCTGCTGGATATTCAGTAACCGACCAATCGACATCAGTAAGGTACTTTTGCCGGCACCGTTAGGGCCGATGAGAGAAGTCATCTGATGTTCGGGAAATTGTGCCGTGACATTTTTTAGCACAGGTTTCGCGCCATAAGACTGATATAAGTTATTGACGGTTATCACACTGCGCTCCGAGGTTTAAGAATTAAGACAAAGAAATAGGCGCCACAAAATAGATTAATTAACAGCCCAACACTGGTTTGATAATTAAACAGATGCTCAACGAGCATTTGCGCGATCAGAAAAACCGAGATAGCAACGGCGCATCCTGTTATCAAGGTAAATGAGTGCGACGGATGCCTTGCCAGTGCATAGGCCATGTTCGCGACAAATATCCCCATAAAAGCAGTCGGCCCCACTAAACTGGTTGATATTGCGACCAATACCGCGATAAGACCCAATAGCAGGCGCACCACTTTTTGATAATCAATACCAAGAGAGATAGTTTGCTCCCGCCCCATCAGTAATACATCAAGTACAGCACGCACTCTCCAAGCGGCAATACACACGGCACTGACAAGTACTAGAGAGATAAGCAATTGTTCTGGTTGAGCGCGGTTGAACGACGCTAAGCTGTAGCTCTGGAAAATAGAAAACTCACCGGGACTGATAGAATATTGGATTAACTGAGTAAAACTGCCTAACACCACAGTGAGCACTAAGCCCACAAGCAGTAGGAAGAACACATCATGTCGATCTCCACTAAATAGCCAACGATGAATCGCCATTGAGTAAAGCAACATCACCACGACTGAGACAAAGAAATTGCTGTTAGCGGTGATCAGAATACTGCTGCCCGTCCCTAAGATAAGGATCAACAGTGCCTGCAAAATCAAGTAAACCCCTTCATACCCCATGATAGATGGCGTTAAAATGCGATTTCCGGCTAAGGTCTGAAACAGTATCGAAGAAAACGCAATACAGACACCACCAAGGCAAATAGTGCCCAAACGCACCAATCGATTCGGTATGACATAGTCAAAATCAAAGCCTGAGCCCATCAATAAAAATGTGACTGCCAACATAATAGGCAGCCCCCAGCTCAAAAAACGCCATGCACTGTCTTTCATTTGATTTTCCAAACGATAACTAAAAATATGAGTCCACCTAAACAGCTTGCCGTTAGACCTATAGGAATTTCAAAGGGATACAAAATAAGCCGTCCAAGCAAGTCACAGATTATCAGTAGTGTTGCGCCAGCAAAGGCGATAATAGGCAAGGTACG
Organism: Shewanella sp. DW31; assembly: GCF_015767295.1. Lineage (NCBI taxonomy): Bacteria > Pseudomonadati > Pseudomonadota > Gammaproteobacteria > Alteromonadales > Shewanellaceae > Shewanella > Shewanella sp. DW31. The sequence goes on from NZ_JADWMP020000023.1 coordinate 34,926, forward strand.
TTTTAAATTATCGCCGTAACGCATAGCGACAAGATTAGGAATAATCAAACCAATAAATGGAATGCTCCCGACTGTGATAACTGTGGTCGCTATGGTCAGGGAAACCAGCACTAACCCTAAGATAACTAGGTTGAAATAACTCAGGCCTAGTGTGGTAGCCAAGCCTTCGCCCATTCCTACAATGGTAAAGCGCTGTGCATAAAGGTAGGTCAGTATGACTACGGGAAGGATCAGATAGATGATTTCGTAGTTACCCTGCACGATTTTTGAAAAATCACCCAGCATCCATCCCTGCATACTCTGCATCATATTGTTTTTATAAGCATAAAGTTCCGCTATCGCACTGAGTACACTGCCAAACATAATCCCAATAATTGGAATGAGCACCGGACTCTTATACCGAATACCACGAATAATCAGAATAAAGGCTAAGCTCGCAAGCAAGCAAAAAACCAAAGCCCCCAACATTCTGGCGGTGACACTCATACTCGGGGCATGAATGATTGAAATTAATATGCCTAGTTTGGCGGCATCAAGCCCGCCACAAGTAGCAGGTTCAACAAACTTGTTTTGCACAATCTGCTGCAATATCACGCCACAGACAGCGAGCCCGACACCTGAGCAAATCAAGGCAAAGAGCCGCGGCAGACGACTCGCAGATAACACCAACCAGACATCATCCGATAACGTCAGCATCTGCGTCACAGAGGCATACTTTGCGCCTAGCAGCAATGAGGCAAAACAAAGCACAAAAAAGCACGTCAGTGCATAAACCACCTTCACAAACTGATACTTCCTATACGCAATAAATCTTGTACTAATCTGCAGCCGCTATGAGGTTTTCATATCGACACGCTATGTTTGAGCCTTATCGGATCCCCCTGCCTTTTGGGCATGGGTAACGGCAATACCCGCTAACACTAAGTCACGTTTTCGCTCCCACCATCTGCGTGCGCCCACCTTCATGATGTCTACCATCGCATTTATCTGCTCAGCTTTATCAGGGAGCTTGGTGGCTTCATCTTCCCAAATTGCGATAATTCGCTCTTTACGTGTCCGGCCATCTGCTTCTGGTTTAGTGGTTGACCACCATCCCAAAAAGCACTCCCCCACCATGTCAACTAAGATATCAACGGCAAGCACAGCCTCATCGAGGGAGAAGCCTTTGCGTTGCAGCTTTTCGACCGATTCAGCAAAAGAACGTATACCCGATGACGGCGTAACACTGGCCTGATGGATAGACTCAGCGAGGCCAGGATGACGCTCATACAGTGCCCAAATGGCATCGGTCAATATGATCAATTCGCTCCGCCAATCGTTGGCTGCTGGCGCTCGCCAGTCCAGCTCATTAATTGCAAGCTCAGCGGCAATGGAGATAACATCATTCCGACCTGCTACGTGATGGTAGAGGGAAGAATGATCGACCTTTAAATGCGCCGCTATAGCTGGGATGGTCGCTTGATCAACCCCAATCTCCAACGCAGCTCTGGCGATAGCCTCACGGGAAATACGGCTAGGTCTGCCACGCTGGCGTTTTTGAGTGGGTTGATCCGGTACTTGTGTCATATCGATAAGGTTTCCAAGGCAAAAAAGCCATTCTAACCGCTCTTGCTACCCGCTGCATGGCAATAGCCAATACCGCGGGTAGAAGCTAGCCGCTAAAACTTCGCCCTGACGCCTACACCTATTTCTCGAGGTTCAAGTAAATATGCATCCACGCCTCCGGTACTTCTGTCAGCCATTTTTGCCACAGGTGCATGTTCATCCAGCAAATTACGTGCATAAACAAAGGCTTCAAAATATTGGTTGATTTGATAAGAAGAATTCAGGTTTACCGTTGTGTAAGACCCCACTCTTAACTCAGGCTCATTGGTATCCGTTGAAAAGTATCCATCCGTATGGCGCACATCACCGCTCACTTTGATAGTGTCTGTGATTGAATAGTCAAACCCTATATTGAACATATATCCCGGCGCTTTACTAAACTCGTTGCCGACAAACTCCTCGCCACGGTAGTCATTAAATTCACTTATCTCAGTTTCAAGTAAACCCAGCCCACCATATAGGCTAAAACTATCGGCCACTTTAAAGTTCCAATCTAATTCAATCCCATAGCTTTGCGCTTCATCGGCATTAATAATGACAGAACCAAAGGGTCGTCCATCTAGGTAGTCAGTAACTGAACGTTGTGAATCTTTAAAGCGGGTGTAAAAGAGATTGCTATTTATGATTAAGCGCTGTTCAAGCAGATCGATACGGGTAAAAAGTTCATAGTTCCATGCCGATTCGGCATCGAATGTATAATATTCGCCGCCGCGGAAGTTAATGCCTGTGCCCCCAGGAATGTTACCTTCACTGATCATAGCGCCGATTAAGACGTTATCTGTCAGATCATAAGACAGGACAACCTTAGGTAATAAAGCCGTAAACGTCTCTTCATATTGATGGCGCACACCTGGGATGTAGCTGGCAATACCATCGTGGCTAATTTCATCAGACTGATAACGAAGTGCGCTGGTGAATGCCCACTTGGGTGAGAAACGCCATATGACTTCACCGTAGGGGGCAAAACTGGTATGTCTCAGGTCGGCGTCGGCATTACCAAATACGTTGTTCAGCTTGTTGTTGGTTTTATCATCCCAGTAGAATACACCGGCAACCCCACTAAACTCTGAACTCTTGTCACCAAAGTTCAGCCTTATATCATTCGAAAAGTTTTCATTATCTCGTTTTGCAATCCCTTGATAAGGTGCTGCGAAGTGATAATCAAACTGCCCTTCTGAATACTGCAGTTGGTTATGCAGCTTCATGCCATTATCGAACACATATTCAAGATCAAAAATTCCGACATGATTGCTGACTTCTTGATTATCCTGAAAAATTGAACGATTTTCTAAGTCATCATAGGGTTCTGATACCACCTCGTTTCTGGGACGTTTAGCCTCAGTGGAGGAATAAGTCAGCATGGCGGAAAAGTTGCTGTATTTTTCGGGTTCCCATAACAACTTCGCCCGTAGATTTTGGTTTTTAAACTCAAAATCTAAATCATGGGCAGTAAACTCTGGGTTAACGTAATCAACAAAGGTATCTCTAGCGCTGTAATCTGCGCTAATTCTTGCGGCAAAGTCATTACTTAGCGCACCGGACGCCATGACCGAAAAGCGCTTCTTATTCCGACTGCCATAAAGTGCTTGCGCTGCAAATTCTGGCGTATAAGTGGGGTTATGGGTATGGATGACTACGGCGCCAGCAATACTGTTGGCTCCTTGACTGGTCGTTTGCGGACCACGGTAGACTTCAATAGACGACACATCCCACACGCCTGCGGCACCTAAATCCAGTTCTGCGGGGCTCAGATATTTACCATCAACACTGATAGTTGCCCCAGGCACAGGCTTAGATAAGTAGGCATTACCCGCTGCAACAGGCCCTTTAGTATCCGTTCCGCGGATAATGGGCGCATCGGTATTTCCGGCATAAATTAAGTTTGGCGTACCGCCGAGAATTTCAGAGATCGTTGATTGGTCGGCATTTTTCCTCAACTGTTCTTCGGTGATGACCGTCACTGAGCTCGCCGTTTCCTTCAGCGTCCGCTCGATTTTCTGACCGTAAACTGTGATGACTTCAATATTTCCCGCTGCATCTTGTTGCTTGGATTGCTTATCCGGAGCAGTTCCACTGTCAGCAATAGTTGAGCCTGAAATAGCGCTAAGCCCCAGCGCAAGAGAACCGATAACCCACTTTGATTGTGGGTAAAACTTACCAAATCGGGGCATGTTTAATAACTCCTTATACGAAAGATTTGTTGCCAATGAGAATGGTTATCAATTATATTATCGCCATTCAAAACATTTATCAACACTGTGTTGATAAATAAAAATGACCGCTTAATATGGTCGCCATCTCATGGCGGTTCAATTTTTATGAAACAAGGAATTTGGCTCGTGGATGTTCATTTGCCCATAAACTCTGGCACTCAGACTATTTTTTACTCTGCAATATCAAGACTTCATCGCTTCATTGGCCTTGTGTTAATCACACTTTCCAGACCGAAGCCCAGCCTGTTCCACTTCGATTTTTTAGGTGAACATTAAAATGCAGCGACTTTTCAGTCCCACTTCAAGATTAGCCTTCGCCCTACGTCCGGCGATTCCCGCACTCACTTTCGGAATGCTGCTAGCGGCAGGTGCTGGCATGACGACACTAGGTGCACTCTGGTGCATGATTCAACTTATTGCTGGCCATCATTCGCTATGGTTAGCGGGGGCGCTCATATTTGGGGTCGTGTCAGCGTTGCTATCAGCTGGCGCATCTTGGGTTAACCACAATGCTGAGGCGCAATTTTCTGGAAGATTAAGGCGTCATGTTGCAGCGCATCTTGTCAGGTTGCCACCAAGTACCTTGGCAAAATATAAGGGCGAAAAGTTAAAGCGATTAATGGTCGATGACATAGCGTCATTGCATCATATGATCGCGCATTTACCCTCTGAGCTAGCGACCTTTATCATTGTCCCTGCTATCACTATTGGTTTGCTGATCTTAAGTGCGGGCTTAGTGGCATTACTTGCCCTTATCCCAGGTCTAGTCGCCGCACTTTTCTATTTGGTGGTGATCCCAAGGCTTGCTGCAAAACAGGGGGAAGCACGAGTCAATGTGATGGGAAATATCACTGCAGCAGTAGATGACTACGCCCGTGGTGCGCCTGTATTTCGCATTTATGGCGCACAAACTGGTGCTATGGCCGACTACCAAAAGGCAACGACACATTTTATTGGGGATATTCTTGAGCGGGTAAGCAAGGTATCCACTTCAGTCGCCGTGGCCACATCACTACTGCAGGCTGTCTGTACTTTTGCCATTGTCTATGCCATCGGGTATGAATGGCCCCCAGAAAACCTTGCTGCCGCCTTGTTCTTCAGTCTGGCCATAGTCACGCCAGCCCTAAAGCTCGGGCATGGGCTTGATTATCTCGCCACGGGCCGCGCTGCCGCTCAGCGGCTAACGGATTTTCTTGAGCAATCGAGAGTTCCTGTTGGTAACGGCAATATTGAGCTTAATACACCTATGCCGCTCACCCTCACGAATGTTGTGCCTTCACTGTCTATAAGCAATCAATCTGTGCCCATTAACTATCAATTTAGATCTGACAGAGTGACGGCAGTTACAGGGATCAGTGGTGTTGGCAAATCCACATTACTGCGCTTATTAGCTGGCATGGAGCCGCTAAATGCCGGAGATATTCGACTCGCTGGTATGGCACTCAAAGAGATGGATGAAACCTCGATTAATCGCGCGATCATGCTATTGCCGCAAGGTGCGGGACTACTGGCAACCTCCATCGCCGACAATCTCGCACTCACCGCACCTGATGCCACGGATGAGGATTACTTAGCAGCATTACACTGCGCTCAATTGGATAAATCCTTAACTACTCATGCAAACACCTTGTCTGGTGGTGAAATACAACGGGTTAATCTTGCCCGTGTGTTTCTTTCACCCGCTCGCGTGATATTGCTTGATGAACCCACATCGGCCCTAGACAGCGAAACGGCATTGAACGTGTTCACAGCGCTAAGCCATCACGCAAAAACAAACCACAAAACGATTGTGATGATCACCCATGACTTAACGCTTTCTGAGCTGGCGGATGACAAGCTCACACTCAAGCATTATCACATGGAAGGAGAAGGCCAATGATAAATCGTCCCCAAGATTACGCCGCCATAAAACACTTAATACCTGTTGCCTGCGGTTGGGCTGTGGCGGCCATATTGGAAGCGGCATGCTACATTCAACTGGCTTTAGCCATTATTGAGCAGCAATCACCACAAATAGTGCTATTCATTGCCGCGATAACCATACTCACCACAATACTGGCTTCGCGTTCAGGTTTTTGGGCTGGCGCAAGGCTGGCCAATGCGCTCTACAGTGCCTTAGGCACAACCATGCAACAAGCTAAGCTCTCTTGGTTTACAGCCAGTGTCAGGACACTACTCATAGAAACCGTCTCTCGGAGTATTCCTGGCTTTATGAGTATTCCGGCACATCAATTTCAGGTCTTTATTCATGCACCGCTTATTCCGCTCTGCATTACTTTCGGCATCGGATTGATCGGTGGCATACCACTGGTAATGATGTTGGCTAGCTTGTTGCTCATATCATTTGTGATTCAGAGTATGGCGCAACGGGCCCTTGCCCGCGCAGATATGGACCGAAACAACGCTGAATTGGCAGCAGATCAGTCAACCCTTGAACTGATCGACCACCTAGAGTTACTGCGCACAGCAGCAGGATATAGCGGCGCAACAACACGATTGGAGCAAAACTGGCAAACACAAGAAATCGCACTGGAACGAACTAATCGCGCCGCCGCTATAGCAACATTACTGTCGGCTATCGCCAGCTTTTTACCTATTGCAGGCATGGCACTCTACCTAGTGCTATCCGGTATAAACAATACGACAATGCTGCTCGCTGTTTTGATGTTGACCATGCGCGCGGCGGCGCCACTTGAAACTCTCGCCGTGGCGGCAATAAGCATTAATGATCAGTTAGCGGCTATTAAACACTATCGACAAGCGACTCATGCGCCAACGCTCAAAGAGCCAAGCCAAGCGCAACAAAAGACACCGAACAATCATACAATCGAACTGAATAACGTAACATTTCCTCCTGCGGTGCAAAATATCAATGCCACTATCGAGCCAGGTGAACGCGTGCTGATTTGTGGCCCGAGCGGTTCAGGTAAAACCAGCTTACTTAAGTTATTGATGCGCTTTGATGATCCCACCCTAGGCCTGATCACTTTGGGCAAGGTGTCACTCACGTCAATCCCCGCTGTTGAACTTGCCCACTTTTTCGCCTATGTGCCACAGGATCCACTCATCTTTACAGGCACCATTGCCAGCAATATTCGTATCGGTAACCCTGATGCCGACGATCAAGCCATAGATAAAATTGCACGCCAAGTCGCACTAGATGAAGTGTTAGATAGATCAGAACAGGGCATTTACCAAGAAGTCGGCTTGCAAGGCGCAGGGTTATCGGGAGGGGAACGCCAAAGGCTTGCCTTAGCACGTGCGCTTATCAAAAATGCGCCAATTCTGATAATGGATGAGGCCACCTCGGCATTGGATGAGGAGACAGAAAAGCGCGTAGCCAAGGCTATTTGTGAACAGAGTTGTACATTGGTTTTAGTTTCGCACCGAAACCAATCACTTTGGCAGCCAACCAAGATAATAGAATTTCATCAATCAGTTGCCTCAAAGTAGGATCGGCTTTCTACGCATTAAAAAACTGAATTACAGATATCTGACACAGATTACAGTGATTAATTTGTCGTTACAGACCAACATCTCAATGAGCAATAACTGCAGCCGAAATGACATGAATCATTTCGACTGCAGTTATTGCTCGTGCAAAGGAAGATGAGCATCGCTGTAGAACCGACCAAGCCTTGTTGGCATAACGCTCACTGAATCAAAGCATAAATACTCGAGCTTCCTCTCGCTTTTGAGCTTTAAAATCCCTCAAATTATCAGCTACCCGTTAATAAACTAGTAACCATATTTTGCGACAGGGTGCCAGTTTTTATTAACATCCTCTTCAATAAACTTTTGTTTTTCTTTGATTAAATCCGATTCAACTAACCCTATCGCTTGATGGGCCTTTTCCTTAGTACTGATATCTGGATAACTAACTTGAGTCACGTTAAGTTGCTTCAATATTCCAGCGAGCAGATGACGTGCTTCGTTCGCTTGTTCGATGGCTTTATCTAAAAGCTGTTTACCTTCTTGTGGATTATGTGCATACAAACCATGTGAAGACATGGCAAAGTCCCAGCGCCACTGACTGTGTCGTATCGCCATAATTGGCTCATTCATATTCTCCCATTTAGCACCTGCATCCCATGCCGCTTTGGCTTCATAGTGGGCTTTGACGAGCAGAGCTTCAACTTCGCGGGCTTTGGTCTCAATCGTTAATTTATTAGCCGCGAGCTTGGTTTCAATTTTGGTTTTACTGCTATGGCAGCCACTGCAACTGTTATCAAAATGCGGTAAGGCTTTATCAACTTTATGGCTAGTAAATTCAACACCTTTTGCATCCTGCTGGGTAGGCATATGGCAGGTAATGCAAGTGACACCGACTTCGGCATGTTTACTGCGACTCCAGTGTTCAAACTCAGGATGACGTGCTTTGAGTATGGGCGTTTTCGAAAGAGGATGGATCCATTCGAAGAAGCGGCGAGTGTCATAATATTTTTCAATATCATCTGCGGTGCTGCCAAAAATCCAGGGAATATTAACAACATTACTTTTTTCCGGACGAAAATAGTAAGTGACATGACATTGACCACATACCTGCGCACCTTGCATATCGGTATCTTGTTTATCGAATGGCAGGTGAATTTTAGCCATAGCCTCTTGGGCATGGGGACGAGGTAAAGTTAACTTATTAGTGCCAGATTCATGGCAATCACTGCAATACACTACGCTTTGGATCTCTTTACCCAGATCGGTAAAGTTTTTAGCGGAGTATCCTTCAAATCCCAGTTGTTCAATCAATCTAGGGGCATCCGGTGTCTTGCAGGTCCAACAACTGGCGGATAATCCTTTCTCTCCTGCTTTAGGGGGGACACCTGTACGTAAAGTATGCGTCACATCAGCAACGGCAAAATGGTGCCCACGTGGGCTATGGTACTCTTTGGCATAGGAAGATCCTGCCCAGAGTATGATGCTGGCGGGATAATTGGCGAGCATATCCTCGCGTTCAACTTGTTCAGAGGTGGCTTGCCAAGATTGATATTGGTTAGGATATTTTTGTTGATTGCTAGTATCGGAAGCCGCTACAGATGCACATGTAGTTATGACGAGCAAGCAAATCATTTTTAGCAATATAACTGTTTTTAAATAAATTTTCACTTTGTATCCTTTTGTCCTAACATCAATATTAACCTGGGCGCCCATCGATACGGGGGCGAGAAAGTATCGGCAAGTAATGCCATACAAACAGTGCAAATGCGATAAACCAGCAACTGCCAGCCAACCATAACCAGACTTGGGTGTGGGCCGGAAACCAGATGGGCATTAATGCCCTGAGCAGTGCCGCTAATGGTAGGCAGATAAATGCCAAGATCATTTTCGGGCCCTCATAAATATTTCGACTTGTGTGCCCGAGTGACACTCTGGAAATCATCGAAAGACACAGGGTAGCCATACAACCAATAGCAAATAGGTGAAGCAGACTGCGATAGGCATATTCATTATCGAGATACCAACTCATGGCTAACAGGCTGAGTGGCAACATTAAATAGGCAAGATGCAAGGACCACAGCATAGGTTCTTTCAGTGTTTTATGGGGTAACCAGCGTGCAAATCGGACCAGCTGCAAGAGCCCTGCAATGAGCAGTAAGCCTCGCTCGACTTCCAGAGGTATAAGGTGGATGAGTGATTGAATGACGAGCAAGATCATTGTCAGGATCAGCGGGTATTCAATCCAAGTTAAGGGTTCTGCTTTGGTGGCCTTAATGCGCATCGCGGTAAAGAATGGAATGACACGCCCACCGACTATGGTGATAAGTAAGGCTAACCACCATAACATCGCCTGCCAGATCTGGTTGGCAAGGATAAAATCGCGTTCAAATAAAGCGTAATAGCTGACATTGTTAATCACGAGTGCGGCAAACAACATGAGCGGAAAACCAATATTGCGCCATTGCTTCACCTTATAAATGCAGCGCCATAGAGTAAGGCTTGCCATACCAAGGAACAAGGAATCAAACAAGGCGGGCAAAATGAGCGGAACTTGCATTGGGAGTAAGAGTAATAATCGTGCCAGTAACCAGCAGCTAAAGGTCAATGCGAGTGGCCATCCCTTTAATGTGGGTTGGTTGGTCCAATTTTGAACGGCAGTCAGCAAAAATCCACACACAATTGCCATAGCGAAACCGAACAGCATTTCATGTGGATGCCACCATAGCGGCAATATCTTGCTCCAAAAGGATGAAGGGAAAAAGCTATATTGGGGAGTAAACCAAGTTAATAGCCACAAAGGGATATATAGCGCAGCTAATATGGCTCCCCCAAGGAAAAAAGGTCTAAAGCCTAAGCGCCATAACGCGTGAGTACGTTCGGTTTGTGTAGGATCATCAATATTTAGCATAGTTGTTAGCCGAGTTGCAGAACGATGATGAACACACTTAAGATGCATTCAATATAGTCCTTATATTGTACTGTTATGACCTTCAATTCAAACTAAATCTTAGATTTTGGAACTAAGCTCCCAAAGATGAACAAAAAATAAAGTGTCGTGGAATAATCATTTCTGACGGCTAATAGGCTTAATCAATGTACTGCGGGTTCATGACGGACAAAGGTTCAATGCAAACTTTTACACAGGTAACGGCACAAACAGTCACACATTGGTAAATTTTAGATGGGAGAAATACCGTTTTGATTTAAATAACCGTGGTTTTATCGGCCTATCTTATTTCGAACACAGCCAAGACTTTGATAGCACAGGCAGCTCAATTTATAACGGCGATAACAGTTGCAGATGATTATGTGGTAACTCGCTTTAGCATCGATTATCAGGCTAGAAACTGACGGATTAGTGACTTCGCCAACAACCTATTTGATGAACAAGCATTGACAGGAAATAACCTACAAGTCGCAGTTATGTGGAGGGTTACGACAAAAAAATGGAAATAGTACCGGCAATTGGTAGCGTTAAAAAATGGCGAGTTATTCAATCCAAGCAAAATCATTTTTTACGCTTTATTCAACACAAAATAAAACGGCTCGCATATTTCTATGCAAGCCGTTGTTTTATTTGGCAGGGGTGGCAGGACTCGAACCCGCAACCATCGGTTTTGGAGATAGTAATTTAAAATATAAAAATCAATCAGATAAGAATTTTTTTAGAAAGTTAAACTCGAAAAAACATCTAATAAGCACATGATTCTTGATGTTTTACATTATAAATTTCTAACTATTTTAATCACAGAAAAGGATATCTATTCGCACTCACTTAGCTATCACACTCTTATAGGATTAGACGACTAACCTCAATATGCTCTTCCTCTAACTCGTTTTTGGACATTTCTGAGTTAAGAATTGGTTGTATCTCGGATTACCAAATGTATGGCACATCAAGCCCATCAGCCTTCTGGATTAATCTTCTTCACAAAGCAGCTTATATTTCCGTTTGGCATTTCTTACCTGTAGGTCATCAACCAGCTTATCAAATGGAATATCAAAAGCGGCATTCACAAAAGCGGCAATGGCTTGGTTCGATAATTCAAAATCATCAGGTATTTTAAAGCAGCAAGAGTCTCCATCATTTTCTTTAGAAAACTGCACTGTTCTTAATATTGCCCTGATTTGATCAGCACTAGATGGGCGCTCGGTTCTAGTGAGAATCAGATCTAGTTCTGAACTCGTCTCAATTGAGGCATTTTGAGCATCAATCCCAAGTTGAGTGACTATTTGACTAATGGATGGGTAATACCTTAGGTCATATGGGCCAACAGTATTTCTCAACGATTCTTTTAAATAACTTTCAAACATGTAATTTGATTGTCCTGCATCTTCTATAAGTTTGAATAGAGCATAGTGAGTGTTGCTTGTAAATGAAGTTTTTTCATGTAGTTGAGTTCTCTTATCCAGTTGTTCAGCGAGTTCAAATGCAAGCTTGGAAATGTTGTCATTAATCGCTTTCAACTCTTTGGGGGCCGTTCTAACTTCCTCTACTTCACTCTCATTTCCTAATGCCACTGCGTCAATTACAAGGTCAATGAATCTATTCATTTGAGGAATTGTTAGGGTTTGATACATCACCTTTACATGTGGCTCAAGTTCTGAATACCGTTCTATAAGTCTCTTAATTACTGCATAGTCAGAACGGTGCCTTTTCCCCTCGGCGGCCTCCTTTTTCTGTCCCCCTAAATACTCAAATGCGTTAAGCTCTGTAAATTCACCCATCATAATATTCTCCGATCTTGTTAACTGGTGTTTTGCAAAGCTAATCGATCCCGAACCTAAAGTACCAATCTGAGTTAAATATTTTTTTAGCGAACTGAGATTGGAAATCTCAATCGCCACTGTTACTCAGGCCACTAAAAGCACTACATCAACGAATCGAATTGCTCCCAACACTATATGCGGAAATTGATGAGATGATCTGATCCAGTAATAGTGGACACTCTGTATCATTACTAAAAGTGGTTCTATCAAATTTGGGGCTAAAGCTTGTTCACCCGAAGCCACGCAAACAGACTGGTTTTGGCGTGTGATTCACTCTTCCCCAGATTGATTCACTAGCTCAATTTTGGACATTTCCGAGTTAAAGCCTTATCTCTAACTCGTCAGTTTCGGATAAAAATTTCTATGGATTAACACCCAATTAAGGTGTGAAGCACGCTACTACAACATTTGATTAGATCACCGTAAACACTGAACTAGACCCAAACCCCAAGCGTGCTGAATCACTCTTAAATTGATTGTTAGAAATTTGAGTGCGCATTCACTAAATCAATAAGCAGTAAATCAAGCAAGCTAGACAACCATTTCACTTCTATTTCTTCTTTGGTATTTGAAGTTAAGCGGAAACTTGAGTCAACGTTCTCAGCATGAACAGACTTATTACGCACAAAATACATATACTTAATACACAATGTTGCGGCCAGGTGTGAATTATTAAGTGTTTTGTTTTCAATATGATGATTTAGGTGTGCCTCTACATCGTTATAAAAACCGCTATCTTTTAAGAATTTTTCACGTACTGCCAAAGTGCTCTGATTAATTTCAGCTAAACGATGGTCCTCATTTGCGATGACAAAATTCTTAAATTTCTCTGTTTGTTTTAAAGTAGAAAAGTTATTGTGAATAAACTTAACCCAACGAACTTTGTCTCGAATTCCAGTTGCCGTTAGTTTACTTACAACATCAAAAGTCAGAGGGTAAAGTTCAGGATGATTGATCAAGTGATTTCGAACAAACACCTGACGATTGAACTCATTGTCTTCATTTGAAACTTGTCGATACAGTGCATTGAAAGACTTCCATTTCCTTTCAAAAGAGTCATAAGGACTCTCTGAACAAAACGACTTTACTAAATGCGTTAATGCAATTAAATATGAATGTCCCTTGGGGCTTTCTTCGAAAATAACCTCTAATTCATCAGCTTTTAACTTCTTCAAAAGTGAAAGGTTATCATTATTCTCAAATATCTGATTAACATCATTACTTTTAACAATTAACTTGTCTTTAATGACATTGTCATAAATATAATTAGTCTGAATTTTCTTAATTTTGTTGGCTTTTCCTACACAACAGTAGTAATAGACTAATGATTTAATAATTTGTGTATACAGGGCACTGTTGTGGTTATCATAGATGCCTTTGATATCAACTTTATTGCTCCTATCAGCAACGATTACGATTTTATCATCGGCAATCGTCAGTTCATCCTTGTAAGACTTAGAAAAAGGATAAGGAACCTCTCCCCAAAATAGCGAATTCCTCTCTTCGGATAAGAACTCAATCGTAATTACATATCTATGCTTTCTAGCCATTTACACCATATTCCAAATAAAATTTCTAACATTTTATTAGTTCGTATGCGCGTTTAACACGTTGAACCAGTGAAAACGCGCACAGTTAACTACCTGTATATAATGAACTTATCAGCATTCTGTTAAATACACCATCTGGAAAAACGCGCATGCGCGTTTTTCAAACCTATGTTCTAATTCATTATTTTATAGGTGTATGATTTTAAAGATATTTACTTATGCATGAATGTGAAAACACGCAAGAAGTTAGGATGGAAATCGTCATTTTTAGAATATAACTGTGTGCTTATCCAGCCTTTAGGCATCGGTAGGAATTGCAACATTTGAGTTATAAGGATGAAAATTTCTAGGCTAGAAAGTCTGGTTTTGACTGCACCACAGACAACTTGTTAACTCATTTTGGGGCAAGAACAGTTGCACAAAATTGTTTACAGGGTTGCTCTACCCAGATAACTGCGATGAACCTTAATTATAAATAGTCATCGTTGAGTTAGCAAAAAAATAATTTTATAAGGATAGCAATACATGCGTTATCTATTGTGGGCACATAAAGTTAGTCGAGAAATTTCAACCAATTCAGCCTACTTTGAGCGGCAATAGGCATCGCCGAATTTTCACTGCTCATTTTTATCTGTTCCGCTAATTGCTGCTTTAAGCTTTCATCAACGGGGGCCGATTGTTTCACCAGCGCGATTCCATAATCGATCTGCGATCGACTGAGCGTATTCCACCCGTATATTTTACTGTTGCGTTCGAAGTTTTGATCCCAATCATCCAATAAGTTGGTGTAGCCAAACGTAACCTGATACATGATGTAAGCATCCAATAGCACGAATGACGGAACCCTAGGCATTAATGAATACAGTCGGTTGATACGCTCAAGGTTGTCTGGTGAAAGGGGCAGACAAAGCGTCGCCTTAATCACGTCAGCAATAGCTTTTTGGCACTGAGGATTGTCCTCAATTCCATTCGCCAAGTCTCTGTTTGACATGCGATCGAAAGAGGCAGCTATTGATTCCAGTAGGCGCGCATTATCAGGTAAGGAAGGGCTTTTGCTATATTCCACAGCAAAAGTTTCGATACTCAGCTCTATCCACTCTAAATTGTAACTTAAAGAAGGGTTTTCCATTTGGGTGAATTTGAGTTTTTCCACACACAAATCTCGAGTGAAAGGCCAATAACTAAAATCTATTTCTTGACTCATACTTAGGATCCTAATTGTACCCTTCTTGATTGGGAGTCTTGAGGGAAGTGCATGTCAACGTTGAACTCAACTTGTTGAGTCACTTTCTAAACCGAATCAAAATCAATGCTAAAATCACCGTTTGACTGGAGAGTGAATATGGCTCTATTCCAAGTATTATGCCCATGCTCGGTAGTAATTTGATGAAGTTCTTCAAAAGCTTTATAGGCATCATAGCTAACTACAAAGTCATGCTCACTATCTGAGTCATCTTTTTTGTACACGCACTCAAATTCACCCGCGTCTTCTTCTCGATAAAATACAACAATGGCACTACTCCATTGATCATCTATCGCATCAACGATGTCTTGAGCGATAGTAAGGTAGAGATCATCTACGGTCATTTTTGTTCAATTCTCTGGTCGATTATAAAAGAATTTTACTTTGCTTTTGCCATTAGTCCAATATCTGACTGCGAAAGCATCAGGTCGATTACTGTCTCTACCATAGAGGGGCAAGATATCGACTTTTACGTCTTTAGGAGGGACGGCTTTTAAAGCGTTTCGCCATTCATTCTCCATTTTTACCCAGGCGCTGCGGTTGAGGTTGGAATCCATTGGGAGATAGTTGATCTGTTCTCCCGCGCCTGAGAAGGTCGATGCAACCAAGTGACCGCCATCATCACGGGGAAGAGCGTCTTTGATGCCGCCTGTTTTACTGGATTTTGATTGTTGATAGGTGCTTCTATCTCTTGTTTTAAGCTCCAATTTACCACTGACTCGATTAACACGACCATTAGCATCTGTCTTATACGTATGATCACCAACTTTGTAGCTTTGGTTTGATTCAAGCTTCGTATTGAGCTGTTTATTCCAACTGCCTTTTTGGCCTGGCGCGAGTGTAACTACATTACCCGAATCTTTTACACTCGTTGGCGCCACCTCTTGCTTAATCTGACGTTGGCTATCAACTTCTATCGTAGAGTGCTTACCTGCCATAAAGCTTTTCTGCAAGACGAGAGCTTCACTTGGATGTGAATGAATGGCTTGCATTATCGCCTGGCCTGATTGATCGGAGACAGGATGGTTATCATCAGCCAAACTCAATGTCATGCCACTGGAGTCTATCAATACTGATGGACTGCTTGCGCTCAACTGTTGGGGCACAACTCGAAAGTCAAACAGCCCAGTTGCATTGAGCCTCTCATGGATTGGTTGCTCGACATCAGGACTAAGAGAAAGACCAATGGACACCATGGTCGCGTTGAGCGTTTGGATATGCTCCCGATACTGTTGCATTTCATCTGGGTTCGAGGTCACATCGGGCTCTAACTTCGCGTAGAGATCTTGATACAAGTGCTCGAGAAGGAGTCTTTTCAAATGCGGCGGTAAACGATGCCAACCGATTAAATGTAACAGTGTCATAATACTGTTGAGATCATTCAGACTCACCTTGCTTGAGAGTGCTCGAATGAGTCTCGAAATCTCTTGCAAACGTTGTTTGTTTAAATTTTCTCCTGTACTACGGGGGTAGGTAATATAACCCATAGCTATTCAACTGTCTTATACAGTTTAGTAACTAGACCACCAACACGCTCTGAATGCTTATCTTGCGAATAAAGCGTATTGGGGTCCGTCCATGTCATCTCGTTGACCTTAACTCTTTCTTCATATCCGAACAGATCTTCGTAAACCATAAGTATAGGAATATCTGCAGATAGATACCCGTTTTCTACATCCTGCAAGGTGCTTGAAAGTGCCCCATTCCACTCGAAGGTTCCGACATTACCCAAATGTGCCTTTAGAATCTCGTGAACTATTTGACCTGTTTGGGTCACGGACACCTCATCGACATTGGTATTGATATCTATCAAGGAGGAGTCTTTCATTAACGTACTTAGAATATGTTCAATTGTGGAAGGACGTGCTATCCCATACAGTTCCATCTGCTCAATTAACTCATCCAAACGAAGTGCAGGAAATGCTACCTCCTCGCCTTCCAAGGTGATCACAAAATCCCCCCGTTCGATAGCGTCTAAGTCATGTTTCGTCAATGACGGCTCTAGCTTAGGTTTAATCCGATTATCTTGAAACAGTTCTCCTTCCCACCATCCTGATTGAGTCACTGACTCGACTTCAAACACTATTGGGACCTGACCATTTTCACTATTGAAAGTGAACTCTAAGGTTTGCTTGATGGTTTCCGCATTTCCCATCTTTTCAGCTTCTTCCATGTGCAAAATCAGCTCAAACAACGCTTTCATCTTTGGATCGCTGATTTCATCCAACACATCAGGGCTCAAGACACTAATGTCATCATGTGCACTGTTCATCAAACATTATCTCCAATATACAAGCGCTGAAGTAAGGCCATGGTCAAACTCGGGGGAAATTTATAGTTGAGGTAGGCATATCGTAACAATCCCGCTGTCGAACGATTGGGTGGAGAGTAAGAGTTGAGTTTGCTCTCAAACTTATTAAAGCTGTACCGTTCCGGATCACTCACCATCGAGGTAATATTTTTGTCTTTTAATTGATTCTTAAATTTGATCACATCATTAGGTGACATGTTGCTCAGTCGCCCTTGTATCTTTCTGCCATTCACGCTTAGGGTCACGTTAATAGACGTTGAGCGTACTCGCTCCGCTTCCATTTTTTGCTTGCTCAATAAGTCGAGCACCGCGGCTTTGACACGGCCCATCCCAATCGCTTTCTTATTCTTTAGAGACGCATGCTGTTGGATTACAGCATACATTCGCTGAGCAACCCACTTATCAATAATGTCACGACTGATTTCTGCAGAAACCATGCTTAAATCAAAGTCTCTCGGATTGTCCTTGGCCACACTAACATGTTCTTGGGTTATGGCATTGAGCGGGACACGGATCATTTTACGCGCGAGTTCGGGGGCTATTTTTTTCGTATGTTGGAACAAGTGCCAAGCGATGGTCTCGCCAACATTGTCATTATCAGTTGCGAGTAAAATACTCTTCACTTTCGGGCCTTCGGTGAGAATTGAGTCCAAAGCCTGTATGCCATTGTTGTTTAAACCATAGTCGGGCAACAATTGTCGTCGAGCCGTCTCTATATTGTCCTCTTGCAACCCAGATTTGGTGACAGCACCATTGGTTGGGTAGACGACATATTCTTGCCCAAGCATCCGTGACAGTACACTCACCTTGCCTTTCGCTTCGACGATAAATAGGTGTTTAGGGAACAGACGTTTACCATGTTGGTTAAGGTAAAGCCCTAGAAACTGGACAGAGTTGCTCGAACCTTTGGACGCTCGCGGATCGAATGAAACTTGGTTTAAGTGGTACAACTTAGGGCAAATTACGGCGATAAACGATTTCTTTGCTCTTGAGACCGCAACATTGAGTAAGAAGGGTTGCTTCTCAAAGAACAGTCGTGCGCTATCACAGTGTGTCTGTACGCCAGAAAATATTACGATGTCTTTTTCCGCGCCTTGTAACTTATGAATAGTATCGATCGTCGTGTCTTTGATTTCACACTCAGGAATTACGTGACCGTGTGCCTCATTGGTTTTATACAATGCATCGCGAATCGCTTTGGGCTGTTTATTGAAGGGGGTTACGATCGCAAGCATGGAAGCGAGCGCAGGCAGAGCATCTCCCTTTTTCAATAGCTCTTGCCAACTTCGATAACGGAAAACCACCATTTCAGCGATGAGGTTGGCTTCCTGATAATTAACCTTGGATTTCTTTCCTTCTCCGGCTTCCGAAGACCCAGGCGTTTCCACGTAAGCCATAGCAGGTAGATCTTCTGGGTCGACTTCTTTATCATTGCTTGGCAGGTAGAACAATTTATTGTCATAAACCATTTGATTACAATAATCGATGATTTTTTGAAAACAACGGTAATGCCCCCTCAACATAAAGCCTGCACCTTGGTAGGAGTACGTTGACGCATGCATGACCAAATGCAATAAACTCCCAGAGGTCGGTGTGAAACCAAGCTCTATCAAGCGTGTAATTTGCTTAGCGCTGTACCCTTCCTTTAACCAAGCACTGTAGTCATCATAGGCTGAGATATCTTTCTTGTTATCAATCACTGGCTCTAATTGGCTGATGTCTCCAACACTGATCAATTTTCTACACAGCGACATGGAAGGGAGACCTAAACGAATATCGGCCTGTCCTGACTCATCGGTGATCAGCAAGTCTATCCCGCCGTACACAAAAGAACGCTGTATGGCCCCTGGTGTATAGCTTTTGATCTGCAGTAACTTAGGCAGCATATGAAGGGTTGAGATGATAACAGGCGTGACCATACAGATACGCCTTAACCCTTCAATAATGTTCTCTTCTGTTTGAGCAAACAGAACTGATTTTCTCAGTGATAAGAGGTATTCCGCTTCCCAATACCTAGCCGCGATGTGAAACAATAACGGTCGATACGAGGTATCAAGAAGGTGTTCAATGTAGATATCTACCGTTACGCCGTGTAATTTCTCGACATATTCCACTTCTGAAATGGCTTCATCTCTAATACGTTCGCGATTTAAACGTGCAACAATATCCAGATAGCCTCGACTGGTTTTGTCCATTTGTAACCAAGCTGAAAACTCTTCTCTAACCGTGACGAAATATGGCAAGGAATAATAAGTCTCAGAGATTGGGAACAAAGCTTTAGGCTCAAAATGTCCTGCTCTAATTTGAGCCACGCAGTGCTTCGCCACAGCAAGCATCTCTGTACTTTTCTCGGTTAAGTACTTATGCAGATAATGTTTCGCTTGTTCTATATCGTCAATGTATGGGTGCCCCAACTTTTGGCAATACAGCTGTAATTTGGCCAAATAGTACGTTTCATGCTCTGGCAAGGATTTGAGGTGATTGAGCTCCTCACATACACTTGTCCAACCAAAGACAAAGGGTCTCTCTTTACCAAAAGATTCAATCACTGGCGTTTTGACTTTTTCTTCTTCCGTGAATTTTTTTAACGCATCATTGGAAGCTAAAAAGCTACCGTAGTTATTGATCTTGGGTAGCCAGCGTTGGTACAAAATGAAGTCGTCATCGTCATCATGTAATACGTCAGGAAAGGCGGAGACGACATTTTTCACTGATTGGTTCGTTGCACCCGCAGCAACGATGATCGGGCACGGTCTTCCCTCTAGAGCTGCGAGGACACTTTCTTGAGCAATGACCGCTTTTAACATGGATGTCTTACCACTGCCAGGAGGGCCACTTACTGCCAAAATATGACCCAACTCGGGGTGTTGGGCCTCACAAGCACCAAGATGTCGAGCCATGATAGCCGCATGACGTTGTGTATTATCTAATGGAAACAGCTCACGCGCTTTTTTCGGATCGCCCCCCCCCGTTTTTGTGTCCATATGCCCCATGATGGGACTCGAGCCTATGTGGCCACTGTACCAACCCGTTTGAGCCTCAAGAAACTGGGTTGATAACGTCTGCGAACAACTGACGCCTTCGAGTGTAGCGAGTAACTTTTTTAGAGGAGTATGCTGCCAATCCTCCGCCCTGTCGGCAAGCAGACCTTGGTATAGATTCGAGATATGCGTTAACGAACCTTCAGAATCAAGGACCGACGAAATGCTAAACTGGACAGTTAAGTCAATATTGCCCAATTGCCCACTGATTGACTTGGTCAATTCCTGTAAGCTACTGACCTCGCAGGTATGATAAAAAAGCTCCTTTGCCTCTTTTAACCAAGACTTTAAGGTCCCCAGTTGATAATAGGCCGCTACATTTTCTAAGGCATTCGATGAGCTAGCCAAGATCAGCTCAGGCTTACTCTCATTGTGTTCACCTAACAGATACTCTGGGTTAATTTGAATCGGCTTGATAGGGTTTGGGTGGAGAAAGAAACCGCTTTTGTCGTTTGGAATATCGATTTTGACCGGAATGGCCAACAACAAGTAGCCTCGACTCTCACCGCGCTTGACCATCTCCAAAATCAAATAACTGGAACCATTTGGCGTTGGCAACTTTTTCGAAGTGAGTTTCTGACTTAAATCCTTGTCCCATTCTTCGATTGAGTCAGGAAGTATGAGCCTTGTTCGTTCAGTGTTCTTTAACACTTCGATGTTGTTATATGACGTTAAGGCGTAAAGACATTTTAGAGCATTCATTGGCGAAGCTTACCGGAAAGGATTTCTTTCACATTGTTGAATTGACCGATTACCTGGATCTTACAAGCGTACTGGTAACATTCAGGCTCTGATATCGTTAATAACTGATGGCTATAGTCTTTGAATTGAAAGGTCCGCTTTTTATCTAAAGACATTAAGTGGTAAACATGGACTGTTTTGTTTGCTTTAGATTTCTCATCATAATACGTAAATGCTTGGCTGGCTTCCTCGCAGACGAATATAAGCTCTTCGATATAGATGCTCCTTTGTCCAAACAGGCCGCGCTCACCATCATCAATGACTTCACAGTTATCAGCGAGCCACCCTTGCTGCCCCTCGGTAAACAGTTCAAGAAGTTCGAGTCTTGCTTTACCCCGGATCAAAGCTCCAGCACCTATTTGGGTTATTCCCTGTAATTTCAGCAGAGGTGCGGGTATAAAAATCATATGCGCGACATTCTGTGAGATGACTTGACAAACTAAGTGGTTTCGCAATGCGTAACGATCGAGTTCTCTGTAGACTTTACCGAAAGGGGAATCTTTCTCTTGACTATAGACATACCAATCATGCGCCGCTTTGCCCTCAAACGGGACCAGATCTTGATGGTTATGATTCGGGACGAGCGCAATGGGATCCTTCGACTTTATTTTCCATTCTGGCGCAGACTTTTTGTTTTTCTTAAAATCGTATAAACTGACTCTATCCAAAGCTCCTTTTTCGATATAATCAATGACACTTTGAGCAAACAGCTCCGACTGTTTGATGATGAACTGATTTCCATCAAAGGGTTGTGTTTTAAATACTAAGTTTTTGATCTTGTTATGAATAAAGCTGCGTTCATAGGTAATAAACCCTTCGTAATTGGTACAAGTCGAAGACATAATCCCAAGATAGAGCTGCCCTTTTTCTTTTTCTAAGGTGACCTTGAGCATCCCTTCAACGATATCATCACAAGTTAACTTGTCGCACTCAATACCTAAACGCTGTAGCTCATTTTGCCAAGCGATCGCGCGGAAGGTCACTCCTAACGTCTCAAAAGTAAAATAGTACTTGTCACCATCACTGTTAAGAAAATAAAAGCAGTGCCCTATTTTTTGCGCCTCTAGCTTTTGAGCGAGCTCGTCCTTTGCTTGCTTTAAACATACCGTTGACCTATGGTTTTCGTGGTCAAACTTGAGCGTCACATTGTCTATCTCACAAGACTCCGTGACTACGAGAAAATCATCGATTAAAAAGCTGGGAAACTCAGTATATAGACGCTGACCATCGTCACTACAAAACCAAGCTCTGTACCATTTGATGTTCGTTTTGGCCGACTTGACAGTGATGTTGTATAAGTAACCCGTTAACTGCGTCGGCTTTGCTTTGGACTCAACCACCTCAAGCTTGAATCCTTTATCATCTCTTAAGAAGCTTATCCCTACCAACGAATTGTGAGAAACGCAGTAACGGAGTTTTCGGTAGTTTTCATCTGACTCGGAAACGATTCTCAGTAATTCTTTTCCATGCGTATCTGAGCAAGAAATTTGAGGTGATTTGTCACCACGATACGAGACTCTTACCATGATCGGCTGTTTGAAATCGCTAAACTCTACTGGAATGAGCTGTTGAATAAAGTGAGGACCTTCAGGCGCCCCTTTGACTAATGCGATGTATTCTCGCTCCACTATAGGGGGCGCGTAGAAGTGGTTTTCCGTTAAGCTCTTTTTGCCAATGTATGCCGTAATGACGCCATCTTTGCCCTCAATCTTTGAGAACAAAGTACCATTAGCATTCCTGCTTAATTTTATGTGGTTGTACTGTAAAGACAAAACCGCTCCATTGAATCGCCACTGATATCGTCGACACTTTGTAGAATTACTAAAATTAAGTCAACAGGCCAGTACCAACCAGAGCTAGTTCAGTCATACGAAACAAGAAATTGAGCAAAATTTAGCCAACAGGTTTGGATGCTAATTCATGCCCATTATACATTTGAGGCTATTAGGCGCCAGAACGAAGTTGTTGTTTGGCTACCATTAACAGTGATCTTTTGTTTTGAAGATGATTCTTCAATGTTAAGAGCAGTTGAATTGGATTTTAGATATTTACCAAACTGGGCATTCCATGACGTTGAAGGAGTTATTCCACGATTTTGGTGAAATCCTCCCATGTATGCCTCAATAATTTCAATTGTACTTACTTCAATTTTACCTTTCGAACGAAAGTTGTCTAAAACTGAATTAAGGCTATCTCTAGCAATAGAAATACTTTCCTTCATATAATTCCTTGGCTGACGCCTAATACTAAGAGGGTAGGCCTAAAAAACTTGTAACGCCTTATTTTTTAAATACACTGTAACATTACTTAAATTTGGTCAAGCTTGATATGTTGTGTGAGTCTAATTTCACGTTCATAGAACGTTTTGGGGTATAATTTTCTTCGCCTACACGTAGCCTCATTCTATTTTGACGTATAAGCATTAAAAATCCTCCGTTTAGGCTAACTGTACAACACTCCCATATACCTTCTAGTTAACCGTGCAACGGCCCCACATGCCCCCTCCAGCCCAATAAAACAGACTGCATACGAGCAATTAAGCCTTCATTTTGTTCACTAAACACCAAAAATTGGGCTTTGGCAGTTCCTATCGTGCAACCGTCCCATATGTTTAAGCAGTAATCGTGCAGCAAACCAATATGCTCAAAACTTAAGCGTGCAACGTTCCCATATATGCTTGAGTAGTTGCGTTACATGTCACACTTAATATTCGTGACATGTAACGCTACCTAAAAAATTATTAAAAACCATTAACATACCAATTCAAAACTGCACCGACCTAATCTCACTCGGGATATTCACATCTAACTCTAGATATAAGGTATTTGTCCAAAACGGGCAGTTTGACGTGCCATGTTTAGTGTATTACCGCAGCAAAATAACTCTGCAATCAACAACGCTAAGAGGTTTTTATGAAGCTAAATGGTATTGAAGTGCTAACACCTGCTGCGGCACATGAACAACAAGAGCTTTGGGTAGTCAGGTTAGATCCGCCCGCTCAACCCGGCAATCGGGGGCCAGATGGTGACTTGCTCTGGCCGGAGGTTTTGCTGTGCAAAAACAGAAAAGATGCACAGGAATTAGCTGAATTTCTAAGCAAAGCTGCGCTTGATGACTTATCCGCTTTCATGGCCGCAGAGATTGAAGATTTAACATTAGGCCTTCCGGATACAGACCAATATATCGTTGCTCTCTGTAAAAGTATCGATAGGTACAGATATGCCTGGTTAATAGAGCCTAGCATCAAAAGTATTCAGCAAATCGAAGTACTAAAGGAGGCCTTTCATCATGAGAAGTAAGCATTTATTGGGTGTGGTTGCTTTTACGTTGGTTGCTTACTCTAGTAACTTACTTGCTCAGGAGAGCGCAACCGTAGGGCAGAAATCAACGCAAGAAAAACGTACACAGAAAGAAACAGCAATCAACGATGAAACCAGCATGGAATTACAACGACAAAAGGGCGAAGAACAACGCAATGGTGAGGAAACACGGGATACCACTTCAACCTCGGTACGTGATTCGGACGAAACATCATCTCGGCGTCAGAATCAAATAACTAACCGTGTGGCGGTTAAAACAGCGCCTCTTGCAATGCTCAATGAACTGTTTACATACATAGAGAAAGGTCATTCTGCGAAAGGGCGAACGGCAAATGTACTCAAACATTGTGCGCTCATTACAAAACCCAAAGCTCCACAATTTCCAGATCTAGAACCTAAGCCCCTGGTTACCAGCGTTCAGGCTTGCATGGCGTGGAACAAAGAAAAAACTATAGGGCAGTGCCAAGTTGAGTTGCACCAAGCAAACTTCAATTGGGCGACCACAGGTATGCCATCGTTTATTAGGATTCCATCAGACAGACTCGTTGAAGATGGCATGTGTTGGGCACTTTACGGACTTGTTGCCGAAGCGACTCTTGAAGATATATCCAATGGGATTCCACTCAACGGAAATAATATTTCTGGCATCAAATTAGCCCTAGCAAACGCGATGGGCAAACAATTGGTGAGAAATGACCTGCCAGATAAAGCCAAAAAGATTGTGGAAAGGCAATTTGGGCAGAACTGTGTAATACCTACAAGTCGCGGTTATCGCTATGAAGGAAAATACGAGTGGTCCTGCGGCTCATTTTCTGTTGATCCAAAAAACATCTCGGCATCAATTGGTGAGTTCACTCTGTTTGGGAAAGGAAACTCTCTATTTGGTGAGACCTGGGAGATGGAAACGTCACAAAGCCAGGACACGCTCTTTTCAGTATCGACTAATAGAGCAAACTCAAAAGAGGCATCAACGTCTGACGCTCAATATGCAAGCACAGACAACCGTTCATCTAAATCACGAAACCTGTCAATGAGAACGTCAGAGCGCTTACAAACAGAAGAAGCATCCAACCTCAGCAACTCAACAGAAGCAAGTTTTACAGTATCTCAGCCAGGCATCAAAGGAGGTAACTAACAATGAAATCTGTACTTTATGGCATCATCATTGCCAGTCCAATCACAGCGATTATCATCTATTTTACCTTATCCGGCAGACAGGAAGTTCTTATCCAACAGAAAACACATGAAGTTCAACAACAAATCCGTTCAGAAGAATTTCAGCGTGATTTTTCTAAAGCATGGACTGAATTTGACCAGTTCAATGAGCATGACAAAGCAGCTCTTTCGGTTGAGGATGCTGAACGTGATGAGCGAATCAAGCAGCTCAAAAAACTTCGCTCTCAGTTGGAAGCATCTGATAGCCAATCAATGAATAGCCTTGAAGCTGACCTAGCTGAAATGCGAAAAGCTTTAAAGGAAGCCGAACAAAAAAGATAGCCAATCAGTTGCAAGCCACATTCATCTAAGGATATAAACTGAATGTAGCTATTATTTGATTACAATCCAGAGCATGACTTTTGCTAGTTTACACGGCAATGTCAGAGCTTGAGCTGAATAAATTTGTGCCATTAACAGACATAATAGCATTGTCAAATTGATGGTCTGCATTTGCATCTTAAGTAGAATAGCACAACAAAAATTCTCTCATTTTTCCAATATGCTCTTTATTTTTGGAGGTTTTATATCTGTATCTATTGGATACCACCTATTTGTTTAGCTGTCATTCCATTTTCAGAAGGTTCTAATTTCCAGAGTCTTACATCGATGCCATCATTGTTCAACTTCCGCATCAAGAAGCGCGCTTGTTGGGCATCGTGTGTGGTTAAAACTACTTGGAAGTTAAGCTCAGAAATGAAGTCACGCAAAACGTCGAATACCGAAGAGGCGTGAACCAGGTCATGATGCTGAGTGGGGTCATCTAGTAGTAATGCTTTCCAAGGTGACCATTGATGGACTGTGGCCATCGAGAGCATAAACGACAATTGTAAGTCTGTCATTTGAGCCTGACTTGCTATATCAGCTACTCCAACAAGCTCATTACCAAGAGATACTTGAATTGAGGCATGGTCCTTTGTGCGGCTTTTGTAGTAATTCAAGTTTGTTCCAGAGAAACGGGGCTCTTGAACAATACGTCGCAATATTGCCTGCCAGTATGGGACAACGTCTGAAATTTTGTCTCGTATTATTTCTATACCGCTGGTCAAATGCGCGTGAAATTCATCCAGTGCATTTTTGCGTTGACTAGCCAGTGCATGCTCTTCCTGAGGTTTCTTTAACGCCTCCATCAAAATCCGAGCATGAACATCTTCAGAGTTCTCGCCTCTTGCCGCATCAACTTCCTGCTGTGCGGACACTAAAGAGTTAGCCTGAGCGATACGGTTGAGCTCCATCTCAATATCGCTGAGCTTTGAGCGTGCAGCCTCAGCTCTGGCTTTATCCTGCAGCACCTTTTCTTTAGCGGTTTCCAACTGTTCACTCGACGGGGGTATAAGCATCTCCGTAACAGATACCCACTGGGTCCGTTGTGCCTCGAGGCGACCTTGGTCTAAATCAACCTGCTGTTTAATTCGAGTTATCGTAGCATCGATGTCAAGAAGCGCTCTGGCTGTAGCAGATTTCTTGGCTTGAACTTCTTCAATCCCTGCAGCACTCAATCGTATTTCCTCGTCAAGAGACTTTAAAGTTTGCTCGACCTGTTCAAAAGTGGCGTCCTTGACTACCAGCGGGTCAAGTGTATTCAGTGCAGCGATAGTGTCTTTAATTTCTTCTTCCATTCGCTTCAAAGTTTCTTCACATTCCGCCAAATCCCTTTTTGCGGAGTTAAAACTTGTAGTCAGCTGAGTCATAATATCGACACTAACCGGCGGCTCTTGTGTAGCACGTTTGGTATCAAGCTCTGCGCCTTCGTCGTCTACTTCCTTTTGTAAAGCATCAAGTCGACCTCGCGCTTCTTCTAGCTCAAACCCAATAAGAAGGCTGTTTGCCCGGGCTGTCTTAACTTCCGAATTAATGCTGGCAATCGTTTCATTCAAGCGAACCTGAGTCGTTTGGGCTTCGTTGAGTTCAGTTTTTGTTTCCTGCTGTGCCTTTTGCGCCGTTTCTAATTTTTCAGCCGCCAAACGAAGAACAGCCGTTGCTTCGATAAGACGGGGGTCGATTGCCTGAAGAGCGGTCGAAATTCTATTACGTAACTTCTGTTCGCCATGTGCTTCCAAACAAACAGGGCAGGTATCAGTTCCAACCGGCAGTTTCTCAGCAACAGTTGAAACCGCAGCACGAATTGCTCCGACAGCATCTTGATAGGCTGACACCACCGACGTTGCAGATTGATGCACCGCATTAGCGCTTTCCACTTCTGCAACTGCATTACGAAGTTTCTCACCCAGCGTGTCAATTTTAGCGCTAACGGTCCTGAGTTTTTGCTCCTCTACCCGCTTCCGCGACTCTGCATCTTTCCAGTGTGCGTAAGACTGCCTCGCCGTTGCGAGAGCGTCACGCTTCAGCATGATAGTTCCAGCCAAGGCATTCAGCATGGCAATAGTATCTTCTGCTGTTAGTGCTGTCGTATAGACTTGCTGAACTGTTTCGAAGACTTCCTTCTTCTGCTCACGTGAACGAAGGCACTCATCTCTCAGTTGTCGTTGTGTTGCAAGTTGAACTGTTGTCTTTTCATAGGTTCGCCTACGATCAAGCTCAAGTCTTATCTTTGCTGATTTTGCGATTAGCTGGCGGTGGTTGTTATCAGCAGATTCTATTAGCTCGCTCAATACTTTTCCTTGAGCCAGATATTCACCCTGAGTCGATTTGACCGTCTGTAACTCCTTCTGAAGACGGTCCAACGACTCTGAAATCTCTCCGTAGGTTACTGGGACCAAAACCAATCCTGCAAGATTGTTAAGGTTTGCATCAATCGAAGCCAGGTTCTGACTGTTGACAGTATTGGCAATTGCCCAATGTTCACGAATCGCTGCGATACTTTTTAGTTCTTGAAGAACAGTTGGATTTGTTATTTGCTTCAAGCTTTCAGATAATACTGATAGAGGAATCAAGGGCTTGCTTAAATCGGTTCGGGCGCTGTCGCGCACCCTCAGTAATGCATTCCAATCGTCCAGCTGTTGCTGCCTGGATGTGATAACAGCGCTCAATTCATTAATTCGTCGAGAGACTGCAGGCTTCAACCGAGCCACAGTAGCGCTGATCTGAGACGCTTGCCGTCCCAGCGGTAACATTGAGAGCTGCCCACCAGCCTCGACACTCCCTTGCTGGCAGAACCAATCCGTGTCACGTTGGTCAAGTAGATGCGTGAGTCGCAGCAGAAAAGGAATTTCGTCAGGGGATATGTCATTGAAGATTTCGTCTAGTCTTCCCTCATTGATAACGCTGACTCTGTCTTTTGTAACTGACACTTCGCGCTGCCAATCGCCAAAATCAATCTGGACGGAAGCTTCGTTTCCGCCTTCGCGAATAAGAGGGGCCCATCGACCAGCAACTCGCTTAACGTCGGACGTCAGCGCTAGTTCAATGGCCTCTAGCACAGCAGTCTTGCCTGAACCGTTCGGTGCAATCAAGATAGTTGCCCCGGCCCCAAATTTAATCTCAACATCGGTACCGAAACGACGAATATTGTTGAGGACTAATGATTTCAGTTTGATAGGTTCAATTGTATCCATTACAGGTCCATCTCGGGTGCAACGTTTTCGATAATGTCAGGCACCAAGTCTTTACCTGTCTTATCACTAAGGAAGGTTTTTAACCATCGATCCTGCAAAGTGTTCGTGAGCCAAGCATGCTTAGTTTGGGTCGCCAGAAATGCAGCAGTAACAGGATCAACAATTGTGGCGCCAGTCTCACTAGTGGATAGCGATCCCAAAAATGTCCTGTCGAGCAGTAACGGCATTTCATTGATAGAGCTAGCCACATATTTGCGACAAAATTGTTCATCTGCTTCCAAGCGAGAAAGATTGTGTTGACTGAACCCCTCTGCGAGCAAAATGAGATAAAGATCCGAGGTCTCTGGTTCCGGCAACATGTCACGAACTTGAGCAGTCCACCGTGCGACAAGATTCCAGTCTTCAATTTTGTCGATGGCGGCCAGCAATATAGTACGGCCACTAGTATTAGGCTTTGCGGTCCGCCGTACTTTCAGCGCATTAATGTCAGTTAGTGATGGCTCTGCAAGAACAGCAAGTGACTCGTCCACAGATACATCAAACCTGTTTTGCGTCCGACTCTTGATTAGAGCTTCAATGTTACGAGTTTTCATCATTTTATGAGCTCTGTTTTCATAATATTTGCTTCTTTAGCAAGGCCTCTCAATTGGAGCTCAGGCTCTAAAAGCTCTGCCACCTTTTTAATAGTTCCGCTTCTTACAGCTGCTTGGAACTGCCTCGAGTTTGTGACCGCAAGCATTGCACGTCTCGATGCGCCAAAGCTGTCCTGTGAAGATCTATCTGAAGCGATTGTAAATCGATTTAATTCACTGTGAGAAGAACGAGATTCAGAAACTAGAATAATGTTAGCAACCTCTTTTCCTAAAAAATCTTCAACATCAGTGTCATCGTCACCGTCGACTAAAGCCCTCGTAACCCGATGCGGAGAAGCAGGCCCTCCCCAGTATTTTAGCGCGATAACTCGAATATCATTACCTGATAACAACGACGCAACATCTGCGTCTCGTTTAAGAGCTACAGCAGTAATCATCAACATCATCAATCCGGATGAGAGTAAATCAACTGTTCGAGGGCCAACACGCATAATGCCTAACGTGCCAAGCCCCTCACTAGCAGGATTTAGCATGCGACTTAGGAGCTCATTGGCCTTAGAGAGATCAGCATCGAGCACCTGATAGATTGTTCGCCAAAGTCTATCGACTCCAACTTGTAAATCGCCGAACTGAAGACCTCGAATCGCTCCACTGACATTGCTCTTAGTGAGCTCCCAAATAACTTTCCCCATGGCAGAGTCGAAGTTGTCGCATTCGAGATTAGTGTCTACAAGCAGTAACTGGCGAGAATCGACACAGTACGATGTTTCCTTTGCTTCGACCCATGGCAGATTAGAAAAATCATCCGAAGTAACTCCAAGCGTATTAGTTAGAGCGCCTCTAATCGCAGCGTTCCAAGAACTTAATTCGGATATGCTCGCGCGACTCTGTCCGCGTAAATGAAGTGCGAGCCTTATCAATCTGGGAGCAAGAGGCTCTTTCGACAGCTTTTGTTGATCGAACTTCACACTAAGCTTGAATCTCTTCTCAGATTGGGTGGTGTCTTTCCAAAAGATTGGGACGGTTTGCATTGGCTCTTCAATTCCATTCGCATGACCCGTAGCACAACCTGAAATGCCCCAAGTAAACGATGTATCTTCCAACGCGTATTGCGTCCAGAGCGCAGCCTCTGGTCGAAGATATTGACTAATCAAAGTAAATACTTGCCGAGGTGTTGCAGCACCTGCATCAGTGACGTTGTACTCCAGATCTTGCAACATCATTTTCCATGCATCGGATGCAGGGGAGAAGTATCTATCTAAAAGGGACATCGAAGACTGCTCAATCTCGTGCTCGAGAGATTTAATTTCGATTTTCAAATTACGTAGAGTTCTATGAATATGCGGCCAGTCAGTGAAGCCACACCAAGTTGTAAGCCAATCAAATATGTTTGCTGTAGCCACATTTGTTTGCGCGTGCGCTTCCAAACCGACCGGAGTAGTAGTGCTGTTGTTACACATTACACAAAAATCTTCGAAGTTTCGTATGCTAAATTCGTTCTTAATTCTTACTTGTCGATCAGGAACTAGCATAGAAAAGGTTCTTTCCTTGCCATCGGGCGCTGTCGTATGTAAAAACCATGCTCCCAAGGCTTTGATCGACTCATCGAAGGCACTCAAATCCGGTAGCACCGTTATCGAAGGGGGCGTTGTGACCAAGGTTACCGTAGCCGGTACCTTCTTTTTTGGAACCTTAGCTGCGCGTTTCGCCTTCTCACTACTAAAATCTGTGAGTTGACGCTTGACCTGTGTGTGATGAAAAGAGCCATCACTTAGTTCCTGAACAATGTCATCCCAATCAGGTACAGCACCTTGCTCACATCCAAGCCATTTAGGTGCCAACCGCCCTTCGAGATAAGCCACAACCATGGTCGACATCATCTGAGCACAAACTAAGTAAGCGTATCTGTCGGCTTTTAGTAGTCTAAGTTTTTTCTGCATACAGTCACATTACAATTTATTAAGTATTGTCTAATGGTTGCTACTTGATAGTAGCGGAATTTTAAAAGGCCCCTAAACTGACAGCACCATCAAATAGTGCCATAAAAAAGTCTTCTTGGGCATGCAATATAATGCAGTCTTGGATAAAAAACTAAAAAATCCGTTACTTAGGTGTATTTTGATATCATCTGATGCCTAACTAGGTGATTACAGCTCGAAATCATGAATGCTCTTTTTCTGCGGTCTATCAAGTTGGATCTGAACAGCTTCTCTAATTATTCCGCTTATCAGGTTGAATGCTGACTGATCCACAGAACTTATGTTTTTATCAATTATCGTTAATATATGCCTTGTAAGCTTCCCAGTATGAGTCCCTATCCAATATTACGTCTCTGATAAACTCAGGATATAGCTTAAGTGCGGAACAATAGGACTCCCAGTATATACCTTTGATTCCACTTGGATCTTCTGGCACACCATTCTTCACTATCTCCAATGCTTGTTCTTCTGAAAAAGTGGATCTGTGCCTTTCTAATTTTTCAACGTCGGTAGCGATCACACGGCAATTTTCTACTAATTTTATAAATGGCTGTAAGGTCATGCATATTGGCTCGAACTGGTTCCAGCGCAATATTTCAATTCGTCCATCACGATTTTTAATAAAGCGACTAACATCTAGTTCAAACATGCCTCGTTCTGCGCCCGATTCAATTGGCGGAGGTTTATACCCTAAAGCTTGTTCCCTCCATTTGATATAATCGTCCTTACACTCACTGTAACTGAACTGTTTACTGCGCCTTATTTTTAAACACAAATCTATATCACCAAATGCCTCTCCACCTCTAGCCAAACTGCTAACTAATGCGACCTCCTCTATTTCATAGCAGAAAGAGTAAAGCTCATTCCAATCTTTGAATCGCCACTATTTCACTAGACAACTTTTAGCCTTACTAAAATCCCTTTTAAGTTCTTGTAAGCAAATGCTTTGCTTATCTTAGTGCTATAGTTTTTTGGCACGGCAATCCTCGGACTTATACCTATATAGAATCATTTTTACTCGAACATACACCAAGGTCTGGTTAATTTTAAGCCACTATAAATAGCAAAAAAGGCAGGTAACCTGCCTTTTTTAAAAAATTAAAATTTGGAGTAACTCTTATTTTGCCTCATCCGGCTTAAGCGCTACTAGTTCCTCTAAAGGGCTTGGTCCTGTCTGGTAATGAAATACCACGGAGTTATTATAACGGGCACCAGACAAATCCAAGTCCAATCCAACTTGGCTTTCCCCTGTTGCATCCTCCAAGCAACGTCGAGATTCCCCATCAAGAGCAGCCATATATTTCTGTTCATTACTTTGAGGACCGAGCGCCATGGTAATGAGGCAATCTTTGCCATGCTCAATCTTGTAAGTGACATCAATAGTGTCACCACTTGCTGGGATCTTAAAAATAGTTAGTGAGGTCCTATAGATTTCTGGTTTAGTCGCACACCCGGCCAAACAAAGCAGAGTTGTAGTAGTCAATAACAAAATTGCTTTTTTCATTTCAGTTTCCTCAATTGCTTAAAAATATTAATTAACGAGAAATAGACTTGTTTTTGTCTCGATCTATTTTGGGCTCGTT
The DNA here is from genome assembly GCF_015767295.1 of Shewanella sp. DW31. Lineage (NCBI taxonomy): Bacteria > Pseudomonadati > Pseudomonadota > Gammaproteobacteria > Alteromonadales > Shewanellaceae > Shewanella > Shewanella sp. DW31. The sequence continues at coordinate 68,040 of NZ_JADWMP020000023.1, forward strand.
GCTTAGTTGATTTTGGTTTTCTATTGCGGAGTGACGTACTTTCTCTCTCACTTGAGCTTGAGCTATAGCTTTATGATGTTCTGGTTGAGGTTGATATTGGCTATAGTCTTTTCTAGCAGACTGGGATAGCTTGTTATAGGTGCTAACAATCAGCCTGTCGGCTTCTTTCTGTTGACCACCTTGTTCTAATTGCTTGGCATTAGTGATGGCTTCAGACATAAGTCCATGTCGCTGTTCTGTTTTGACCTCAAATTGAAGGCGTGATAACTCAACACCAAGGGCTTTTGTCATTTTCCCAATATCTTTTTTTAGTTCCTGTGCAGATTGTTGCTGCTTTGTCTTGTCTGACTCAAAAAAGATTTTCTGAATAGCCTTTGCCGCCATCCAAACCAAAGCACCTGCGGCCTCGGTAAAAATATCATTCTCTAAATATCCCCGCTGATAGTTAGAAAGTGTTTTAGAGAGCCAGTTATCTTGAGTTGGTTTCTCGTGCCCCATGCTTTCAACTTGCTTTATTAGCAACTGAACCGAATCAACAATTTTCATCTGCTGCTCAGATAGCTGTCGATACTGCTCATTCATATGAGCATAATCAAAAATGCTGGTTTTCATCTGCTCATCTTTAATAGGATGACTATTCATACTTTGCACAATTAACTTAGCCGCTGATTCAAGTTCCCCAACCAACTTGTTGGGGTCAGAGCCATCAGCTTTGCTAAGTTCTTGATAGAGCGCCGCAACTTTCGCTTTTTCGTTCAATTCCATTCCAATTACCTCTTAATGACGATGTTTTACATGTAGGTTTCCGTTAATCCACTCTGCGCTAATGAAATTATTGGCTTCGAGAATGTGTTCAAAATGGCTAGCTGACACCTCGATGTCTGAATGAAAGCACTCGATGTCAGCTTGATAACTCCGCATTTCAGTCACAAGGTTGGATAGTTGAGAGTAAAGATCAGGCTTGGGCTCTCTTCTGAAAATCTTTCTGAAAATACTGATAATCATTGAGTGCCCCCTTGATACCAAGAAGCAATAGGTTCGAAGTGATCTCCCCACTCCATGATCTTCAAAAAATCATCGCTATTATCGACTCTGGCAAGTCCACAATATGTTTTTGTGTATCGACCATCGACACACTTCAATACCGTGGAGTGAAGAGGTTCACCGGATTCTGTTCTTGCAGCGGTTACACCTCGTCTTTGATGAATATGAGCGTCATTTATTGGAAGTACTAATCCGTTAACTTGAATATCTGCCGCCATAGTGTCCTCATTTATCTATACTCTCTTTGAGCTAATATTTTCTCAGGTGAGCAAGCGTTAGATGGCATGCCAAAGTGCCCAATTTGGACAAAAAGAAAGGGGCCTTAGCCCCTAAAAGAATGAGTGGAGAAATTGAATTCGATTATCTAGCGTTTGTGTTCGCCAGCTTCTATCTGTTCGCGAGAAAAGACTGTGGGACAACGTGACAGATCCGGTTTGCCATAGCCATTCACAGCCTCTGACCGGCTGCATATATAGGCATCAAGCCGACCTGCGATTTGCATCATTTTTTCTTTGGCCTTCATTGACTCGCTTGCCTTTTCAAGGTAATCACAGGCAGGATAAGACCAAGTTGCCAGTCCTGAATGGCCTGCCGCATATGTTGAGCAGGTTTCCCGCTCCGTGACTTTCTCAGTGTAACTTGCAATACCACTTCCCTTTTTCAGGAGTTGAGTCTGAATAATTGAGTCGTGCTGATACGTACCGGGATAGCTCCAATAAGGCACCTGATAGCTGTTGGATGTAGGAGAGTACACCGACATAAACTCGCGAAGACCCTCGCTTTCGCCAGCAATGTAATCAGCAACACGTTTCCAGTTACCATCTGTCCATTTCAAGCAGTGATAACCACCATCCGCTTGACGAGGTTTAGCTCCGAGCGCGATAGCGAGCTCATCAATTTCGATGTCACTATCTTGGCTGCTATTACCTGCACCAAACGCTGCACATATACCACCCATGTGCATTACGGATATGACACTGGATCGCCCGATCGCGTAAGGTCTGATATCAAACGCATCAAAGTATCCAGTTCGTTGATAATTATAGAAGTTGGCAGCAATTATATTCATTGCTCCAGATCTGGATTGCATGTTTAACACATCACGAGACATTTTAAGCGCACTATCCCAACCAACTCGCGATGCAACCGCCGCAATAAGACTACCCATCACATCATTGTCATGGGACGAGATAGCGTATTGAATAGATGAAACAGGAGTTCGCACAGCACAGTATTCATAATATTCATTAAAGGCTTGATCCTTTTTCTCCTGCGAGGCGGCTTCATTATAGTTCACCAAGAATTTCTCTAGGCTCAGTTCCTGACCGTCCTTAGTACACTCATTGCCTCCGTTGATCAGACATCGCTCATAAAGCTCAACCGTTCCATTGAAAGAGGCAACATTAGTACGCGCATAGCGGCTGATAAAATCGTCAACGGAGAGCAACTGGCTAGAGTCATCGAAGCAATCATGGAATCCATATTTCATAGCCACATTAGCTTTATCTGAACTGCTATCTAGGTTTGAGAAACTCCATCGCCTTTGTTCTTGGCGTCGCTTATTGTTGGCAGTGCGAATGCGATCCAAGGCTTGCGTTTGATTCTCTTGACCTAGCAGCTCCGCTGTCCACAAGTTGAAGGTTTGCCATTCCGCACCTAAGTTTGCCACCATCTTAGCTGCCGAGTTGAATGCCTCCTCGCTACCGAAATCTTCCTGTTTGAATCCAACAAGTTTCATGTCGGCCAGTGCCGCCTGGATGTTCGGCTCTGTTTTGTCAATTGGTTGGAGCGACGTATCTGTCTTAGTTTTGCCGGTGATGTTAGGCATGGTCGCGGAGCAACCTGCCAGTACAGTCATTACAGCAATTGACGTAAAAAGAACTTTCACTTTTAGATCTCCCTTTTGGTTTCGAATCCATTTCATTTTCAAATAAAAGGGCAGTTTAGCCAGTACGCCAAACTGCCCAATTTGGACAATAGACAGCAATCATCTTGTTAGACTGTGCTGTCTGTCGCCTCTCGATTTATCGCGTTCTTGAACCCTATCCGCGAATTGCTCTAACGAGCGTCCTGACTCTGGATGCAGCCATAGCTTATCAATCAAGTGGTCAAGCGGTTCCAGCGACTGGTAACTGCTTTCCTTAGCCGTTTGTTTCTGCCCTGAGCGCTGCTCTACAGCTCGAACCAGCCCTTCTTTTGAATCGGTATAGAGATACACGCGGTCCTTTGCTCTTGAGATCTGCACGTAGAACTGTTCTGTGTTCAATAAAGATTCTCGGCTGGTTTCGGCGTGAACAAATACGTTCTGGGCTGTCTTTCCCTGGGCAGCATGTACAGTCATAGCATACCCATGATCCCAATGGGAATTCGCCATTTTGGACATATCAAACTCACAGGTTTTACCATTGGAAAGTCTGAAGGTTACGTTCGTGCCTTCTATCTTCTCAACTGTGGCGGTGTCATTGTTTAATCGTCCAGTCGGCTTATCATTATCACGCCAGACGATCGTCTCACCAACGGCCAAACCACTTTCAGTTAGGTTGAACATCTGGATGTTCTTGGCCGCATAGAGTTCAGGGGAGAAGCGAATCAGTTCAGACTGCTCATTGGCCCCGAACTTCTTAAGCAAGATATCGTGATTATCTCGACCAACAACCTGATAATACAGGCCCTTCTTGATGCCCTCACGCTTGAAGCTACGCGCAAACCGGACGATTTGCCCATTTTGATACGATGTTACAATACGCCGTTCAGCTTCTGTTGCATCGACTGGTGATAGCTGGTTAGTTCGGAGCTCTTCGCCCAAAGCTCCTTCTTTTTTTAAGGCCTCACGAACCAACTCATTTGTGCGACGGCGGCCATCACGACTTGGTTCGAGGATGATGCTGTTGGCTCGCTCCTGCGGCCTGAGTGCCATGTAGTCCTTCACAAGCTCTTGTCTGCGGGCTTCCCCACTTTTCTCGTGGTCAATTTTTCCACTTTTCTTACGAGTGACCAATTCTTTTATCGTGCTGCCACTCTCCTGTAATCGACAGAGAGCATTAGAGGCCATTTTCATTAGGGAGAGGTATACAGCATCCCTTGTGCCTCGGTTCGTCTGCCGAACGATTTCTTCTAGTCGATATGTTTCCATTCCATGAGCCTGAAGCTGACGAAAGGCAGCACCAGCCTCTACGGAAGCAAGCTGACGGACGTCGCCAGTCAACACAACCCTAGCACCTACCTGGCTAGCTCTTTGAAGTAGATCGCGCATAAGTTTTGTACCGATCATTGATGCTTCATCAACAACCCAAAGTTGAGGGGACCGTTGTATTCCCTTAGCTAACTCCTCCCGCTGACTTTTTAACTCTGTTTGTTCGTAACAAAGTTCATCGAGTCGCTTTTGGTAAATGGGAGCGGTTTCAGAGATCTGAGCACCAGTTTTTAGGTCTACTTCGGGGTTTTCAAGGGCCTTCGTGATCCGTTCCAGCCGCCTGTCTATTCTTTCGATTTGGGCGAGCAATCGTTTTTCTTCTACCCATTCATTGCGATTTTGCCCCAGAAAACTTTGGATTGTACTTGAGGGAATATTCGCCCCCTCAGATAGACTTTGAGCAGCCGAGTTAGTTGGAGTAAGGCCTCTTACTTCGTATCCCATATCTCGTGCTGTTTCAGCAACAGTACTGAGCACGGAGTTGGTTTTAGCCGTACCGGCCAATCCTTGCACTCCAACGATCCGATTCTCGGAGCTCAGAATGCCCTGGGTGGCTTTCCTTTGGTCAGCGTTCCACTCATATCCAAATTCGTTGGCCTTCTCCTCAGCATTGGAAATGGCCGCAGCCGCCTGTTCCCGGCTGCATAATGCCTGAACTCGGTCGCGGCCAAGGTATTCCTCCTTGAGTACCTCATCCTCGATGGCGATGGCCGCTTTCGACGTATATCCCCGCACATCAATCTCTTGCTTGCTGACCTTATCAAAGGTTCTAACCGACTTATCTATGAGCTGACCACTGCCAATTGCAGCATCAATCGTATTCTTAACATCAGAAAGTAGTACTCGCGATCCGGCATAACGGCTAGCCTCTTTGACTAGATCGTGGTGGGTCCAAGATGTATCACGCTCTCCAAGGTGCTCAGTCGCCCACATGACGGCTTCGTTGGCTAATTGAACCCGCGCCAAAATCGCCTCGGATTGCAGATCCAGGGATGGGATGTTTTCCCGAGACTGAGCAATGGCCCCTTCCAATTCTGCCAGCTTCTCTTCGCCCAATTCGGCATGCCAGCGATTCAGAAGCTCACCTCGCTCAGCGGCAACCTTTCGATCCCGCGTGTCGAGCGTGGCGGTCTCCTTTTCCCTAGCCGTGGCCGTCTCACGAGTCTTTCCCCTAGCCTCCAGCGCATCTCCGATTGCCTCTGATCGTTTCGACAGTTCACGCACAGTCTCTTTACTTACCCCAGCAATCTCCCAGGTCCCATCTTTACCCTGGTGCTCTAGTCGAAAGCCCAGTGAGCCAACTTCTTGAGCGAGAAATTGACGGTAGACCAGACCAAGGTGCTTTTGGTCAATGAAGATTGGTTTATTCTCCATTGAGCGCCACTGGCCGTCATTTCGCTGTGTTAAGTTCATTACCACGCAGTGTGTGTGAAGCTGAGGATCAAGAGCACGACTGGTTGTATGTTTGAAAGTTGCTGCGACCATTGAACCTGTCTTCTCGTATTCCAAGGTGTTCTCGGTACGATTGCGGTTCCTTGTGACGATATATTCGTTCTCTATATGTTGAAGAACTGCTCGGACTGCTCGGTCATGGGCTTCGAGAAGCCGCTTATCGCCTGCAACTTCTGCCAAGATAGAAACACTCTTGGGTGCTGAAAAAGTGAGGTCGAACCCTGGTTGGTGTTTCCACTCGCCATCCCGGAAAGTGCCGACCAGTCGGCCGTCTGGGAGCCGTCCCTCCAAAAGTGATTTAAAGGTTTCCCGCTCCACTTCACCAGCAAGGCTAAGGGCCTCAGCTCCAGAACCTATCCATGCTGAAGGAGATAGCCCGTCCACATAGTAGTCATCATGCTCAAAGTAGTGACCGGCAGCTCCGGCACTTCTAATAGAAGATGCAGACATCATGATTTTTTGTCTCCTTTTCCAAGCAGACCAAATACCAAATCATCATCCATTCCAACCGTTCCCAACACCGAATGTACTTCCTGTTCTATATCACTTGGGCTTGGCACTTGCCCTTTAGACTCATCTGTACCCTGCGTATTGGAAAGTTCTTTCGGAACAAAGTTAGTATCAGCTTCCATTTTCAAGGCCCGTGCGGCATTGAGCAGACGCATACCAACAGTCTCATTCTCATCACCTTGAATAAAACCGTCAGCGATCTTCGGAAGCCTCAAGAAAGGAATATCAATACGGGCTTTACTCTCCACACCCCAAATTTTGGCAAAGCAAGACAAGTCAGGCAGATCCATGATTTCACTGGGAAGCACAATTTTTCGGTTTTGACGTTTAGAACTGACCCGAACTCCATCTCGAATGTCATCGGCGGAGTAGTTTAAGTCTTCATCAACTTCCTCACGCTCAGCTTCACCAAATACTTTGGAGACCCATTCCGCAGTGTCGGCATTATTCAACCGGAAATGAAGCTGCGTGGAGCACAAGCCAAGTATGGTTTTAGAGGTGTTTTTTCCAAACTCTTCCTCAAGTTGATTTATTTCCTGAATACCCAAAACAACCGCCGCTCCAAAGCTTCGACCTTCGGCCATTAGCATTGAAAGAGCGGGGATTTTTTTGAGACTTGGTAGCTCATCGACAACTATCCAAAGAGTCCGCTCGTTATTAACCCCACGCGCCATCAACCCTTTGGCCGCAGCTTGTATCCAGGTCGAGATAAGAGGTTTCTGTATCTCTATTTCAGCTTCCCGTACTGGTAAGAACAACCAACTATCGTCGGCATCAGGTTCATCGCCTTCTGCTATCCAATCTCTTATAGAGAAGAATCCCTTTTTATTATCTTCTTTCAACAGGCGAAGTGGACGAACACCATCTACGATTGTTGAACGAATACTTTCGAGAGTTCGCTCGTTATCTTCATTGAAATATGTCGCTGCTGGAGTGCCTGCAACCAGTTCTTTGAGTAACTCAAGGTCATTCCACGCTGTCGCCCGAAGAAGTGAAAGCAATGACTTCGGTCCGTCTAGATATAAATTCTGAAGTGCGGCAGAAACAACTGCTCTGGCAGCCGATGTAAAAAACTTCTCTGGACCACTGTTACTATTAGAACTAGGTAAAAGTGTTTCAGCTATCCAGTCTGCATCAAATGGAGAGACCATTTCTTCCCATGGAGTCCACTGATGTGATCGACTATCTGCCGGATTGAGTATGTGATCTACTCCGTCCCGATAGAACATTTCTACGAATTCACCCTTCTTGTCATACACCACAGCCCGGTCTCCACGAGCACGAATAGCTTTAAGCAAGTGAGTTAGTGCTGTAGATTTACCGGCACCTGTTGTGCCACTAATCAAGGTGTGCTTTTTTGAAAATCCTGTAGGTAAGGGGAAATCTCCAAGGGTTAAATCAGAGACACCATGCTTTTCTACGATTTCTCCTTTCAATTTTTCGGATGAAACAAGTTTCGCCCCTCGAATATATTTGTCTTCTTTAATCTCATTACCTCTTTTAACTGCCTTAACAACAAGATAAACACCAATAGGCAAGTACAGTATAAAGAGCGAAATGAAAGCCCATCCAAAGGATTTGAGAAGATTAACAGCAGCTTCCTGGAATAGTGGTTCATTTATCACCACAGAGGATGGCAGAGAGTCGCGCCCATCTAGGGCAACACAGGTTCCTATAGTCACGCTTGAAAATGGTTGTACTAGTGCCTTCAATTGTGCCCAAAGATATGTACTAGCGTTTTGCAAGACACATTTATCGGCGTCTATCCAGAGGTATAACAGGCCACCGACAATCGCCAACAAAACACCAGGCAGAAAGATCCAAATTCCGCTGAATAACAACATCTGCTGGCTATGAAGCCATGTGTCCGCACCACGAACAAAGTCACCGACTCGACCTTTTCTAATCGTTGCCATTATCGTCCCCTCCAATAAAGTGAGAACGCAGAGCATTTGTGCGCGCTGAAATGACCTGTTTAGCCTCAGCCATTTCATCCTCAGAGCAGGTCTTTTTGAGCAGAAAATCTGTGGTTGCCACGTTGATCGACAGCAGGTTAATTAGCTGCTGATAAATCTCCTTCTGTTCCACTTGTACATTTCTGATTTCGCTCAATGTTGAGTCATTATTTAACGCCTGTTCGATCAAAGACACCGCCGTTTTACTAACCGTTTGCCCCGATTCTTTAGCTAATTCCTTCAACAAAATATGTACTTGTCTAGGTGGATATATTTGTACGCGATACGCCTTAGAAACTCCCATTGTAGTCCCCCTTATCCCTGATTCTCTTGTGTGCAACTCCCTTGCAACTCCGTGTGTACAGAGGTACAGGGAGTCCCCTCAGAAGGCGCTACTGCGCCGGATGAGACAGACCACTCGCGGTGAGTGGGGTGTGGAGAAAAATCCGGGCAAAGCTCGGAGTTTTCTTGCTGTGAGATGGGGCCCCCGCTCGATAGAGCGGGATGAATTGTGTCAACCATTCGCAGGAAAGAAATTGCCAATATTCGTGTCTCATACTCATGGTATTTCCTTGCCCTAAACATCAGGCTATTGGCGATCGATGTGATAGCTTGCTCTACCGACTTTGAATCCGATGCAGTCTCAAGAATTCCGAGAATTGAAGCGCCAGAACAATGCTGGCACTGCCGAGGATGAAGTTTCATTCGTTATCTCCTGATTGATGAATTTCAGGAGAGATTCTGGCCTTTAGATGTGCAAATCCCAGCACGCCAAACTGCCCAATTTGGACAAATCAGAAACTGGGTAAAAATAGGCAGGTCTCACCCAAAAGCCACCTGTTGATGGCTTTCTGATGTAGAACAGCCACAACTCTCCTTGGTAGTCACCAAAAAGCGACCTATTGATGGTGTTTCGGTTGCATTAACTAGAGTTCAGACAGCCTCCCCCCTCCAAAGTCACCGAAAAGCCACCTATTGGTAGTGTTTCAGTGACTTTTGAGATAAACAACGAATGCAGGTTGGTTTTTAGGGGTCAAAAAACAATAGATTGGGCTTAAGGAATGCACACAAGCCTAAGGGTAGATAGATTTAATCTTCAGGTCACAGATATCGGGATTCAATGTAAGGCTGTACATCATTCAGTTCGTTACTTTTCCTCTGCAAGTTCACCTGGGAGAAATGATGGTAAACATCTTATCGCAAACACGCTTTTGCCCTATTCCGTGTTTCGGCTCGTTAGCTCAATCGAAAATTCCTACACCTATTGCCATACAAATTCTCATCTAGTTACCTATGTTTGGCCCTACCATAAATCGACTAACAAAGTATGGGTATACAGTCATATTTAAATTTAGGTATTTTTGAATGATTTGAAGACAATATCAGTGCGCATCAACTCCATCTGAAACAAATAAAACGCTATAAAATCAAATGACTATAGTAGCTGGCTTTTAGTTAATAGGCTTGGAAAACGCGCATGTGCGTTTTTCCAGATAGTGTATTTGGCAGAAAGCTGATAAGTTCTTTGCATACAGATAGTTAACCGTGTGCGTTTTTACTGGTCTAACGAGGTAAACACGCATGCGCACGAATAAAATGTTAACAGTATTAAGGAATTTTCGTGGCTGATTACATAAATAAAAACATTCTTAGTCAGGCGTATATTCACGTTGAGCCAGCGGGAATTGAAACTGAAGAACAGCTTGAAGCGTTCAAAGAAAGCATAAGAGCCTTTGCGTTAAGTCGTACAGAGTTTTTCTTATCTGAAGGGCTTGATATAAATATTGAGTTTGAAGAAGGGTCGATTAAAACACGAGTAACGGTTATCGGTACATTAATTCTTCTACTACAAGGCATTAGCTCATACAAAGATTTTAGAGAAGGGCTTCAACTGCTCTATTCGGATTCAAAGTGGTTGTCAGATGCAATCATATCGGAGTCTTTGTATCAAACCAAAGCAAAACACCATGATGTAATTCGGGTTGAAGCTAGGACTGGAATAATTGGCTCTGTTCATAAGGTATTGAATCAGCTAGAAAGAATTAAAAGTGGCGCAAACGGTGCTATGCTTGCTTCCGACATTGTTGAAAAAATTGATGATGTTCAAGATGAACTATCAAAGTTAATGGACAATATCTGCGACTTAGATGATCGCAACTTAGTCGCTAAAGAGTGCAAATATTTGGTTCAAGAATTACCAGAGATACCAGTACCTCCGAAAGATAAAACCAATAGTGATCATGCTATCAACGAATATCGACGCAAAAAGTTTACACTCAGCTCCTCTATAGATATTCATGTAATTGTTGAAGAGTAAGGTGAACGCATACTGTTAACAAACGCTTTAAGACGGATTCGCAACGCTCGGCGGTTTTAGTCTGATTTGGCTTTTGTGTTTACGGTGCAATAATTGAGTATCGTGGTAGCGTTGCTCACCACTTAAGCGGGCGTTAGGCATCACAGGAGTAATCTATGCTAACTGCAACACTCTGGGTAGCTGCTGGTGTAATTACAGCTGCATTTATAACAAGAGGGGTAAAAATATCGGAGTTTCGTCAGGCATGGATTGATGGGCTTAGAGAGGATATTTCTGAATATACGTGCAAGGCTCATCAGTGGATAGATTTGTACTTATTATCCAACCAAGAATCCGATCAACAAAAGAAATCCAGTTCAGTTGCTGAGTTGGATCGTTTAAAATATGACGCCTTACATATCCATAGCAGAATTAGTCTTCGCTTCAAACCTGACGACGTCGCTGCAAACAATCTTCTATCTCACCTTTTAGACTTGCTAGACCCTTCAAAAACCGGTCTTGATAATAATGCTTACTCAAACTGGAGAGACTTGTTAGATAAAATAGTTTTGGAGGCAAGGGTCTTATTAAAAGAGGAGTGGGAAACAACAAAAAACCCATTCCGAAAGCTATATAAAAAGGCCTAACAAACTGCTGCAACTCACGTACTGCGTACGCTGGACAGTTTGTAAGTTGTGGTGTTTTATGTTAATGTACGAGACCCAGTGCACATAGGTAGCGCGGGAGAGTGGTTCGAAATTTTAACTAACGTTGTGGCAGTTTGTGTCGCAGCATACGATTTAACAGTTAACTTTAAAAATCACTTTGGAGTTCGAGTCTCCACGGAAAATAGCGAGGTGCTACCTATGAACGAAAATAGAAATAGCTTGCTTGCAAGCAACTTGAATAAAATCAAAGAATCCGTTTTAAAAGGCGTCAATTCATTCTACTTTCGGGCCACTCTTTTTCTGCTAGGTTTGGGGGTATTCCTCCCGCTTCCTATGTGCATTGGACTCCTTCCTTGTCAAACTCTTGCTAAGAACGTCACTAACAAGCACATTAAATTCGCTCTCTTCGTTCGCCCGACGCTCGCAAGCTCGCGCGGTTTATGTGGACGTAATCCATATAAATTTTAATCCGAAATTTGCATTTTAGAGTTATTGCTTTAACGCGGAAATGTCCCTTTTCATTTAAGGACGGCTTATTGGCCGCCCTTCAGCATCCTTTTCAACCGTTTGAGAAGTTCGAAGAATCCCCCTAGCCAGTATGGTAAGGGGAAAGGTTTTGCAGGGCCAGAGAGCTTAGCGGTTAGCCGAACGCCATAAAGGCGGAAGGCTATGCCGCCCTGAATATACTGAATATCCTAAAGATACTGCCAAAATCGGGCCGTTGTGGCACACAACCGGGCCACTATGGCACGCTATCGGGCCGTTGTGGCACGCTATCGGGCCGTTGTGGCACGTTTTCCTCAGCAAAGTAAATCCAATCAGGCCGCTGTGGCACGCATTATCCGAGTTGCGGTTTCGCATAACTCAATGCCCACCATCTTTAAACCTTCTCTATCTTCCTTCAAGCGCCGTCTGCCATTGCGTAAATCCATGCTTGTAATATTCTGACCATATACAGCTCGGAGTAGAGTATCAGTGTACCAACCACCATTTGGATTGTTTTGATGGGTTAACACATGACGAGCCACAGCTTGACTAACTCCATGTTGAAGTCGTGCTATAGGTCTAGGTGAGTAGTATAGATTGAGGTCTCGCTCTAGGAGCATTACTAGAGCAATGCCTAGTCTTACTCGCCAGAGGTGACGCTCACCTCCTGTAAGTGGGTTGTAACGCGTTTTAGGTGAAGGGATCACGTGATCGATCAGCCCACCAATAATCCGATCTCCTGACAGCTCAAGCTCTGGCGTGACAATTTCAACTGTTGCGCTTCGGAGGTCTTTTAACAACGACTGTAGACGAGACAAACTGTAGTTATGGTCAGACAAAATTCGACGAACTTTAGCTGGATCAACCAATAACTCAATACCCCCATCAGAAATCTCTCTCTTACGCTCTGCTGTGTACATTATTGCCTCAACCACATCAGCATGTCGTTGCCCTAAGCGGCCATTGACGCGACAGCGACCGAACGATGTTGAGATCCAATCGCCTTGCATTTCCTTTGGGCGTAGCGATGGCTGATATAACATGACTCGCGCTTGTAATACTGTGCTAGTAGGCACGGCTTCATTACCAGTCATTCTCGCCTCCCACCCCAACAACTTTGCTTAACCGTGGCTTTCCATATTTCTCCTTCATCGTCGATTTTGATGAGCCCCCATACGAAAGCTGCGCTGGTTCTAAGACACCTCCAACTCCCCTTTGGAACCATCGGTCTTCTATCGGTGCGGAATAATTGATCTTTGGGAATGACAGTCGTACAAAGTTACGGCGGCAATTTTCATCGATGTTGAATTGTTTAGCCTGCTCTAGAGTCATTCCGATCAAATTCGCCTGAAATCGAGCGTTGTCAGTCAGAACTGAGCTGCCCCTACTGGCTTGCTGGGCATCACCACTATTGAGAGCTCCTGCTTTGCTTGTGTGGTGAAGGAATAGAACTGTTGTTGAGTTCTCACGGCAAAGTTGCTCCATGTAGGCTAGCAGTCCAGCCATGTGACCGCCGTCATTCTCGTCGAGTTTGTGAAAGCGCCGCAACGTATCAACAATGACTAGCCGTGCATCACGAGTGACGCTGGCAAGCCAGCGCCGCCATTCTATCGTCATCACATCCACGCCACGGCCAACAAGGGGAGCAACATGTAAGTTAGTGAATACTGTTTCCTTCTCTATTTTTTTAAGATGTTTACCGATTGAGTAAAAACGCCCATTAAGCACATCGCAAGGATCTTCACCTGTGAGGAATACAACTCGGCCAGCGGTTCGCTGCCATGCTGTGTCCATACCCGCGAAATCGAGCATGTCAGGGCCACCTGATACTGTGATGGCAGCTTGTAACGCAAGCATCGTTTTCCCTGTCGCACCAGGCGATACAAGTGCCCCCACAGTACCTGATTTGAAACCTGGCAATACAAAATCGAGGGGAGCAGGCTCATGTTCTACAGCGTGTCGCAAATCGAGCCACGAAAAATTCTCCATGAACTCGCTCATGCAACACCTCCAGCTATGCCATATTGGGTAGCAAGTATCGTATTGCGGCGATTAATTTCAGCTTCTACTGCTGGATTTACAGAGGTTGGAAGCAGTTTAGAAAAATGAGCAATGGCTAGGCACACATAGGCCTTATGAGTTATTGAGCCACTCGCTGCCGCCACATCGATCATTTGTGAAAATGGTTCCGACAATACAATCTTGCGGAAATAAGAAGGGTGAATTTGTACGTTCATAACAAACCTCAACGAATAAAAAGTTGAGGCACTGCGATCGCGGCTGTTGATAGCTCTCCACCCCATTCGCGCCAGATTAACGGGGGGTTATGGCGATACGCTTTAACCACGTAGGCCATAGCCTACAGGGCCGCTCATGCTAACCATGAACTCGCAGTGGATCTTCCACATGTGAAAGACTTCTGCTAACCAAATCAATGAATATGCTGTTTGTTTAAAGAAGCCAGCTACCTCTCGTTACTAAAAGCTTGTTATCAATATTGAAGTAAAAATCTTGCTGGTGATTTTGATTATGTCCACTCCGAACAAAATCATTATCACTAAGCTAGCGATGAGCATTTCAATCTTAGTAATTTTTTGGTACATAACAGAGCTCCTTAGAATAACGATTGTTGATGATTCAACCTAGGTAATGTTGCAATGTGACCAATGCGATGATCTGTTTGTGGCCGCTCCCAATTAGTTTTACCGCACACAGGACAGCGGCAGCTAACAACTTTATCTCTCAAACCCGGCCCACTGAAAACCTCATTATCACAATGTACGCATCCAGCAAAAAATGCCTCACCTGTACTGATTTCCTCACAGGCTTTGTAGAAGCCTGAAATATCAAAATCTTTTTTACTTTTTAGCCATGCATATGCTTCAAGAACTGATTCTAGATGAGTTAGTTTCTCGCGCAATTCACTGTAAATTTGTGTTGCAGATGAATAGATAATCCAGTCTGTCTTTGCCAAAATATTTTGCCCATACGTTGCACACCGACGCTCACGAATGGAAAGGTCCTCTCTTATTTTTCTGACTTGTTTATAGCTGAAGGAAGTTTCCTTTTGAACTATTGAATTCGAAAAACCAATCTTGACCAAATAATAACCAAACGCCCATCGATTAAGGTGATGGTTATCTGGCAGGAACGGTAGTGGTTTGAATACATTGGAACGCATAAAGCCCCCTGTTCAAAGTTTAAAACAATGAACAAGCGAGACCCCATGCCTTACTTGGTGTCCCAAACATAAATCATGAATGGGCTATTTGATGTGCGAAGGAATAAATCCTTACGCGAATGAAAATACTGTTTAAAGGCCAGCTACCGTTATTCAAAGAATATCAGTTTAAAGGGAGTTGCCAACAACTTAAAAACCAAAATTAGCCAATAATTTCATTTAGTTAAGTTTGTTACGTCAGAACAAATTTAAATTACTGTAATTATCATAATACCGTAATTACGATAACCCTAGACCCTTTTCCATTTTGTCCAAAAAGGGCAATTTGGCGTACCAAAATATCTGGTGATCGCATTCAAAATCCTCCATGCGAAAAACGCATTTTTTATTCAAATGGAGAGACAAGCAATGCAAAAATTAAAACTTATCACTATCACCTCAGTTGTTTCTTTATCCTCAGTTGGTGCTTTTGCCGGTACAGGTACTGGAACAGCAGAAATCGCAGCAACACCGCCAGCTCTTTCAATAAGCGAGATTCAGCCATACAAAATGACGCTAGAACGAAAGGCAGGAGCATCACCTACAAGTGGCTTCTCATTAAAAAGCTGGTCAACTCACCTGGCACAAAACCCAGAGGACACAGCGCAACCAGGGTGTTTAAAAGTACAAGGGGATATAGCTAAGAACGTTGGTATTACAATTACTAACCTGTCAAATCCTACTGCGCCAGGTGGCGCAACTTTAAGCTTTTCGGGAACACCGAAAGTTAACTTGACGACTTCAAACGTTGATTGTGCGGATGCAATCTCCAAAACGAGTGCAGGAACCGGTGTAAACGCGGCACCAGTTGCAGCAACTACTTCTGCGTCAGGTGCACTCTACATCGCGTGGTCGTATCGCCAACCTGCCACAGCCTCATCAGGATTCATGCAGCTCAGTGCATGGGAGGAAGGGATCTTTTCTGGAACAGTCGATCTCACCGTCGATTACCAATAATTCCATAGCGTCAGGGCCAGCAAAACGTTGGCCCTGACCATTGCCACTCGCTGAGATCCCTATGAAGTCCCTTATTAATTCAATCATGATGGCGACGATAGCAACTCTTCTATCTGCACCCGCGACTGCATTGCAACTTAAAGTCCATGACGTAGAGATCAGTCGTAAGTCAACGACTGAAATCCCAGTATTAAATACCCTAAATTCGCCAATAATAGTGAAAATCACCCCACCAGATGGGGTACAAGTATTTCCCCGACGCTTCCAACTGCTGCCTGGAGAGCGGCAAGTAGTTAAAGCTCGTGAGAGTGATAGGAAAGTATTGACGCCAGACGCCAAGATGGCATTTTCTTATGCCGTAATAGGTGAAGGAAAACAAGGGGTTCATTCAAGAATCACACTAAGACTACCAGTCAGAGAGGAGTCTGAGTGATGAAGCAAAAACTTTCACATGTGAAAGTTTTTGTGCCCTCTATCTTGGCCGCAGCTTTCACACTTACAGCCTCACCAACACGTGCGGATGACTACCTGATGAAGTTTGTCGTGAACGGACAAAACAAGGGGGAGTACCTTGTTTCTCGTGAAGTAGATAGCGCCATTGCTGAACCAGGGCTATGGCAAGCTGCTGGTGTAAACACAACAGCATCACTTCCCCTGGAAAGGCTAAACAACCTTGGTCATGCCAAAATTGTTTGGTCAGAACAAACCATCTACTTTTACCCACGTAGTAACACAGCCAAAACCAAAAAGGTCAAGCCAGAGGTTACAATTGAACCAAGTGTATCCAAGCTGGATGTAAAATCCTTTGACTACTTTCTCACCTATCAAAGCAAAGGTGATATTGCAGGTAACATCACGGGAACAGGCCGCGTCGCAGATCTTGATGTTGATGTTAGAGCGGGGATAGGAGGACAAGAGTCATATTTCTCATCACAATGGCATAGTGAAGACAATCGCTATATAAAAGACATTGAGCTGGGACGAGTGCAGCGATATGGATTGGATGGCTTTGCCACAACAAACGAGAACTATTTGGCTACAGGTTCATTTTCTAATGACCAAATTGAGCTCTACTGGCCTGTTGGAACAAGGGTAGATGTTTACCGTGACGGAACCTATTTACAATCCTTGGTTCTGGATAGTGAGCCGTTCTCTTACAAAATCGAACTGGATTACAGCAATAATCTATATAAATTTGACGCTGTATTGCCCGATGGCACAACGGACACCAAAACAGTAGAAAGAGACATTTCGGGACGACTTGCGCCAGTAGGAGGTCTAAACTACCAGGTAGCTATAGGCAAGTCTCCAACCACGGATGAAAGCAAGTTAATTGGACGCTTGAGCTACGGAGTGACTAATGAATTGTCGCTTTTCACTGGTCAGGATGAACAGGAAAGACATTATTTTTCAGCTTTATACTCAAGAGATAACTTTTCAGTTGAACCTACTTGGTATTGCAGTAGTGGATACGCTCTGAACAGCTCTTGGCAGAATGATAAGTTCTCTATTTTCGGACAATTTAGCGATTTGGATAACTTTCAGCTACGCTCTTTTAGCATTTCATCTCGTTCTTTTTTCCAACCAACTATTCAGTACTCTTCCCGCACGCACGGCGGCTATGAAACTCAGGAGACGACGCTACGAACATATCACAGCGCTCGTCTTGAGGCACTGAATACATCAATTTCTTTATCTCCATACTTATCCAACCGTTTAACCAATGGTGTCAAATTCAATATCTTTGGAGGGCGGATGCTTGCTAGCATGACAGATGGTTGGCAGATTTTGGCGTCCTATGAGCGTGAAAGTAAAAACCTTGATGGTATTAAAAATATAGAACGTTTCAATGGAGAGGTATCAAAACGATTCAGCTTGGGGCGGCTCACCTACCGCTACACGGCTAACAATTTTGGTCATGGGTGGGAAATGCAACAACAAAGTTTACGTGCAGATATATGGAACTGGGATTTAGCAACAATATCAATGTCCCTTAATCGATCATCTAATGGGGACAATAATATTGCTTTGTCTGTTAGCGGGAGTTTTGGCCGAACTGGATTCTCAAGAGGCCTTCAACGCAACCAAGCCCAATTGGAGCTATCAGCGTGTAAGGATTTAAACCTCAACGGAATCTGTGAACCAACTGAGCCCGAAGTTAAAGGTATCACTGCAACAGTGGCAGAAAGAGAAGTTGTAACACCAGCCATCGTTGATTCACTCACACCTTATCAAAGTTACGCCATTCAGGTAGGTAGCGGCTTCAACTTGTCCCCTCGTTACAAAGCTGTGGAATCAACAAGATTGATTAGAGGCGGGATAAATACACTACGTTTGCCGTTAACTGAGATTCGTGAAGTTGAAGGCCAGCTTGAACGAGATGGAATTAGAGTGGCTCTAATTGACACAGAAACGGAAGATGTTCTGGCGGAACAAACCACTGAATTTGGGGGATGGTATCTGTTTTATGCTCCATCTGGGCGCAAGGTCAAAGTTGTTGAACAACCAGAGGCAACCCCCGGCTAAAAACTTTCACATGTGAAAGTTACCATCCGCTTGCTGATACACAATACCCAACACATAAAACACGCCTACGTGCCCGCAGCGTCACCATCAATTCAAGAAAAATGCGTTTCACTCTACGCAACTGCAGAAGAGTATTAAAGTATCATACTGATATGGCGGTTTTAGTTGGATGCTAGCCGCCAGCTTTGTTTCTAAGCTGCCCCATTCAGTGTTTCGGCTCGTTAGCTCAATCGAAAATTCCCACTCCTGCTGCTATACAAATTTTTATCTATTTGCCTATGTTTGGCCCTACCATAAATCGACTAACAATGTATGGGTATAAGGGCTATCCATTTAGCGCCACCAGTGTCAATATGTAGTAATGAAAACTTCATCGTATTTATTAAAAGCTGGCGTCGATTACCCTACAAATTGGGACGAATTTGTTGATTGGTTTCATGATGAACAATCTTGCACCAGCTACCTTTACGCACTTCGTTGGCCAAACGGATTCATTTGCCCAAGCTGTTCGAGCTATCAATCACCTTATCAGTTAAGTAATGGCAAGTTAAAATGTCATGCTTGCCGTTCTCAGTGTTCAGTAACATCAAGTACACTTTTTGACAAAACAAGAACCCCCATGAAAAGTTGGTTTGCAGCTGTATGGTTTATTACAAATCAAAAGAATGGGGTCAGCGCTCTTGGAGTCCAAAGGCTATTAGGTCTTGGGAGTTATCAAACTGCTTGGTCTTTAATGCACAAGTTAAGATATGCCATGGTTGATCCTGAAAGAGATAAACTGTCCGGCATCGTAGAGGTTGACGAAACATTAATAGGTGGGGTCATTCCAAAATCATCTATTAAAAATCAACAGGGTAAGCGTAAAGCTGTAGTTTTGGTGGCTGTTGAGCTGCTATCACCCTCTGGATTTGGGCGGATACGTTTAAGGCAAGTAGAAAGTGCAACTAAAGAACATATCCATCAATTCATTCAAGATGTAATAGAACCTGGTAGCACAATTTGTAGTGATGGTTCTCAAGCATACAAACAAATAGACAAAAAAGGATATAAGCATAATCGGATAGTACATTTAGGTTCATCTGTACCTGCACATGAAACAATGGCTGGGGTACATCGAGTCTCATCATTATGTAAAAGATGGCTTTTAGGTACGTATCAAGGTGCGGTAAAGGCTAAGCAACTTGATTATTATTTAGATGAGTTTACATTTCGCTTCAACAGAAGAAAGTCAGATTCACGGGGATTATTATTCTACAGATTGCTTGAGCAAGCAGCGCGTTCTAAGCCGATAACGTACCAATCAATTAAAAATCGATAACCACAATATATAGTGGTTGGTCGTGCTAAGTGGATAGCCCTTATGGGTATACAGTCGTATTTAAATTTAGGTATTTGGGGATGATTTGAAGACAAGAACGGTGCGCACTAACTCCGTCCGCAATAAATAAAACGCTATAAAATCAATTGACTATAGAGGCAGGTGTTTAGTTAATAGGTTTGGAAAACGCGCATGCGCATTTTTGCAGATGGTGTATTTGGCAGAAAGCTGATAAGTTCTTTGCATACAAATAGTTAACCGTGCGCGTTTGAACTGGTCCAACGAGGTAAACACGCATGCGCACTAATAACATGTTAGAACTACTAGGAAAATCCGTGATACATCCAAATCATTACCTTACACGGCCACTACCAACTAACGATGGTTACACGTGGACTCTAGCTAGTCGCCTTGGAGCCATGGTCAGAGAAATTGAAGGTCTATATGGCGAGCGAGATAAATCATGGACGTTTGTCGGCATAGAATTTGAAAGAAACGGCCCTCAAAATTGGTTTCCTGGAAATTGCGGTAATATTGCAATCCAATTAAATGTCAATGCACTAAACAATGAAGTGCTAGCTCATTATCAATTGGCTCACGAGGTTGTTCATCTATTAGCTCCCGATGGTAAACGCGAGGCACCTGTTATTGAAGAAGGACTGGCAACACTTTACTCTGAAGATTATATCGCCAGAGAATACCAAGCCTCAGGCTATACGAATATGGCATCTTATGTAGATGCCGCAAAGAATGTTCGAGATTTATTAGCCTTCGACAAGGAAGCTATAAAAAAACTAAGAGCAATCCAGCCTTCATTCAAAAAAATGACGCAAGATACTTTCAGGTCTGCCAGTTTAAATTATCCACAGGATAAGATCATGAATTTGATTGCTAGCTTTGTGCGCACGTAGTTCTAACAACTGGTTCAAATCGTTCGCTTCGCTCACTGGGACGGGCTAAAGCCCGCCCCTTAACCAAATGTTAGGCATCAAGGAGTCACATGCCAAGATTAGATACAAGGCTGGAAGCTGAGGGTGCTGAATTTTTGGTTCTAGGTCAGCTTCTGTTACACAAGATCGCCTCGTATAAAACGTATACGAACATGCCGGGCTATGATTTGGTTGCTACAAACCCTGAATCAAATAAATCTGCCATGGTTCAGGTCAAAAGTAGGTGGCGCACTGGTGCTGGCGGCTTTCCCATCAAAAACTTCGGCTGTGATTTCGTTGTTGTGGTTTTGCTTAATCGCGGTTCAAAAGATGGCAAAAAAGAAGTTCTGCCACCAAGGTATTATGTTTTTCCTGTTGGTGTAATTGAGTCTGCTCCACGCAGCAAAGACTGGGGCAAGGTAAATCTCAAAGATATTCCCAACTACGAAGCATATGAGGAGAAATGGCATTTGATCTCTGAGTTTCTTGGTGAGTCAAATGCCTAACAAGTTAAACATCGGAAAACCACTCGCTGCGCTCGCGTTTTCCGCTGTTTAAAGCGTTATCTCCATAAAAATTTTAATCCGAAACTGAAGAGTTAGAGCAAAGGGTCTATGACGCTTTTGTCCCCAAATGAGTTACAAACAGTATGATACTTTAATGCTCAGTTGTAGCTCGATTTAGACTAGCAAGTAGCAATCAGTATGAATCTATATTTCTGGTCACGTTTAATCTAAAACGATACAAACAGGGCTACTTGACTGTTTAGTATGAAACTTTATTCCTCTCCCACAGTTTATTTACCTTCAGTTGAATCATGCTGAGGCAGATAAACTTTCACATGTGAAAGTTTTTGCATCCACTTCGTCGTCAGCCGCCTGATTGATCGCTAGCGGCTGAAGGGTCATCCTTTTCATCAATATCCTTTAGAATTTCCGCAGCCTTCTCATTGGCTTGCAAAACCACCCCTGGTTTTTCCTGCTCCAGAATCTGCTCTAACGTTCTTGCCATAATGCCCTCCTTCCAAGTCCAAGCTATTATAAACAATAGATGTTAAATAACGAGAGGGATGAGCGATGACGCCGTTAATATGGGGATTACTGGGATTATTCGTTTTCTTCACAGTGGTGACTTTCGGAAGCTTGTATCTTTACAACAAGCGGGATAGGCGTTAACTCCAATTTTAATCACCATAAAAAAGGCTTTATGTGTCCGTATTGGGCAGTTTGAGAGTTCATAACTTGAAAAAATGAATGAGAAAATAGTCGCAAATATATTGGAGCGAAAGGATGAATAATTCTTTGCTCAAGCATTATGGATAACTAATATGGCGACCATTTTAAACGAAATGCTAACAGATCAACAATTAATAGAGCTAACCGGCTATACGAAAGCAAGCGCCCAAATCAAGCAACTAAAGTTACAAGGAATACATTATCACTTACGTAGTGACGGTAAGCCTGTAGTGACATGGACGGCGGTAAACTACCCATTTACACATCGAGCGGTAGCAAATGACAATGTTCCTAATTTTGGAGCAATAAGCAATGGCTAAACGCAAACCAGAAGATGCATGGATAATGGAATGGACCCATCCACTTTTAATCGGCCTCGCAATGGGCCACGATGTAGTCGCTAAAACTCATCAGAAAGAGGACGGGTCCACCTATGAAGATTACTACAATCGGTTTAGATATCGCAAAGTCTGTTTTTCATGCTGTTGGCGTCGATAAAGCGGGCAAGTTAATTAAAAAGAAAATGCTTAGACGCAAAGACTTGCTTCCCTTTCTTGCTCAAATAGAGCCGTGTCTGATTGTGATGGAAGCCTGTGGTGGAGCAAATTACTGGGCCAGAGAGTTTGAGCTGTTGGGCCATAACGTCAAGTTGATCGCCCCTCAATTTGTGGTGCCTTTTCGGCAAGGTAATAAAAATGACTACAACGATGCCTTAGCCATCGCAGAAGCGGCGCAGCGACCCAACATGCGTTTTGTGAAGCCAAAAGGCGTCGCGCAACAAGATGTACAACTTCTCCACCGCATGCGTGAGCGTTTAAACAAACAATCAACCGCCTTAATCAATCAAGTCAGAGGGATGTTAGCGGAATACGGCAT
>NZ_JADWMP020000024.1:0-77417 GCF_015767295.1 Shewanella sp. DW31
CAGAAGTGAAACGCAAACGCGCCGATGGTAGTGTGGGGTCTCCCCATGTGAGAGTAGGTCATCGCCAAGCGCCTAATAATCTCATTGAGATGTAACCAAGCCAGCTGAATAAGCTGGCTTTTTTACGTCTGCAATTTGTCTTAATCCCATCTATACATTGCTCTCATTCATGTGATTAACGTAGAAGAGTGAATCTCTATCTGATAATAACAAGCTTTTAGGTGCTTGCTTATCTTGGGTTTGGTCTATTCTTGTCTGTTATGTCATAAGTAACTCAACTATCGAATTGGCCAAGTTATTTTCTGAATCACGGGTGTTACTATAAAAGTAGCCTTCTGACACGCTTAAGTCGATAGAGTGCATAAACAATTCATTTCATCGGTGCAATATTTTGATTTTATTTAACTTACTTTGTTAATTGCTGGTCGCTGTAGAAGTTGTGTTAAATCGATGACTCTATCTGCAGCTTTAATGGTTTCGGGCCGATGGGCGATTACCACTCGGGTGATATTCAATTTTTTCATCGCTTGATTAACAACAGACTCAGTGACAATGTCTAAGTGACTTGTTGCTTCATCCATAAATAAAATCTTCGGTTCCCGATACAGCGCTCTTGCCAAAATTAACCGTTGTTTTTGCCCACTGGATAGTGCTGAGCCCATATCGCCTATTAAACTTTTATAGCCCATTGGCATTTGACAAATATCTTGGTGTATTGCTGCCATTTGTGCACAACGAGTGAGCTTTTCGACATCAATTTTTTCCGAAAAAAAAGTAATATTATCTTCTATTGTCCCACCAAGTAATCGGTCTTCTTGCATTACAGCTGCGACTTGCTGGCGATATTGAGCTAATCCTAATTTCACCAATGGTATGTCATCGATTAAAATCTCACCTTCGGTTGGTGTTAATAGCCCTAATAACAGTTTCATTAAGGTACTCTTACCACAACCGGATGGACCTATAATTGCAACCGACTCACCGGCGTTTATTTGTAATGCTAGATTGTATAACACTGGCTCAGCGACGGAGCTATAACTAAAACTAACCTGTTGTAGACAGATATTTCCGGCCACTTTATGCAGCATTGGTTGTGGTGGATAAGTTTGCTCTTTGGCTGTTAGGGCAATATCTGCAATCCGTTCAAAATGTAAACTTAGCATGCGATATTCAATTAACTTTTCGATCAACTTGCTCATACGCTCCATAAATTGGGCTTTATAGGCAATAAACGCAAATAACATTCCTGTGGTAAAACTGCCCGCCATTACTAATTCTGCAGCAAGATAGATCACTACAATATTTTCTGTACCAAATAGCAATTTGTTCATTATTTGATACGAAATTTCATATTTCCCGAGCGTAATGGTCCTGTTCGTTGCTTTAACATAGTGATTTTGCCAAATCGCTTCTCGCTGACTTTCAAAACCAAATAGCTTAACCGTTTGAATTGCTCGGATCGTTTCCATAAAGTTAGATTGTTCACCTGCTAAAGCTAGAATTTGCTGCTCTGAGGCTAAGCGTAAGGACCGATATAACGCTAATCTCAAGGCGCAATATGCTAGCACTGCCACTAGCACGACGAGAGACAATAACGGGCTGTAAAAGAAGATCATGCATAGAACTCCTAGCGCCATAAAACCATCAATGATGGCTTCAATAATGCCGGTAGTCAGCAGTTCCCGTAATTGCCTTAAAGAACCAAATCGTGATACCAGATCCCCCATATGACGTTTTTCAAAATAGGCCAATGGTAGCCGCACTAAGTGATGGAAAAGGTTACTGGCTAGCTGCACACTAAGTTGGCTGCTGAAATTCAGTAGCACTAAGCTGCGTAAAGCATTGGTGGCAACATCAAATAATAGTAACAAGGCAAAGCCTAATGCCAACACTAATAGCAACTGACCATCATTATTGATAATAACGGCGTCTACCACGAGTTGAATGTAATAAGGTGAGGCTAAAATAAACAGCTGTAAAAAAACGGACAAACTGAGTAACAACCCTAACGATTGCTTTAAACCAGTGATCTTAGAAAAAAAGGATGAGAATGTTAGTGATTGTTTAGCTTGTTCTGCAGTAAATGTAGCTGTCGGTGTCAATTCTAAAGCGATACCAGTAAATGATTTTGACACTTCTGTTAGGGATATTCGCCGCACTCCTAAAGCTGGGTCATGAATAATACAGTGTTGAGTGTTCACTGACTTTAGTACCACAAAGTGATTGAGATCCCAGTGCAAGATACATGGCGTAGCTAAGTCGGATAATTCTTCTAATTCAATTTTCAGTGGGCGGCTACTGAGTTGCAACTGCTCTGCAATATGCATCAGATCCAGTAAGGTACAGCCTTCTAGCGATAGCGAAAAACGTTGTCTTAAGCTATTTAAATCAGTTTGATAGCCATGCATGCTTGCCACCATAGCTACACAGGCTAAGCCGCATTCTGTGGCCTCAGTTTGAACGATCATAGGTAAGCGGTGGCCAGACCAAGTTCTAAGCTTCTCTTGCAGTGTTGCCATTAGTTTTGACCCTTATCATCAACATTTGGTGTAAACAACCACTCCAATAGTCTGCGTGGCGCGAAGCTAATATCAACCTCTAATCCCATACCTGCTCTCAGTGGCAATTTTTTTGCGTCTTCCGTCAATGCTAAAACGGCTCTATAACTCGGCTCCGATAAGGGTTGCGATTCATTTATAGTTATAGGCTGACTTCCTATCTCAACCAGAGTGGCTGTTTGCACACCAAAATGTTGATAGGGAAGTGCCTCTATGCGCATTTGTAGCTCCTGCCCCAATGTGAGTTGTCCTATAACTCTTGAGGGCACATATACAATTGCGAACAAGGTTTCTGGTTGCGATAATAACGATATTGAGGGGTTTGATGGGCCGATATCCTCTCCAGACGGCAATAAAACTTCGGTAACCGTTCCTGTAAAAGGAGCTTTTAGTAAAAATGATTTTCCCATCGTATTTGGGAGGTTCAGCTGTTGTACTAAAGGTTGATTCTGCTGCACTTGCTCGCCAACTTGTACTAAAAGATGCCCTGCGTTGACTGATTTAGGAGTGGGCAAACGAATCGCCATCATGGCTGGCTCGATAGAACCTTGCACATGTTCTTTGCGTTGATACTCGCTAAAATACAAAAATAGTAATGCACATAAAAAAAGCGTGCTAATCAATACTGTGAAACCAATAAAACTAACTGGCTGGGTTAAACTTACTTCCCCTTGTAATCTTTGCTGTTGCTGTACAACAACTTCTTTTCGAAATAAATCGCTCATTGCGATAAACCTCGTACTGGTTGTGCGCGTTTGCTTAGATAGATACGGCGTAACATGTCATAAACGACAAACTCTTGCTCTCGACCATAAGCCTTGAATAAACGGTTAGTAAACATATGTAATAACGAGCCTAATAAATTATCGCGACTGCCTTGTGCCTGTTGGGACTCAAATAACGCCAACATTGCCTGACAACATGGTGTAATCGAAGATGAAAACTGCTGTAAACTCTGCTGAATTTGTTGTTTAAATGGCTCAATAGTTTGGTTCTGCCAATCCAATAATTGGCTATCTTGTTGTAATTGTGATTGATAGTGTCGATATTTATCGCCCATCTGCTGGCGTAACTCTAAGTCTTCTTTAAATTCTTGTGCAAAACCTGCCCGCAAATTATCGATCAGTGTAAATTTCTCGGCGGGTAAATAATCGAATTGAGTTAAAATTAAATCTATTGCTAAAATGGCTAAGCGCCACCTCAAACTGTCATCTTGTTCACTGAATATTATCGCCTGCAACACAAACTGGCTGTCCAAACAGAAAAAGCGCTCAGCCAAAGGCATCATATGATCGCCCCCGTAACGTTCTGTCTCCTGCATGTAAGTGAACAACTCAATGCGATGTAAGCCTGCACTGGCTAGGGATGGTGCTAATAAACAATTTAGCGCGGGTAGTAACTCCCCATATAATTGTTCCGGCTTGCCAAAACATCGTAACCGTAGATGCCAATCGGGATCGCCATAGCGAATAAAGAACCAATGCTTGAGCACACCATCTTGCTGCATCTGCGTTAGCCATGGTGCCAATTGCTTTAGTAATAGTTGCTCCACACTACTTAGCCCTGCATATAATTTGACACTGAGCCATTCTGAGCCAGGCGCGAAATGCCTACACTTGTCATTGGTTGAGTTCGTCAATGGTACTATGCGTGGTGCTAAGTATGGGGGTGCGGCACTATTTGACAGCGGTACAATTATTTCATGTTGATAAGGGCCATCTTGCCCTTGCAGTGAAGGTTGGTATTTCATCGCGAGCACTTCATTCAACCTAATGTGGCTTTTATGATTTACCTCTGCCAACAACATTTGGAACATCATATTATTTTGCAGATCGATCAGTAACACATGGTCGGCTATGGCATAGCTCATATAACGCTCTAAACCATATTCTTTCTGCAGTTGTTGCCAATCGGATTCAACAAACTGGCCTTCTTGCCATAAGCGTTTCAATAGTGCTACTGGAATATTGCAGTGGGCCTCTTGCAGGACCAGATTATCTAACATGATCCTTGGAACTCGTTTTGCTTTATGCAGGTTATCAGGTAAGGAGAAGTGAGGCATTTGTAAGTTTTGATGTTGAAGTGAGCATAAAAACCGATAAATCCCTAAACTACGATCACTGAAATTATGGGCAGAGGATAAACGGGGAATTATTCTTTTTTGTAGTCGCTGTGACCACAAACATAACACGTTATTTTCTTGATAGACCAATAGGTCGCTGATTGGGATTTGCCACTCATTTGCTAAGTGACTGTCAGCAAGAAAAACAATCTCATAGGCTCTAAATGTCGGTCTAGCGATGACATTGCCTGGACGCCCCTCGGGCATATGTAGTACTTCTGCAAAAAGGACTTCTGGAGAATGCGCTTCTTCTTGAGATAAATGTTGTTTGACCTGTTGCAGCATATCTGTTGATAAATGACAGAAACGTCCGAGTAAATTCGCTGCAGAAGGACCATAGCAACCATGATAATAGTAAATAACTCGGCCATCCTCTTGTTGATACGCTGACAAATTAATCGCGAAGGAAGCGGGTAACTTAGCCATTAATGTCGCACTTTCATGTTTAGACAATAACGAATCACTTGTTAATTTCAGCACAGTTTCGCTTGGGGATACATCACTTAGAGCAGCGATAATCGTCTGTTGCAATGGTTCGATAACATCTTGTGTGGGGGGGTGACGATTGGTGATATTTAACCCCGCTAACAAAGAAGTGTGGTAGCCAATATCGCTGGAGAATGAAATACCAACTTCGTCATCTAATAAGGTCAACAGTGGCACATACTGGCTACCAAATCTTGCTTCAAATTTTTGGCTAAAGTCATTAAGTGGTGTTTTATAAGGTTTTCGTATCGCTAATAATGCCAATAATGCAGGCATCAGGGCAGAGACTTCTGCTTGTGCTAATTGGCACTGTGAAAATGAGCGCAAAATATCAGTCTGTAATAGGCGATTCTCGCTTACAGGATACGGCAGTGTTTGCAAGCTATGATAAATTTCTTGATATTGCTTAAGCGGGTTAACAGGTTGTTTATCCATGCTGTTTAACTGAGTGAGAGCTCGTTGCAATATATCAGCACTGTCTGTAGCGCCCATACTTTGTAACGCCGTAATAAAAGTTTGATCTGGGGAGCCAGAAGTTAACGTTAGTGGTAATTTGACTTGCAGCACACCGGCAGTAAGTAACTGCTTAATATAATCCTGTATGCTTGCAGTATTCGCCGTAGGATAGAGTTGTTGAAATCCATCTTGTAACGAAGCAAAGTTCCCTTCCTTCTTCGCCAGTTGCAGCATAGCAAGCAAATATTCATCTAATACCAAGGTACTTAAACGATATTTTTGCTCAGTATCTGAAAAATACGGTTCAATATAATGCAGACCATCGCTCTGTTGTTGCAACGTCGGATTTGCTTGATAGCACAATAACGGCCACTTCTCGGCCTCATTTGGTTCACTTAACTGGGCTCGAATTGCAGTTAAATAGGCTATGTCAAAGCGGGTATGGCGCTTATCTCGCAGCATGCTATTACACTGTAAGCGCGTTTCATTTGCTACTTGCCCCAAGGCTACGCCTGCAAATAACCCAAATGGCGTCGCTCTAGAGCTAAACCGAATAAAATATTTCAATAAGGAGTTAGTTATTTTAATTGCCGCTTTACTGTGTGGTTGCAGTTGCCAATTAGGCAATCTTTCCATCAATGAAGGACTTGCAAGATATAAGGCTTCTTGTACTGCTGGGTTTGCTAACCAACTGGCGAGAAAATCGACTAAGGCCGTAGGCTCTGTTGGTATTTTTCGTAGTTGAGACAAACTTGATCTAGGTGCCCGGATAACAAAAAAATCCGCGGCTTGCAAAACCTCTACACTCATAAACAATCCCTTGTTATAAAAATAGCCAATACATCGAAATCAATTATTGGTTAATAAAAGCGCATCTAGCCAATTAGTTTCTACGTTGAAGGCCATCAATAGCACTAAACCTATACCGGCATAGCCTCCAAGTAAGCCATGGTCTGGTAGGCGGCAGGTTGAGTTATCTTGTTCGCGTACGGCATTAAAACCGTCGAGTCCTGATGTTTGATATAGTGCTAACGTATGTTCAAACCAATATTGTGCAGCCTGTGAAAGAGAAGATTCGGTGTAATAGCGCGTTATGACTTGAAAGATTAAAGCCAAACCTGCACTACCATGACAGATACCTGCATCCTGCACTTGGCTACTTGTTAACCTACGCTGAGCAGCTTTTAAGGCAATGTTCTTACCTGCGGCGGTAAAGTTATCGCTGTCTATTGCATTGCCCACTCGCAGTAATGTTAAGGCGATGGTGGCATCTCCATAACACCAACCGAGTCGTGACTGGCACGGTTGATCAGTTATGTAAGCAAAGCAACTACCAAATATCTCGGATGCCTGTTGCTGCTGAATTAACCACTGACAACTGGCTTGCAACAACGTCTTAATTTGGCTGTGCAGTTGCTGATGCGCTAATAATGGTAATAGGGAGGCAATGATTGAAGGGACTCCGTGAGCTAATCCTAAATTAAACTCAGAGTCATCTGTTGCATGATTAAATCTAAAGAAAGAGTTTGTTGCCACTTCCCAAGCACCAGTACCATCGGCAAATTGATGCCATTGCTGTTCCAGTAGTGTCAATAACGCTTGGGCCAAAGGTAAGCCTAATTCCGCGGTTTGACGCCGCGCTATATAGACTGCAAAACCACTTAGTCCGCGAATAAATTCCAATTCTCCAGTCCAGTCGTTCTGTTGTAAATGTTGTAGTAAGAGCACATCAGTATTGTGATTAAACTCCGCTTGGTAATTCCCTTCATGCAAAAAAAATTCATATAGCCAAGCGACACCAGTCAGTCCATAGCCAAACGCGAACTGTGAATGTAGGAATGGTATTTGCTCTTCTATTAATGTCATTCGTGCTGAAAATTCATGTTGGCATGCTAGTTCTGGAAACTGTTTATGTAATTGCCAGAAAAATAATTGTTGCCCAGCTAAGCCAGTTAACAAACCAACCCCTTGCTGCTCTAATGATTGTTTGGCATCTTTCACTAATAGCGCAGCTATGTCGTTCAATGCCTGTCTAGCAAGGCTAGACTGATGGGGTTGATTAAATTGCACTGAACCACCTTCCTTTATTTCCATGAAGTACAGCTTCTACATATTGGCTCATTTAGAAAGTCAAAAGGGCATAGTGGATATGCCCTTTACATATCTACTGATAAAATATGCTGTGTTATATTGTGACGTCACAACCTATTTGGTTACTTGAACCCCGTATTAAGGGATTTGACAGCAGCGATGAGTGCTACCTGTACGATCAGAAGGGCAGGTGTATGCATTGGCAGTCAACTCTCCGCAAGCACGAGTTATCACACCACCAGCAACTTGTGGTGTTAATTCGCTAGGTAAGACTTTTTTATCATGGGACAGATTCACTAACTCAGCTTTTTTTAATTTAAGTTCCATCATGTTATTCCTTTTACTTGATTAGTAATTTTTCGCCCTATCATTTAGGCAACTTATTTCTAACATTTGATGGGGAGAGTTTAAATCAGTATAAAGAATGAGCAGGTTGAAGGTTGAATAAGTCTAAAGGTTGAATGTTTTTTATGGAATAGGATTAGAGCATTGATCTTTTCATGCTTAGTGAGGCTTTGAAGCTGATAATGACTCTTGCTAAATAATGCCTTTATGACATTTTTTGTTACATTTGTTTCTGGATCTAGCCAAAATATATAGTGTAAATCATAATGCATACGGTTAAATGTGTAGGCTAAATAGTATTTATCCTTGCTCAAGGTTTTGATTTTTAAAAATATTTAATTATGAGATAACGCTTTGCGGATAGTTAATTATGTTGGCTGGAGGAACAGAGACTATTCGATTTTACTCAGTTCGAATTCTTTGTAGTTAATTAAGTGATAAGTCTTTTATCTACAAATGCTTAACTGTCTTTTATAAAGCGAGTTGATAAATAATAGTCTATGAAGACTGTAAAATGATATGTCTTTTATATTTATAATTTGTTCTACCAAATATATAAATAATGCCTTTACAGGCACTCGTACCATTTGTTGCTTAGCAGCTTTGCTGTGTTAAATGACATTAAGCTGTGAAGTGGGAATGGGCTTACTGAGCTTTAATGTTTCTGAAATATCAGTTTTACTAAGCTTTAATAGAGCCGCCAGTTCATATGTGACACTAAGCTGGCGGTTTTAAATAGATAAACTGAAGCGGTATGGGTCACTCTTTGTTTATTTTAGCTTTGAAGCTGGCTTTGGTATTGTCGTTAGCTTGTTTGTACCAGTAATCCAGCATTTGACTGATTTCAGCTTGGCTAGGTGTGGTTGCAGGAGTAGTTTGTTGAGCCTTGTCATTGACCGCTGCGGCTGAGGATGACATAACTGCTGGCGCGATCAAGTTCGTGGATGTGACTACTGCTGTTTGGCGTATTTGTGGCTGGCTTGCCAATACGGGTGTAATAGCGTCGCTTGGTTGTGTTGTCGCGGTATTCATAGTGAGATTTAATGAAGCCGGATGATTACTAAGGTTGTACTGCAGTATCTCGTGTTCGAAATCCCGTCCCAGTTGAATGCCATTCTTAATCAATTTATCGCTGGTAAAACCCACTGCTTCATCTTGAGCATTTAATAGTGTCAGCTTAGGTGACTCATCAAATTTCTTTGCATCTCTGGCTGAGTTGATAGCGGGAAGTGTCAGCGTGAGTGTTTGTGCTGACGCATCAAAACGGACGATGAGCACGTCGGAGAGATAATGTACTGAGTCAGCTTGTTGTCGATATTGCGCGGCATAACGGAAGGCAATCTGATTGGTCCCATCGGCTAAAACGAGATCGCCACTCTTTACGGCTGGCTTGCCATTGACCGTTAACACTTCAGTATTTTTAGGTAGTTTGAGATTAACATCGGCCGTTGCTGGCTGCACAGTCCCCAGCACTAATGCCGTGGCACATAAGATTGATTGATATTTCATAAGCTTTCTCTGTTGTTGCGAGGACGCCGCTAAATAATAAGGCAGATATTTGGCGACACAAAGCAGGTTTAACCTTTAGTGTGGAGCATGATGAGCTAAATGGCGACACACTGTTTATAGCGCGCAGATTAGCGTTAATTTGATCTGCAGGGAATAAAAAAGGCTCACGAGGAGCCTTTTGAGCATGATATTTTGGAATTGAACGCTTATTTGGTTAGGTTGATGCTATAAACGGCGAAACCCAGTTCATCCTTACCGATCTTCTTCATTTCACGTTGTTTATTGGCTTCGATAAAGGTAGCGGCTTTGTCACTGTCTTGGGTTTCGAAGCGAACGTCCAATGTGACGTTGGTAGTGATGGTTTTGAAATCCCAGTTGTAATCAGCACTTGGATTGACCATAGCTTCGTACTTACCTGTGGTTTCGTTGTACTGAGATTGCGCTGTGATATAAGCAGCTAGTGCTTCACGGTTAGTATCGGGCAGTTCAAGCACCACATGGTCGCTACCCGTACCAGCAAACTTACCCCCAAAGGCGCGGTAGTTATTTGAGGTAACGATAAACTCTTTCGCGGCAAATTCTTCACCTGTGATGACTTTGCCGTTTTCGTCTTTATAGCTTAAATCAACGATACGGTTTGCGTTGGCATTAACGACGGCGCAATCGCGGTCAAACTTGCTCGGTTGGGTCACATCAATTTTATAGGTTAAGCCATCGAGTACGTCGAAGTTATAGGTTGGATGACCATCCCAGTTGATTAAACCTTGTGGGGTGGTTTTTGCTGGGTCGATTTGATTGAACTGGTTTGCTGAGCACTCTAGCCAATCTTTCAATTCGGCGCCCGTCGCTTTGACTGCCACCATAGTATTGGGATACAGGTACAGATCGGCGGCGTTTTTAAAGGTCAGTGGGCCTTTATCAACTTGCACAAATTGATCGGCATCACTGGTTGTACCGTGGCGACCGCCCGCTTTAAAGGGTGCGGAGGCTGATAGCACTGGCAGACCTTTTAATGCTGCAGGTAATTTCGCTTTCACGTTAGCGATTTGCGCATCAGAAACGATTTGTACCGTAGGGTCGTCCTGCACTAAGGTAAGGAAACTGTACATGTCGGCGGCGGCAACGCCGATAGGTTCATCCACAAAGGCGAGGGTGCCTTGGTGTTCTGCTGCGACTGCATCTTTAATTGCAGGATCTTGGCTAACTAACTCTTCCTTAGTCGCACCATTATAGATAGGGCGAGCTTGCGTTTTGGCACTAAGGACATGCCATTTACCATCTCTACGTTCAAGTTTAAAGTCAACAACCCCTAAGTTATCACCCCAACGACCTGGCATCACTGCGGGGACGCCGTTCAGTAGGCCCTTAGTGACGTCGGTATTGGGTAAGTCGGCATATTTAGCATCTGGGAAGATAGAGTGGCTGTGGCCGAATAGAATCGCATCGATACCGTCAACATAAGTCAAAGCGTAAGTGGCGTTTTCAGCCATAGGATCGCCAGGATTTTCCGTCGAACCAATGCCAGAGTGTGGAATGGCGATAATGATATCGGCACCTTTGGCTTTCATTTCGGGGACATATTTTTTCGCGGTTTCAATAATATCTTCGACCGTCACTTTCCCCGTCAGATTTTGCTTATCCCACAATAGAATTTGCGGTGGCACAAAACCAATATAACCAATGTTAATGGTTTGATTATTGAGTTCGCTGTCGATAATAATTTTTTGTTTAATGATATAAGGGGTGAATAAATGCTCACCTTTTTTAACCTCATTCCAGCAACCATTATCGTCGGCGCAATAAACGTTTGAGTTGATATAAGGGAAATCTGCACCACTAATAGATTTATTTAAGAAATCTAAACCATAGTTAAATTCATGGTTGCCGATATTACCGACTTCATAATCTAATAGGTTCATGGCTTTATAGGCTGGATGAATATCACCCATTTGCAGGCCAACTTTAGCCATGTAATCGCCCATTGGGCTGCCTTGTAGTAGATCGCCGTTGTCGACGAGTACGCTGTTTTTGGCTTCGTTGCGTGCAGCGTGGATTAAGCTTGCAGTACGGGCTAGACCGATAGTGGGGTCATTTTTGCCACTGTAGTAGTTGAAATCCATGATATTTGTGTGCAGATCTGTGGTTTCGAGTACCCGTAAATCGGCTTGAACGACTTTGTCGTCATCAGAATTACAGGCGCTTACACCAAGGGCGGCAGTGATCATCACTGCGAGTATTTTCTTATTTAACATAGTTATCTCTATTTATATTTATTTGACCCCAATGCATGTTCCGTAAAAGAACATGCCCATCATCCCGTTAATTCAGCGTAATTTAACTGTTAGGTTAATTTTCCGCTAAGTTAACGAGCGGGAATTATAAAGACATTTGATGATCTGAATGTGACATTAATC
The DNA here is from genome assembly GCF_015767295.1 of Shewanella sp. DW31. Lineage (NCBI taxonomy): Bacteria > Pseudomonadati > Pseudomonadota > Gammaproteobacteria > Alteromonadales > Shewanellaceae > Shewanella > Shewanella sp. DW31. The sequence goes on from NZ_JADWMP020000024.1 coordinate 11,982, forward strand.
GGATAAAAGCTGTTTCAAATTGTGACCCAAGGTTTGCCTGCTTAAATAGTGAGCCGTTTAGCCTGTTTATTTGTTACGGCAATGTTTAAATAATTACAGTAAACAGTTTATTAAGAAGAATTAATATTTGTTATTGGAATGGCATTTTATTTGCTCAGCCCCTTGTCTATGTCGGGGATATTTGACGTAAAACTTCAGTAGAATTGTTTTAAATAATTCTTTTACATCAAATTTTAGCCAATGTTGATCACTTATGCTCGCATGTCTCTTGGCTTGATTGAGGTGAGTTAGGTTTAGCGTAGCGTTGGCATAGGCTTATTTAGACGGGTAATACACATAAAGTGATACAAATTAGCTGTGCTCTGGGCGGGTAAAACTTGGCTGAAATGCGCGTAACTTGTTAAGGTAGTTCATCGAAATTGACGTACGAAGCTACACAAGTTCGTTAAAACAGACTGTTGTAAACCGAAAGCCAAAATCCGTTTGCGCGCACCTTTCACCTTAAAAATACAATCGAAAGGGCAGCAATATCCAAGGGAGTTAATATGCGTAAGTCCGTTATTACCACAGCCGTAGCTGCGGCATTGTTACTTGGCGCTTGTTCAGACAAGCCTGATGTAAGCACCAATGAAGCCAAAAATGCCGTTGCGACTCAATCCGCCGTCAAAGCCGAAGCAACTAATGTGCTGCTGAGCAAGAGTCCACTGCAAGATCAAGCGCCGCAATTTAATCTTATTCAGTCCGCAGATTATGCTCCCGCCTTCGAGCAGGGCATTAAAGCTCACGATGCAGAAATCGCTGCGATTGTGAATAACAAACAAGCGGCCAGTTTTGACAACACCATTCTCGCCATGGAAACCTCGGGTGAATTGTTAACGCGCGTATCGCGTACCTTCTTTAATCTCGCAGGTCTGATTTCTGATAATGATTTCCAGAAAACCGAAGCGGATCTTGCACCTAAGCTATCTGCCCACCGAGATAATATTTATCTCGATCCGACTTTATTTGCCCGTGTTGAAGCCGTATACCAGCAAAAGAGCAGCCTAAATGCGGAAGATCAGCGTTTAGTTGAATACTACTATGAGCAGTTTGTCCGCGCTGGCGCGAAATTGTCGGCCGAAGATAAAGCTAAGATGCGAGACTTTAACGCTGAGCTTGCAACTTTAGCGACGGACTTTTCACAAAACAGCTTAAAATCATTTAAAGATGATGTGATTGTTGTGACTGATAAAGCCCTGTTAGCCGGTTTATCCGACAGCGAAATTGCTACTTTAGCTGCGGCTGCTAAAGCTGCTGGTAAAGAAGGCTATTTGATTACCTTAGTAAACACGACACGCCAACCTGTACTTTCTAGCCTGAGCAACCGTGAACTGCGCCAAAAAGTGTGGGAAACCTCGGCGCACAGAGCCGTCGCAATCAATGGTCCATTGATTGTCAAAATGGCGCAAATACGGGCTAAAAAAGCCAATTTACTGGGGTTCGATACTTGGGCATCCTATGCGGTTGCCGATCAAATGGCGAAAACCCCTGCTGCTGTGTATGAAATCCTCGATGATTTAGCGCCAAAAGCTTTAGCTCGCGCCAAAGTGGAGGCGGCTGATATTCAAGCTGAAATCAAAAAGGCGGGCGGTGATTTTGAGCTGCAACCTTGGGATTGGGCTTACTACGCTGACAAAGTGCGTCAAGAGAAATACTCCCTCGATGAAAGCAGTATCAAGCCTTATTTCGAGTTTAATACTGTACTGAAAGACGGGTTGTTTTTCGCTATGCATAAATTGTATGGCATCAGCTTAAAACCGCGTACTGATTTACCTGTGTGGCATTCCGATGTTTTAGCCTTTGAAGTCTTTGATAAAGATAACAGTTCTATTGGCTTATTCTACCTAGACCCGTATGCCCGTGAAGGCAAAGGCGGCGGTGCGTGGATGGATGAGTTCGTCACCCAAAGCGGTCTGCTCGGCACTAAGCCCGTTGTCTATAACGCGCTTAATATTCCTAAGCCAGCCGATGGCCCAACGCTAATGACCTTCGATGAAGTGACCACTCTGTTCCATGAATTTGGCCATGCGATACACGGTTTATTCTCGCAGGTGAAATACCCAAGCGTTGCTGGCACATCAACTGCACGTGACTTTGTTGAGTTCCCATCACAGGTCAACGAAGATTGGAATATCGACCCTGCTGTGATTGCTAACTATGCAAAACACTACAAAACGGGTGAGCCAATTCCTAAGGCGCTGCTCGATAAAATTTTAGCGGCCAATAAGTTTGGCCAAGGTTTTGATACCGTTGAGTACCTGTCAGCGGCCTTGTTAGATATGGAATGGCACTCTATCAGCGCCGATACTCAAATTAGCGATGTAGAGAAGTTTGAGCACCAAGTGCTAGCTAAACATGGTCTTGATTTTGCGCCAATTCCACCCCGTTATAAGTCGAGCTACTTTAGCCATGCCTTCTCTGGTGGTTATTCCGCAGGGTATTACGCGTATTTGTGGACAGAAGTGTTTGCCGCCGATGCCTTTGCCTATATGGGCGAGCAAGGTGGATTGAAAGCCGATAATGGTGACAAATTCCGTAAGGAAGTCTTATCTAAAGGTAACAGTGAAGATCTCATGCAAGATTATATTCACTTTACTGGTAAAAAACCGACAACAGAGGCACTGTTAAAGCGCCGCGGTTTAGTCGATTAATTGATTAATTGTAAAAAGCTAAAGGCTTGTTAGGGAAATCTAGCAAGCCATTTTTTACTGATGTCAGGGCGGATTTATTAACCATTTTTTGTTTCAAGACAGGAGGTTTAGAGGATAAGGAAATCTGCAGGTAACGCTCCTAATCACAGTTCCAAAATAGTTTGTTGGAATGTTGTCGAAAGACAGTCTTAAACTATTTTTTATTGATTAAATTGTTATGTTTGATTGTCACTTATAAAGTTAGCAATAGTGTCCTCCTTACGTTGACTCTCTAATAGCCACTCAACCCTCCATTCTGTTAGGCGTTCACCTGTTTTATGAATGAATTTTCCTGCTTCTGGTTCATCAATCCATTCAAGCTGTTTAATAAGTACTAAAGGCGCTTCAGACCCATCAGTTTCATTCGAAAATTCAAGAGCCTCATTATAAGTATGAAAGGCGTAATAGTAGATTTCACCATCAAATTCATCTGGAGCGCCTTGCCAAGGGCGGCACCAAACACGATATTCTAGTACTTGATCATAGAAATAACCGCCGCCTGATTTTGTTTCCGCCGGATACTCTCCAATCCTATTCTCATCGATTGAATCAGGATACATCTACAATCCCTCAATGGAATATAACGCCATATGCAACAGCGGATAAGGTTTACCCTGTCCATCAACGGGTGAGCGACCCGTTACTGAAAAACCAATATGCTGGTAAAAACCTAATGCTTGCTGATTCTGCTCATTAACATCAACCTTTGTGGCTCCCAGTTCATTAATTGCATGTGTCGCTAGCATGGAACCAATCCCTTTTCCGCGCGCGTCAGGTGAGATGAATAGCATTTCAATATTGCCATCATGTATCCCACAGAACCCGAGTATTTCTCCATTGTCATTTTTAGCGCACTTTAAGTGAACGGCGTCAAAATATTGTTCGAGGATCAACGGCTTTAATTCCTGTAGATCTTCTTCTGCTAAAAAGTCATGGGTTGCTCTTACCGATGCTTCCCAAATATCGAGCAGACTAAGATGATCTGCTTTTTCTACCATCTCAATATTCATCATATAACTCTATTGAAAATTTAATGCCGCCTAAGCGGTGAATCATAGTGGGTTAACATGTGAAGCGTAAAGGTACCAACCTTTACGAATCCGCGTTTAAAAAGTTTAGGCGTTAGTTCCGTAGCATCTTTTTCCCAAGATGTTAGCTGCCAAGCTGCACTCTGTCATCTTGACCCTTCCTTGCCATTTCCCTATTTGGTATCAGTAAAATAAAAACAGGGAGTGTTAGCTCCCTGTTGGTGATATTTCAAACTTCAATTTAGAGGGATGATGTTATGTTACTCGGCCAGTAATCCGCGGCTACGTAGTAGCGGCTCTATACCGGCTTCTTTACCGCGGAATTTTTTATACATCAGCATAGGATCATCACTGCCGCCTTTCGACAGGATATTATTACGGAAGGAATCCGCAGTGGCTTTGTCGAAAATGCCGTTTTCTTTAAAGGCTTCGAAAGCATCTGCACCTAAAATATCCGACCAGAGGTAGCTGTAGTAGCCTGCTGAATAACCGCCCGCGAAAATATGCGAGAAGTAAGTGCTGCGATAGCGTGGGCTAATTTCTTCAATCAGTCCCATTGCCGCTAATGAGTCCGCCTCAAACTTGGCCGCATCCTTTGGCGTAGTGTCGGTCAGTGTGTGCCAATCTAAATCGAGTTTAGTGGCCGCCATGTATTCAACGGTAGAAAAACCTTGGTTGAACTTGCTGGCTGCTTGGATTTTCTTCACTAGTTCTTGCGGGATCACTTCGCCGGTTTTGTAGTGCTTGGCAAATTGTGCTAACACTTCTGGCTGAGTCATCCAGTTTTCATTCACTTGCGATGGGAACTCAACGTAATCGCGAGGTACGGCGGTGCCGCCTTGTGAGCGATATTCGACGTTCGATAACATGCCGTGTAGTGCGTGGCCAAATTCGTGGAATAGTGTGCTGGCTTCATCGAAAGTCAGCAACGCTGGCTCATTACCCGCTGGTCGAGGGTAGTTTAATACGTTGACAATAATAGGTTTAGAATCAACGCCATTCATATTGTATTGTTTGCGGAAGGAGTTCATCCAAGCGCCGCCACGTTTGCTGTCACGGGTGAAATAGTCACCCATAAAGATGGCCATCAGTTTGCCGTCTTTATCGTAAACTTCCCAAGTACGAACTTCTGCATTGTATTTGGGCAAGTCGGTGCGTTCTTTAAAGGTTAAACCGTACAAACGGTTAGCCGTGTAGAACACGCCTTTTAATGTACTGTCGAGGGAGAAATACGGGCGAGTTTGTTGTTCGTTAAAGCTGTACTTAGCAACACGGATCTTGTCTGCGTAGTAATCCCAGTCCCACGCTTGCAGCTTAAAATTGCCACCTTGAGCGTCAATCATGGCTTGCATATCAGTCACTTCGTTTTTGGCTTGGGCCAATGCCGCTGGCCATACTTTATTGAGTAAACCGTAGACGTTTTCTGGTGTTTTAGCTGTGCGTTCTTCTAACACGAAATCCGCATGGGTTTTATAGCCCATCAGTTGAGCACGTTCAGCACGCAGGGCAGCAATCTTAGCGAGGATAATCTTGTTATCGTTGGCGTTATTGTTGTTACCGCGCTCGATATACCCTTTGTAGAGCTTTTCACGTAACTGGCGATTATCGGCATAGGTCAAAAAAGGCGTAATAGAAGGGCGAGACGTGGTAAATACCCACTTGCCTTCATGGCCACGTTTTTTGGCAGTTTCAAAGGCAGTGGCAATCACATCTGCGGGTAAACCTGCGAGATCGGCTTTGCTATCAACCACTAATTCGAAGGCATTGGTTTCGGCTAATAGATTGTCACCAAAGGCTAAATTGAGTTTGCCGATCTCTTCGTTCAGCGCGCGCAGTTTGGTTTTATCTGGCTCGCTTAAGTTCGCGCCGCCACGGGTGAAAGATTTATAGGTATCTTCCAGTAATTTGGCTTGGGCTGTGCTGAGCTTCAGGTTGTCTTTTGCGTCGTGGACGGCTTTAACTTTTTGAAACAGTTTGTCATTAAGCAAAATATCGTCTTCGGCGGACGATAACATAGGCGACACTTCTTTCGAGAGTGCTTGCAATGCTTCATTCGTATCCGCGCCCGTCAGGTTAAAGAAGACGTTAGAAACGCGCGTCACTAGATCGCCAGAAAACTCCATGGCTTCAATCGTATTGGCGAAGGTGGGTTTTGCTTTATTATCAACAATTGCTTGAATTTGTTCGTGTTGTTGGGCGATTCCCGCTTTAAATGCGGGGAGGAAATGCTCAGGCTTGATTTTATCGAAGGCCGGAATTTCCATAAAAGTATCATAGGGTTTAAAGAATGGATTCGTCGCATTCTGGCTGATAATTTGCGCTGACACTGCATTTGGCGCCGTACTTGCTTGAACACTGGCATCGGGTTGTTGTGTGCTACAGGCACTCAAAGTTAAGGCTAAAGCGATGGCACTTAGCGTGAGTGCTTGCGGTTTGAGGGTTAGTCCCTTCATTATTTGTTCCCCGTTAGGTCGATATTGTTATGGATGTTTGCATGATGATGGCCTTGGATTTCAAGAAAAAATTGAAGTCTACGTGCGGCTAAAACCATTAAATTAAGCTTAATGTGACTGTTTAACATGTATCGGACTAGGGGTTCCATCGATTTTGTGTTTAGTTTGTAACAAATGTTTTGTTTCAGGCTTTTAAGCAAAAAATGATGGCAAACTGGGCGAGGATATTACCGTTTCTAGGGCGTGCGTTCTTGGCATAGTTGGTCTTAAATCCGTTGAAATTGGCGGCTCAACGAACAGTAAATTATTCCCCATTGCTTTAAGTTTTGCCCAAGCGATGCTGGGCGTGGAATACACTGGCCATACCGAAAAAGAGTTCATCACCCATAAGCAATTTATGCTGAACCTAAAAATGTACACCGCAGCATTTATCGAGCTATCGGCGGTGAAATAGTGATCTCTACCATTACAAACTTCGTTTGAATTCTTTAATCACAATCAAAGTCGTGGGGCTTCCCCCCACACCCGACCAAGGAGGACTGCTCGTCCTATCCTCCTTGGATGCTCTATGACGTCCCCAACGGAGTTGAAAGCTCCTTGTGCTCATTGCCAAATTTGCTATCGCTTCCGAAGGATGCGTCCCTGCACCTGCGAAAGCTAGTCGGTCATCCATGACCGAACTCACGCACTCTTTATTAAATCAAGAGCTCTATTCGCCCTGCGGCAACTCCGAGGGGAGGTGTATTCCTTGGAGTTTTGAGTCGTTAGATAGCGATTCATCAGCAAAAATAAGTGCGAAAAATGAGAAAGCTAAAACGATATCAAGTGATTACCCATCAAACTGTATAAAAAACCGCTTCCGCAAAAAAGCAAATTCCTATAGCATCATTTATACCAATTGACATGGATGTGGCAGCGGTAAAGTCCAACAAGCGATTTATGCCCTGCAAACAGCGCAGCGCATAAATACTAAGACGTTATGAGTAAAGGAATGCATCGTGTTCGGTAAACTCTTCAGCCGAAAAGACAAGAATGAAGAAGCCAAAGAAGAGCTGGTTCCTGTTCTCGTGCCCGCGTTAGTGGCTGTTCTTTTAAACAAAGAGCACGAAAAAGGAGCTCCTCTTACTGAGAAAGAGGTTTTGGAAATCCGGGATAATGCTGTATGCATAATGATGCCTGTATCGGTAATTTCAAAAATGGAAGAGTCCAGAGGCTATCTAGATCTAGATCCAGAATACGCATGGGAACAATGGCAACAAGCTAGATTGGAGATAATCGGTAGTGAAAACTCATAACCAACCAATTAAGTTCGCTCCCTGCGGTCGCCGGATGCTCGTTCCTCGCGCCGCTTATTGCGGGCGTTAGCCCATAGAAATTTTAATTTGAAACTTACTAATTTGAGCTAATGGTCTAACTCGGAATTGTCCAAAAGCGTGCTGGGTATCTCCTTCATACAGACAGGTTACACTAGTGCCAAAAAGGTGAGCCATGGCGATTAGCGAGACGACCGTCCGCCCCATGGATGGGGCGGTCGAGCATCCACGGACGGACTGGCTGCGAGTCGGAGAGTGAATGCCATGGCAAGCCTATATTAGTGGATACCAGCCAACGCTAAGATCCCAATAACTGACATTACAGTTTACCAATGAATTTTGTACAGAAGTGCGTTAGGTCTCAGTAGATACTTCATGACTCACCTGTCGCTTCATCAAATTAAAAGTTAATGTAAATCAGCATGATAAGGTGTAATTTAAAATAATAAAAATCCCTTCTTATACAGTGATGTATAGTAGGGCTTTTTGATTGCAAGTTTGTATTCGTTGAGTGAAAGTACAAGCTTTACTCAGGGTTTATGACCTAGTTCGAATAGGTCATAAATCCTTTTATCTCATCCACCTATTTCTCTCACTCATCTCTTTACACTCATCTCTTTCAATAAAATCGGCATCATAGGGATGCTAGTAGCCGATGGCTTCGCTACCGGAGTGGCGTGGATCAGACGCACCAAAAATTCCTTGTTCGGTCACCATGATTGATTGTGTGCTGCCCATAGCGGATTGTACTTTCACTTTGTGTCCTTTGGCTTCGAGCAGGGAAATGGTATCGCGATTAAAGCTGGACTCGACTCGCAATTCATCGGGTTGCCATTGATGGTGAACCCGCGCCGCATTACTGGCTTCGGCGATATTTAATCCATGATCAATAACATTCATGATGATCTGCAGTGTGGTGGTGATAATGCGCGAACCACCTGGACTGCCAGTGACGAGGAAGGGTTTGCCATCCTTCATCACTATTGTTGGGCTCATTGAACTGAGTGGGCGCTTATTGCCCTCGACCGCATTAGCATCACCGCCTACTAAACCGTAGCCGTTTGGCACGCCGGGTTTGGCAGAGAAATCATCCATCTCGTTATTGAGCAGAATCCCTGTTCCCTTAGCCACTAAACCTGAGCCGTAGCTGAAGTTTAAGGTGTAAGTATTAGAGACTGCATTACCCCATTTATCGACTACCGAGAAGTGAGTGGTTTGATCGCTCTCATAGGGTGCGAGCTTGCCGGGCTTGATTTCAGCGCTCGGTGTAGCCTTATTCATCGCAATTTGGCTGGCGATTTTTTGGGCGTAGTCCTTACTGGTTAAGGCTCTGACGGGCACCTTATAAAAGTCGGGATCGCCTAAGTATTCGCTGCGATCGCTATAGGCGTACTTCATGGTTTCTGCCATCAGATGAATCGTCTGGGCGGTATTGTGGCCGAGTTTATCTATTGGGAATTGCTGCAATACGTTGAGCATTTCTATGATGTGTACACCGCCCGATGATGGCGGTGGCATAGACACAACCTCATAGCCACGGTATTCGCCGCGCACGGGTTCACGTTCCACTACCTTATAATTTTTAAGGTCGTCTAAGGTCATAATGCCGCCAGCGTCTTTCACCGCATTGATGAGCTTAGTGGCGGTTTCTCCTTCGTAGAATCCTTTGGTGCCTTTTTCAGCGATAAGACTTAACGAATGGGCAAGTTCAGGTTGTTTAAGAATATCATCCACTTGATAGTCACTGCCGTCGGCTTTGTAGAAGATAGCGGCCGTGGTTGGCCATTGGGCCATGCGGCGTTTTAGGCCGGCAAGGGATTGGGCAAGATCTGGCGTCACGCTAATGCCTTCCTGCGCCATTTTAATCGCGGGCGCGGCGACTTGGGCGAGAGTCATAGTGCCATATTTCTCAAGGGCTAAGCTCATGCCCATCACTGTACCTGGCACACCCACGGCAAGACCGTGTTCACGGCTCAGTTTTTCAACTGCGTCGCCATTTTCGTCGAGGAAAATGTTTTTCTTGGCTTTAGACGGCGCCATTTCACGGTAATCGATAGCGATGGTTTTGTTTTCTTTGGCAATATGCACCAGCATAAAACCACCGCCGCCGATATTGCCAGCACGGGGTAAGGTGACTGCCAAACTGAAGGCGACAGCCACGGCGGCGTCAACCGCATTACCGCCTTGCTTTAGGATCTCAACGCCGGTGCGACTGGCGAGAGTTTCTTGGCTTGCGACCATGCCATGCTTAGCCCACACAGGTTGTGCGGTGGCCATCTGGCTGAAAATTGGCGATTCATCGGCAAGCAGACTGGGAGATGATAGTAAGGGAAGCGCCATCGCAATGGCGAGAATAAGAGGTCTAAAAGGTCTTGTTGGACGCATACTCAATCCTGAATTTATTTTAATTATGGCTATGCAATGTGCCGAGAATTAGGCTTAATTGCAACCTCGTATACTTGTTCACACCAGTAAAGGACGATAATTTACCCAATGAGACAGCTTATCTTGGCTTTTGCGAGCTCAATGTCGGATATTTCGGCCAGTGCGTGGAATGCTGCCATGGGTAAGGCGAATCCCTTTTGCCGCCATGAGTTTCTGTTGGCACTCGAGCAAAGCCGCTCCGCTTGCACTGCAACCGGTTGGACGCCTCGACATTTATGCGTGTTCGATGCGGGTGACACATTAAATGATGTCGCCAGTAAGGATAAAAGCTTGTCACTTTTGGCTGAAGGAGGGTTTATCAGTGTGCAAACGGCTAAGCACTTCAATCAGTTCCCACTTATTGCCGTCATGCCCTTGTACCAAAAATCCCACTCCTACGGTGAGTATGTGTTCGATTGGGCGTGGGCCGAAGCCTATGAGCGCCATGGGCTCGATTACTATCCCAAATGGGTGAATGCGATCCCTTTTACCCCAGTGCAAGGTCAACGGATGGGCATTCATCCCGCAGTAGAGCGCGCCGAGCAACTGCGCGTGGCGGCATTACTGCTGATGACATTGAATCGCCGACTAATATCAGCGCAGGATAATCTCGTACTTAAGGAAGCTATTCTTAATGGGCCAGAGCAGGGCAATACCCCGATTACCTCATGGCACAGCCTGTTTGTTACCCCAACACAAACGCCGTTATTTGAAAGTTTGCCAAATTCGCTGTTAAAACGCTTAGGCACTCAGTTCCATTGGCATAATCGCGGTTATCGGGATTTTAATGATTTTCTGGCAGGCTTTAGTTCCCGTAAGCGTAAAAATATCTTGAAGGAGCGGGCGCAGTTACAGCCTTTTAATCTTAAGTTTCAGTTTGTCGAAGGGGAGCTGATCACCGCTTCGCAATGGCAGACGTTTATCGAGTGTTATCAATTAACTTACCTTAAACGCTCCGGTCATCGCGGCTATTTAACGCCAACCTTTTTTCAGCAGTTGGGGGCACAACTCGCTGCGCAAGTCCTACTCTTGGTGGTTGAAGATGCAAAGGGCGAGATGGTCGCTGGCGCCTTGTATTTAAAAGGTGAGAATACCCGAGGGCAGAAATGCTTATATGGTCGTTATTGGGGGACGACGGTTGAGCTCGACGGTTTACATTTTGAGGCCTGTTATTACCAAGGTATTCAATATTGTATTGAACATGAGTTTCAAGTGTTTGATGCGGGCGCGCAGGGGGAACATAAGGTGCTGCGAGGCTTTGAACCCGTAGCAATGTATTCCTACCATAACATCGCCCATTTGGGATTTAAGGCGGCGATTGCCGACTTTGTTGAGCAAGAAACACTGCAAATGCAGCAATATATGGCGCAGATGCAGGATGTGTTGCCCTACAAAAAAGCGCCTTCATAAAGACCGCGTTAACAGGACTTTATTGGGCTCATTTTAGGTAGAACGGGTTACATTTAAGCGGTTAGTTCAAACCGTTAGCTCATGGCTAACCAAACTCCTACGCCTATCATTAGGCTGCCCGCAATGCGGTTTAACCAGCGAATATTATCACCACGGCTCAAGAAGATGCGCAGGCTTTTGCCACCACTGGCGTAGGCGAGCATAGAGGTAAATTCGGTCACCATGATAATGCTCAGTAAGGCGAGGAGCTGCGGCGCGACGTCGCGCTCGGCATTGATAAAAGGGGGCAATAGCGACACCATAAATGCCCAACCTTTAGGATTGGCAATGGCGGTAATAAAGCCTTGAGAGATCAAGGTAAAATTGCTGGCTCTGGGGTTAGTGTCGTCATCACTTAATATGGCCATCTTGCCGCGCGCGCGCCACATCTGTACGCCGATAAAGCCTAAATAAATTCCGCCAACCCATTTGAAGATTTGAAAGATTTCGGGATAGTTGAGCATGATACTGGCAACGCCCATCACGGCGGCCGTGGCCACTAACGCCACCCCAACCAGTTCACCCAACATCATCCACAGGGTGCGGCGCACACCTATACTCATGCCCAGTGTCATGGCGAGTGTCATGCACATGCCCGGCGTGATAGAAACAAAGAAAAAAGTCGGGATAAACACAGCGAGTAAGGCAAAATCAGGCATGGTTTGGTCATTCTTGGGTGAAGATGAGAAGGCCGATAGTGTAATGAAAACGGCGGATTTAGCCAATCTGCTTATTTTGAACTTGCTCTCTTTAAATGTAATCGGTTGTGTTGGCTGGCGATATTTCACGCAAAAAGCATACTGTAGTTATTATTAACAATATGCTCACTAACCCCATTGTGATTAATTCTGCAGTTGTTCGGTTAACAGCGATTAACCTCATAGTTAACAAGATAAGACATTGACTGTAGGTTCTACATCAGTATCGATCAAGTAGACACTATCGGCGCCCACCATATAATAACTGTATAGGTCTTGGTAAATATGTTCGCCTAAGTCACCATAATAAGGACGGCGTGCATTTTTTACCGACTTCCATATTGGCCAAGGTAAAGAAAAATAATCGGCATTGGATTGATTCGTGATATTTAAATCTGAATCAATAGGGAATGGCGTATTGCTTTTATCATCATGTTGAATATTACTAAATTTATCACTTATGTTATCTAAGAAGGTTTGATAACTTGACTCATCAATTACTTGTATTCCTGAAATCGTTGGGAAATACAATTCCATTGTGAATGCATCGTTATCAAGTTCCTGCCACAGTATGGTTAAAGATAAATGGTCTAATCTGCAACTCAGGTTCGGGTGTGGCTTTAGGTTTCTGTTCACGGGAAACCAAGGTTGATAAGCCGCTTTAATCATAGCGAATCCTCGTTATATTATTGTATTAAGAACATATCTTAGTCGTTTGGTTGTTACTTTTTTGCATTATTTTTGCTGAAAGTACCATAACCTAAAAATAACTGAGAAGCATGTTGAGATTATCCAATATTTTTTGAAACTCATATCAACCAAATGCGCCTTATCAATCATAATTTGATTGATATGCTAACCCACATTCTCAAATCAATGGTTAATGACTGTTCTAGGACAGTTCAAAAATGGGTTCAGCATATTATGAAATCGCCTTATTTCTCCTCTTTTAAAAAGACTCTCTTGGTGACTGTCGCTTTGGCCGCCAGTATTAATTACGTTATGGCTGACGACAGTGCCTCTGCGTTTAGTCTCGAAAGTAATTTAGCTGATAATTCAAGGTTCCCTCCTGAGTATTATTGGAATCAATTTGGTTGTTCGGGCGAAAATATTGCGCCGCGTTTAACTTGGCAAAATGTACCTGCCGGTACCAAGAGCTTTGCTGTCACTTTATATGACAAAGATGCGCCTACTGGCAGTGGTTTTTGGCACCGTGTTGTGTATGACATTCCGGCACAGGTGTCGACTCTCGCAGGTGGTGTGAATGGCGGAGCGCTACCTAGTGGTGCCATTGAAGCTAATACCGATTTAGGTAAACCTGGATTCTTTGGACCTTGTCCACCAGAGGGACGTGAACACAGTTATGTATGGACAGTGCATGCTTTGGATGTGGCGCAGTTGCCGATAGACAAGGGATCAACACCCGCTTTGGTGGGATTCTATCTTTGGCAGCATAGATTAGGCGAAGCAAGTTTAACGCTTTTAGCTGGCCCACGTTAGGAGGAATGAAGATGACCATATTATCTACGCGCATTACATACCCAATGTTATCAAAGGTTTTTACTCTACTGGCAAGCAGTTTGTTGTGTTCTCACTCATGGGCGACACAGACTGAGCCGCTGGCAAAAATGGAAGTCTTTGCCGAACTTGATGGGGCTGTGGGCGGTATTACTTTCACATCAGATGATCGATTAATGTTTAGTTATCACCCTTTCTATCAACCTAATATTAAGGTAGCCGAGCTTTTAGCGGATGGTAGTACTAAGCCATTTCCTAATTCGGATTGGCAGCAATGCCATGATCCGCAGGGTAAAGCGAAAGAACCTGACACTTGCCTTAATTGGGTGTTGGGGCTGCGAACCGACGATCAAGACAGAGTGTGGCTATTAGACTCTGGCCAGCAGACGCCACGTATTGAGCCTAAATTAGTGGCGTGGGATACCAAGAAAAACCAATTAGATCGCATTATTCATTTGCCCGCGCCAGTCTCTCTTCCTGAGTCACAACATAATGACTTTGTTATCTCATCTCGACATCAAGCGATTGTGATTGCCGATGAGGGGATTGGCACGGGTCCCATTGGTGAAAAGGCTGCGCTGGTGGTTGTGGACTTAAATACAGGGAAAAGTCGGCGCCTATTACAGGGTGATAACAGTGTGATGCCAGACTTACAGCGGCCACTGATTATCGATAAAGACTCAAAAGATAGAAAGCAGATTGAAGTCTATGTGGGTGCCGATGGCATTGCTTTAGATAAAAATCAAACATGGCTCTACTTTGCCCCGATGAATAAAGACAAAGTTTACCGTGTGCGGATGACAGATCTCATCAATCCTTCGTTAACGCCTGCGGCACTCTCTGCCAAAGTGGAGGCTTATGCCGATAAACCCGACAACGGTGGCTTAAGTATTGATGAAGCGAATAATTTATATCTAACGGAAGTGGGAGAGCGGGCCATTGGCGTGATCCCTGCTGATTCTCGCCAGTATCGCACTTATGTCCATGATGAGCGTATGGTTTGGCCCGACGGTGTGAGTTATGGCAAGCAAGGTTATTTGTACTCTGGGGCTGCGCAATTACCGTTATCGGCACCATTAAATAATGGCAAAGCTGAAAACAGTCCACCTTATTATATTTTCCGTTTTAAGCCGTTAGCGGCGGGCGTTCGTGGTAATTAATCCGAACAATTAATCTCATCAATTAATTTTATAACCTTACGCCAAGTGCTTATCTGAACTGAATTTATTCACACGATTTTTGCGGATTAAAACGGTTTGGATTCGCACTTGGTTATACCGAGTCAGTACTGCCAGAGGATGACAATATGAACATAAACGGATTGGATCACTTTACCATCAGAACGCCCAAACTGGTTGAAACGCTGTTGTTTTATCAAGTCATCCTTGGATTGAAATTAGGTTGGCGGCCACAGTTTGGTTTTCCTGGACATTGGCTCTATGCCTCAAATAAGCCCATTTTGCATTTAGTGGAAGCGGGCGATCAGGCGCTAGATGCCTACTTAGGGGAAAGCAGAAATATTTATGGCTCGGGACGTGTTGACCATTTGTCGTTTCGTGGTACGGATTTACACCAGATGCAGCAGCATTTATGCCAGCAGAGGATGATTTTTCAGGAACGAATTGTGCCTGAGATTGGTGAGCATCAGTTGTTCCTTGAAGATCCTAATGGCATCAAAGTAGAGATGATATTTCCCTATGCAAAGGACAACGCCATCGTAGGAATTGTGATGGATAGGCTCACTATTTTAGACACCAAGGAGCCTGAACATGGCGGAGATTAATGTCTTCAGAAGGCAATTATTGCAAACGTTGGGATTGGGCAGTTTGGCATCATTGGCATTATTTCCTCGAGGTGTGATAGGTATGAATTCATTGAATACGAGTACAAATATGGAGAGCTCACAGGGTAAGCCGATGATTCGCATGGGAGTGACAGACTTAAGTTTTCATCGCGTCACCGCCGCTGTGGTGGCCCATGTGATAGGGATTATGGGCAAAGAGGTTCAACGAAGCTATGCATTGCACGAGGCTAATTTTGAGCAGCTAGGTGAAGGCAAAGTGGATATGCTGTGTTCAGCATGGCTGCCCCATAGCCATGGGATTTATCGACAAGGTGTCGAAGAGCGAGTTGCTACGCGGCAACTCGGGCTGCATTATGAGCCCTATGCGCTCTGGGGCGTACCCGATTATGTGCCTGCTGAGCAAGTGTCGAGCATTGAGGATTTACTCAAACCTGACGTGCAGCAACGTATGCGGCCCATCATTCAAGGGATTGGTGAGGGGGCGGGGATCACGCGATTTTCTAAAAATATTATGACGCAATATGGATTAACGGCGGCAGGTTATCAATTTAGAACAGGCACTCAGGCCGACTGTGTCGCCGCTTTTGAGTCTGCCGTAGCGGTAAACGATTGGGTGATCGTTCCTTTGTGGCATCCACAATTTTTACACCATCAATACGGTATTCGCGATCTTCAGGACCCTAAAGGTTTACTCGGGGGAAAAGATAAAGCGGTATTGCTCGCCCGTGAACGCGAGTTAGCGGTTAATTTCTCGCCCGCACAAATTCAGGTGCTTGATAACATAGTATTATCGAATCAAATGGTTGCAGAACTCGATTATGCGGTTAATCGACAAGGAATGACGGAAGATGAGGCCGCTGCGAACTGGCTGACAGTCAATCCTCAACATTTGACGACTTGGTTAGCCCCGCTGCTTAATCCTGCGAATGCCTCATCTCAGGAGGTGACATTATGATGATCACACCTGAATCGCGGCTAGTGGCGGCTGGGCTTGAACTACCTGAGGTTGCTGCGGCTCTTGGAAATTATGAACCCTATTCAATTGTTGGCAGTCAGTTAATGACCTCGGGTCAGTTTCCCTATTTAGAGGGCGAGCTTCAGTATCAAGGACAATTGGGCGCCGATCATACTGTGAGCGAAGGCTACGCAGCCTGTCGTCTTGCTACCCTTAATGCTATTGCCCAATTGAAACAGGCTTGCGGTGAGCTTTCGCGGATAAAACAAATTTACCGCTTGGAAGGGGTGCTAAATGTGCATCAATCTTGCTTTGAACATCCTAAAGCACTCGATGGGGCTTCGGATTTATTGCTTGAAATCTTCGGTGAAGCAGGGCGTCACAGCCGGATGATTTGGACAAATCCTGTCATGCCGCTGAACAGTTTGTGTCTAGTGTATTTATTTGCAGAACTCTATTGTGATGACGAACAAAGGCAATGACCTTTGTCTCGATTGAGATTTAATGCTTGAATGTGACTCACATTGGCTATTAGCTAAATGTTCTGTCAGCAAGACGGGTAGTTCATTCAAGAGCATATGAGGCAGTTCTTGAACTTTCATCAATCGATTGTTAGGGTTAGGTCATCATGGACTGAATGTTGACAATACGATGACTGAGAAACAAAAAATGTTGGCGGGCCAGCCCTATAAGGCTTGGGATGATGAGTTATTGGCTGAGCGGATGCGGGCGAAATCCATTTGTCATCAGTTTAATCTGGCCGAACCGACTTTACTTGATGCCCGAATGGAGCATCTTCGTGGCCTGCTTGATATTCAACACTGTGCCCATATTGAGCCTAATTTCTTTTGTGATTACGGCTATAACATCCATATTGGTAAACAATTTTACGCCAATCATAATCTAACCATATTAGATGTTTGCTCCGTCTCGATTGGCGATAATGTGATGTTTGGTCCCCATGTGATGATTTCTACCGCAACGCATCCTATTAATCCTATCGCGCGGCAAACGACGGAATACGGCGCGCCAATTCAAATCGGCAATAATGTTTGGCTAGGCGGAAACGTCTCTGTACTGCCCGGTGTGACCATTGGTGATAATTGTGTCATTGGTGCTGGTAGTGTAGTGAATAAGAGCATTCCCGCGAACTGTGTGGCGGCGGGGAACCCTTGTAAAGTTATCAAACCTATCGATGTGGACTAGCGCAGGAAAGTTAAAGCCGAGTGATTGGTGTCAAAGCTGATAGTGATTTAGATGACGATATAGATATTCGTAGAAAGAAAAACGGTACGCAGTGCGTACCGTTTTTTATTAGTTGGATGACAATTTACAGTACGCCGCGGCGCATTTGGTCCCGTTCAATTGATTCAAACAGGGCAGTAAAGTTGCCTTCACCAAAACCTAAGTTATTCTTACGTTGGATGATTTCGATGAAAATCGGTCCAAACAGGTTTTTAGTAAATATTTGCAATAAATAGCCTGTATCATCACCATCCACCAAAATTTGGTGATGTTTGATGCGCTCACGATTCTCAGTCACTTGAGGCAACTTGTCGAAAATGGTGTCGTAGTATTCAGGGATGATGTCTAGGCACTGGATTGAACTGCCTTCCATCGCATCCAGAGATTTAACGATATCGCGGCTTCTAAAGGCTAAATGTTGCACACCAGGGCCATTGTATTCCTTCAGATATTCATCAATTTGGTTTTTATCGCTGCCTTTACCTTCGTTAATCGGGATACAGAAGCTGCCATCGGGCGAACGCAGGGCGTAGGACACTAGCGCGGTTTGTACGCCGCTGATGTCAAAGTAGCGCACTTCAGTAAAACCAAAAATGTTTTTATAGAAGTTAGCCCAATGTTCCATTGTGCCTTTGTAGACGTTGTTGGTTAAGTGATCGACCTCGATAAAGCCTTTCTCTTGGGTGATAATTTGCTCGTCTAAATCTTCAAAATCAGCGGCATAGATATTGTTACCTGCGCCAAAGGTGTCGATGAAATAAATTAAGCTGTCGCCAATGCCGTAAATCGCAGGATAAGGCAGATCTTTGTTGGCATCATCGGCGGGTTTTGCACCACGTTCAACGGCAACGCGATAGGCAAAGCCGGCATCTTCTACACGCCAGCCCATAGAACAAATGGCTGGGCCGTGGGATTTAGCAAACTTAGCTGAGAAACCTTCGCGCTCAGTGTTGAGCAGAAAATTAATGTCATTCTGTTTGTAGTACAGGATGTCTTTGTTCTTGGCTTTTTTCAGCAGAGAAAAACCAAAGTCGATAAAGACTTTGTGCATAAAATCAGTATCAGGGCTGGCGAATTCAGTGAATTCGATACCTAATAAGCCCAGTGGATTTAGTTCGCTTGCCATGATGTTTTCCTCGTTATTTTAGTGCAACACGCCGTCACTCTAATGACTCCCGCATGGGAGTGCTGGTGGCTTGGGGCTAGCCTTCTAGCCAAGAGCGGTTGTAGTCTTTGCTCATGCAATTTTGTACATGTTCGGTTAATTTCAGTGGGGCGAACGTGTCCACCATCACTGCATATTCATAGGTTTCTTTTTTGCCAATCGAGGCTTCAGTGCGGCCCGGTTGTGGTCCGTGGGCCACACCTTTTTGATGTAAGGTCATGTAACCCGCTTCAATGCCCGTGCGGCTCATAAAGTCGCCATCGACGTAATACAAGACTTCGTCGCTATCTATGTTGTTGTGGTAATAAGGCGCCGGAATCGATTTAGGGTGGAAATCGTAGGGGCGCGGTACGAAGTTACAAATCACAAAGTTATGGGCGGTAAATACTAAGTGATCAGAAGGGGGGAGATGGATTTTGCCTACCTTTGGTGCGTATTCTGTGATGTTGAATGCCCAAGGGTAAACGCAGCCATCCCAACCCACTAAATCAAAGGGATGCCATTCAAGCGTGGTGAGTTGGTATTTATCGCCAAACTTACACACTAAGGGGAAGGCGCCGCGCTCAACCACAGCCTCTTGCAATGTAGGTACGCGCAAATCGCGCTCGCAGTAAGGTGCTGATTCTAATAGCTGACCATACTCGTTACGGAAATGCTTAGGCACTTCCACCATAGAGAATGACTCGATGACGAAAAGTCGCACATTGCTGTAATCGTTGAATTTTAGTTGATAAGTGGTACCACGTGGGATCACGAGATAGTCCCACTTTTGGACCTTAATCGTGCCGTACTCGCTGTAGAGTGTGCCTTCGCCTTCGTGGACAAAAACCACTTCATCGGCATAGGCGTTACGGTAAAACTCGTCGGTATCGGCGGTGACTTTGGCGGTATACAGTGCTAAGTCATTGTTATAAAAAATCTTGTTGCGGGCACTGAAAAAATTACCTTCACGGTCGGCATCGCGGGAATCGAGTTTATAGTTTTGGACCAGCGAATCTTCCCAATTGGCACCATGGCCTAGGCTGTAGGGCGCTACTTCTAATGCTTTGGTTGGCATGTTGTGGTGATATTTATTGGAATAAATATTGGAAAAACCATGGGTTGAGAACAGTTCTTCACGGTAAAGCTCGCCGTTTTCCTTTTCAAATGCGATATGGCGCTTATGGGGAATCTGGCCTTGTTTCACATAAAATGGCATGGAGGATCCTTGGTTTTTACAGCGGCGTGAGATTAGCTCTACTTCGCTTGTCGTTATGGTTATGTGATCTTGTTATCAATTTAGTTGCTTGAATGAACAAAAAAAAGAATAATAAATCCGTTGTCTCAATCTAAAAATTAGATGGTATTCTAATCTTTACGAATCGTAGTGTTTCCGTGACATGTTCATTAGAGCCAAGGAGTGACCATGCGCATCGATATTGATGCTTTTAATGTGCTGCAAGTGCTGGTGGAAGAGGGCAGTTTTGCCAAGGCGGCGGAGCGATTACACAAAGCGCAATCGGCGGTGAGTTATCAAGTTAAAAAGTTAGAAGAGCACCTAGGCGTGCAACTTTTTAGCCGTGAGCAATATCGTGCTGAGCTGACGCAAGAGGGCCGCGTGATTTTGGCCGAGGGACAAAGATTACTGCAACACCTTGCAAACATTGAACATCTTGCCAGTCGTTTCAGTGAAGGCTGGGAGCCAAAGCTAGAGCTAGTGATAGACGGTGCCTTACCGATGGAGCCTATCATGACGGCCTTAAAGCGCATGGCTGAACATCAGATCCCCACTAAAATTCAGCTGAATATGGAGTTTTTAGGCGGTGTACAACACAGATTCGAGCGTGATAATGCTGACTTGATGTTAGTGAAAGATTATCGCACTGGCCCCTACTACCATCCGCAGCCGTTGCCTGCAATTACTAGCGTACTGGTAGCCAGTGCTTCGCATCCTTTGTCTTTTATTCGCGAAATTAGTTTGTCTGAGCTGCAGCAACATGTGGAATTAACTATCGAAGACTCTTCACCCAATAAAAGTTACCGCGATGAAATGCAATTTGGCGGCGATAAAGTGTTTTATCTTTCTGGCTTTATCATGAAAAAGAACGCTTTGTTAAAAGGCTTAGGTTTTGGCTGGTTGCCGGACTTTTTAGTGCAAGAAGAGTTAGCTAAGGGCGAATTAGTTGAAATCGACTTCGTCGGTGGCAGTCGTTTTACGTTTATTCCACAACTCGTCTCGACCTTAGAGCGTCCGTTAGGCCGTGCGGGACAACTTTTTACCGAGTTGATATTAGAGGAGTTTGCTAAGGCTGAGCAGTTTAATGGTGTGGGTTTGGGTTGATAAGTCTTCGCTTGTCATCTTTTGATACAAGTTACCGCATAAAATAATCGCATTTTGACATTTTATGTCATAGATTAATGCCTAGGTCAGATGAAGGTTTGGATTGAGAGTTAAAATAAGGCCTAAATTCAGACTGAGCTTAGATCTAGATTAAGGTCGAGATGAAGAGTGAAATTGAGCCGCGATAGGTAAAGAGTCGTCCATCGGGGTCAATCTAAAGGATAGTAACAAGGAACTGACAGTTAAGGGGAACAGTATGTCTAGACGTTGTCATGAAGTGGATTATGAAATTATCGGCCACAGTATGCAGTTGGTTGAAGTGGAACTCGATCCTAACGAAACCGTGGTCGCTGAAGCGGGCGCGATGAATTATCTAGAGCAAGATATTAGCTTTGAGGCCAAAATGGGCGATGGCTCTGAGCCTGAGTCAGGCTTTTTTGGCAAGTTGGTGGGCGCGGGTAAACGGGCATTGACAGGTGAGAGCATTTTTATGACTCACTTTACCAACCAAGGCAATCAAAAACGTAAAGTCGCCTTTGCCGCCCCTTATCCTGGCACTATCCTAGCGATCGACTTGGCCGAACATGGTGGTGAGCTTATCTGTCAGAAAGACAGTTTTTTGGCTGCGGCTTTAGGTACACGCGTGACGATGAAATTTAATCGCCGCTTAGGTACGGGATTTTTTGGTGGCGAAGGATTTATTCTGCAAAGCCTACAGGGCGATGGTATGGCGTTTATCCATGCGGGTGGCACCTTAGTGAAAAAAGAACTAAAAGGTGAAACCTTAAGAGTTGACACCGGTTGTCTTGTTGCATTTACCTCAGGGATTGATTACGACATAGAGCGTGCAGGCTCATTAAAGTCTATGGTCTTTGGCGGTGAAGGTTTGTTTTTAGCCACACTCAAAGGCCACGGGACGGTTTGGCTACAAAGCTTGCCATTCTCACGTATGGCGGATCGCATTATCGCCCATGCCCCATCTGCGGGAGGCAGTGATCGCGGAGAAGGCTCTGTACTCGGAGGTCTTGGTCGCATGCTCGATGGGCGCTAAATGATAAGCTGACATGCTGTCTTCTCTTAAGGCATTCCAGACTATCCTCTGGGATGCCTTTTTAGTTGAAACCTCTCATTTCCTTTATCGTTTTAAGCATTTTCGCCGTTGTTAAGGTTTTGCTGAATGCGTCTTTCAACTAGTTTAGATATGAGATACATCATCAAATAGCCCGTGCCTAAGGCTAAAATCACCGCGACGACATTCTCCGTATACAGGCGGTAAGCGTAGAAAGTACCGACCAGTACTGCGATACCAGCAAGGCGAATAAGTAGACTTTGAGTAAAGTAGCCATGAGCTTTGATATAAGCAAGCTGGTAGCCATTGAGCATCATAAATATAAAAAACATGGAGAAATGCATTAATACTGGAGCCGCTTTAATGTATTGCTCGGGGAATAACCAAGCGACTAACGGCTTGCTCGCAAAAACCATAACGACAAAAAAAATACCGCTGATCCACAAAGAAACTTTCGTCAGCCATGACTTAATTTGTTGCACTTCGTCAAAGCGTTTTTCTCGTACGCACACTGCGACTTCGGGCAGCACAAAACGGTAGATGGGAAAGACAAAAAGCAGGGTGAGGTAAGTGATCATCGGCCGCACCACCACTTGGAAATCACCCAGTTCATCTATGCTGAAATAGGCAATAGTCAGCAGTACGGTGATGTAAATCATCAAGATACTGGCCCCCGCTTCCATGGACGCCGTCAGGCTTTTCTTCATAAAACTGCGTAAACCCGTATCAAAATGCACTGCACTTAAGGGCGGAGTGGCAATATCTTTGCGCCGTTTTAAGTACATATATAAGGCAACGATGAGCGATGACAGTGTCATGCTGTAAAAGAGTGATGCAATGGCGGTTTGTTTTAAGCCGTAGAAACATAATAAAAAGCTAGTCACTTGCGCGAGCGGCTCTAACCAAGTGACTCTATTGGAGATGGCATATAGCCGGTACATGGCAATTTGATTGGTAAAATAGACCTTGAGCCCCATACTCAGAATAATCCCAACCAATTGAAAATATTCTACATTGAGCTGAAGTTTGTGTTTGATATAGGGTAAAACTAAGCCCCATGTCAGTAATACCATAGCGATCAAGCTGTAGCGGAATATATTGGTAATATCCACATCTTGCTTGGTCTGGGAGTAGGTCACCACCATAGAGGAGCGAAATCCCGTCATTAGGATTAGCGACAGTGAGATAATGTCGATCACTGTGTGATAGAGCGCTAGATCGGCTTTGGCAACCCATTGTGCTAGCCAGAGTTTAAATAGAAAACCCACAGAAATACTGGCGAGTGATGCCCAGAACCCCGCAATAATTGCCTGCTTAACCCGTTGAAGTGAGGTGTTTTCCATTATCAAAAATCCAGCGTTAGTCTACGGTCATTATCGGGATGCTATGAATTCAATTAAGATTTTGCCTTAGCCGCATGAGTATTTTTAGGTGACACTTATCTTGTTCTGTTCGATCTCTTTTCACCCTGCATGAGTCTAGCATTTAGCCAATTTACGACCAATAGCCAGATAGTAAAGATATGATAAATATCAATATGTTGCTTTATTGTAAGTTAGAACGTTATTGAGTGAGGACTGGGATGATAAATTGTCTTACAGACAACGTTTTTTGATAGATGAAAGCAGTATTAAGAAGTACAACTACGCCCAGATAAGCGCTGGGCGTAGTTGTAAATGTGTCAGTTATAAATGCCATTTTGTCATGGGAAGTTAATCGGTAATGATATTGACGATATCGAGGATTTTACGGCTGTTATTATCGAGTTTGATTAGTGCACCTTCGACTTGAATGCTAATGATGCCATCTCTGTCTAAGGGCACTACGATGCGGCCGCGATCATAAATATCATGCTCAAGCACATCACCACGCTGGAGTTTTTTCTGCCAACCGGGTGGCAGTGGCTGACCTTGGTCAACTTTTTTCTGTAATCCCGGCGGTAGACTTTTATCCTTTTTGTGGTGCTCATGGTCATCTTTAGCAAAGGTTGAGATGGACATCGTTAAGCTGAGGACAAGTCCTGTGATTACCACTGAGGTCAATTTATTCATCTGTACTCCTAAGGGGCATTGAGTTGATGTTGTGTCCAATGCTGGATGTGGCCAACAATAGGCGATGCGAAATGAACTATAGCTGAACGTTCTAGCTCAAGATTGCTTTCTAGCGGGTTAACATGAGTACAGCTTGCCATTGTTCGGCGGTCACAGGTTGGATACTGAGTCTTGACCCCTTAGAGACTAAATACATGTCCGCCAGTTGGGGTAAACTTTTTATCAAACTTAAGGGTATAATCTCGTTAAATTTTTCGACAAAGCGGATATCCACTCGCAGCCATCTTGGTTTGGTTGGATCTGACTTAGGGTCGAAATACTTCGATTCGGGATCGAAGGCTGTGCTGTCGGGATACGCATTTGTCACGACTTCTGCTATGCCGACAATACCGGGCACTTTGCAGCTTGAATGGTAAAAAAATACCTTGTCCCCAATCTGCATCTCATCGCGCATAAAGTTACGCGCCTGATAGTTACGGATCCCATGCCAAGCTTCGGTTTGGTTAGGGCAAGCCTTAAGATCATCTATGCTGAATTCGTCGGGTTCCGATTTCATAAGCCAGTAGTTCATCTTGTTTCCTTTACTCATAGTTGCCGTTAAGCGCTTCAATACCGCTGAGTTTATCTGAATTTTGTCGAATACCCCAGTTCGTCACCCATATCAAATATTGTGAGTTTGATTAAGTTTCCGTTCAGATAAGGTGGCTTAGCCTGTTGACAGCAATCTTATTTGGTATGCCTTATGCAAATTCGTGTTTATAAGGCAAAGCGTCAAATTCGATCTCGGTTTGTGACTGGTGTCGTACAAGTAGTGGCAGCAGAGGCAACCAAAACCTGTGAGGTGTGTTATGGGGACTTCAACAATGACATCCGATTGTGGCTTATACACTAAATATCTTAAGGATTTTACGGCGGGTGATGTGATCTTAAGTCATGAGCGAATGCTGGAATTTATTAATGACCTGACAACGCAAGGTTGGTTATTGGCTAATTTCACTTGGGACTATTGGTATAACAACAGTTACTTAGTCGATAAACCTGCCTATATTCGTGATGCGAGCATCGCACAATGTAAGTTGCTGTTGACGGCCATGACGCGACTCGAGGTTTTTAGCCCCGGCGTGTTAGAAAATATGCGTCGCCAAGGCGTGTTACTGGCCATTGTTGAGCGGTTACAAAGCTTAAATGTGCCTAAGTCGAGTGCTCATTTTGAGTTTATCAGCCGTTAACACTGGGCTTTAATGGATTGTTATCTAATAGTTTGTCTTACTCTTTAGTCTAATAAAGTGCTTTTTTACTTGTGACATGATCCGTGGATTGGTTAGTTTGGACCTCGCTAACCATAATAATAAATGCACGGAGGCCTTAATGTCAGTTCCTACAAGCCAAGTTATAAGCCCGCTCAACGTTAGCGAGTTTAGAGGCGAGTCATCACCGAAACTCGTTGAGAAGACCATAGGTCAATATCTTGATGAGATTGCGGCAATGTATCCCGACCAATTAGCTGTCGTCGTACACCATCAACATATCCGCTGGAATTACCGCCAATATCTTGCCCAAATCGATGCGCTCGCCACAGGACTATTAAAACTCGGTATTAAGTCTGGTGATAGGGTAGGGATTTGGTCGCCTAACAATATCGAGTGGTGTTTAACTCAATATGCGACCGCTAAAATTGGCGCCATCATGGTGTGTATTAATCCTGCGTATCGTCCTGAAGAGTTGCAATACGCGCTGAGTAACGTGGGTTGCCGTGCGGTAATTTGTGCTGATAAGTTTAAATCCAGCAATTATCTTGAGATGCTATATGAATTGGCGCCTGAGCTAACCTCTTGCCCAGCGGGTAAATTACAAGCTAAAGCCGTACCTGAGCTTGAATTTGTGATCCGTATGGGCGCAGAGAAATCCGTCGGTATGTTGAATTTTGATGACTTGATCGTTGATGTGACCGCCGCAGACAGGATAATGCTCGAGAGTATTGCTAAGGAATTAAGCCCGTACGATGCGATTAATATCCAGTTTACCTCTGGCACGACGGGCAGCCCTAAAGGTGCGACCTTATCCCATCATAACATATTGAATAATGCCTATTTAGTCGCAGAGGCGATGAAGTTTACCTGTCACGATAAACTCTGTATTCCAGTGCCTTTATACCATTGTTTTGGCATGGTACTCGGCAGTTTAGTCTGCATAGCTAAAGGCGCAGCTGCTGTGTTCCCCGGAGAATCCTTCGATCCACTGACGACATTGCAAGTGATTGAGCAAGAGCGTTGCACTGCTTTGCATGGCGTACCGACCATGTTTATTGCCGAGTTGGAACACCCCGAATTTGCTCGTTTTGATTTGAGTTCCTTACGTACCGGTGTGATGGCGGGGGCAACTTGTCCTGAAGAAGTGATGCGACGTGTACAAAACCTGATGTATATGAAGGAAGTGCTGATTGGTTATGGTCAGACTGAGTGCAGTCCGCTCAATCACATTACTGAAATCGACTCACCCGTAGAGAAACGCGTTCTCACCGTTGGCCGTGCTTTACCCCATACCGAAGTAAAAATTGTCGATGAATTTGGCGAAGTGCTGCCAATTAATCAACCTGGCGAAGTCTGTAGTCGTGGTTATTGCATTATGCAGTGTTATTGGAATGATCCTGAGAAAACGGCGGCAACCATAGACAGTCAAGGCTGGCTACATTCGGGCGATATTGGCCAAATGGATGAGCAAGGTTATGTGCAAATTGTGGGGCGCATTAAAGATATGATTATTCGCGGCGGCGAGAATATTTATCCCCGTGAGATTGAAGAGAAACTTTACACCCATAAAGATGTGCAGGATGCGGCGGTCTTTGGCGTTCAAAGCGATAAATACGGCGAGGAAGTGTGTGCTTGGATCAAAGTCCGCTCAGGCTCCGCGATTACAGAGGCAGATATTCGTCATTTTCTCACCGAGAAATTCGCCTACTTTAAAGTGCCGCGTTATATCAAGTTTGTGGATCAGTATCCAATGACAGTGACGGGAAAAATTCAGAAATTCAAAATGCGCGAGCTGATGTATCAAGAGTTATATGAAGATATTAATGCTTAAGTGATGTGATTTTGCGAGTGTGCTTTTTTGACTTTCAAGCCGCGCAATGCGGCTTGAATTTTATTCTGTCTAGTTATTTCGGTTAGCAGATAAACGAACAAGCTAATTGGCTAATGAAAAAGTCGGCGAGTCATACCATCAAGCCAAGCTGTACTTTGAGTTAGCTTTTGCTGCTAATGTCGTTATTCTAATTGTAACAAAACTTCACTTCCCCACTGTGGCTTGATGGCTATACTAAAACTAGTCATAAAATCTAACCAGTCATAAAATCTCGGCAGATAAAAACGAAAGCGTTGAGTTGTCGATGATGTAGTCGTAAATCCATGCAGGCAAAGGAGTACTAAATGGTTCGATGGCGTTCAATGCTCCTTGTGTATTGTCTTTCCTTTATGGGATTGAGCGTAGCTAAAGCGGATACCTTAATGCTTACTTCTTTACTTTGGCCGCCTTATTCAGGAGAGCAATTAACGGAGCAGGGTGCCAGTATTGCCGTGGTACGGGCGGCGCTGAACGTCATGGGACATCAGTTAAAAGTGGATTTTTATCCGTGGAGCCGCGCTGTCAAACTTACGACTATGCCGAACTCTGACTACATAGGTTATTTTCCTGAATACTATGTAGAGACTGAAAAGTTTATCTTTTCAAAACCGATTGGCGAAAGTCCATTGGGGCTGGTGGAGCAAAAGTCCCATCCAGTAAGTTGGAATTATATTGAAGATCTTAATCGCTATACCTTAGGTGTGGTGAAAGATTATGTGAATACTCAGGCCTTAGATCGCATGATCGTTTCTGGTGTTCAGCGGACTGAAGCTGTGACTTCGGATGAGCATAATGTCAAAAAAGTTGCCGCAGGTCGGATTGATGCCGCGGTGATTGATGTTAACGTTCTGCACTATTTACTCAAGCAAAAGCCCTTACAGCCGCTGGCGACAAAGTTGCAAATAAATCGGCAAATTCTGGCGAATAAGCAGCTCTATGTCGCGTTTCGTAATACAGAAGAGGGACGGCGTTGGCGAGATATTGTTGACCAAGGCTTAGCGCAGGTTGACGTAGAAACCATCATTGGAGAGCTACTTTATCGTGAAGACTAATGTAGGGTTTTAGGATGGTTTATTCTTTGTTTTACCCGCTATTTTTCCGCTTATTTCCCCGTAAAGTCACTTCTGATATGCAGTTTGTCATCATTGTGTCTTTGTTCAATATTAGTATCACTTTAACGGCATGAGTTGTTCTCTCATTTTATTGATTAAGGTGACATGAAGAAACTTCCTTTCGAGCTTCCATTTGAGTTAGATACGCTGCAGCAACTCATTGATACTCATCATCTTAAGTTGGATTATCAGATCCTTGCCGACATTCCATTCCGCCAAGAGCATTTCCCCCTTTACAGTGTTGAGTTAGGTGGTACAGATACGCCTTGTCCGACGGTACTCTTTGTGGGTGGCGTGCACGGGGTTGAACGTATTGGATCTCAAGTTATTCTGGCA
This sequence comes from Shewanella sp. DW31, assembly GCF_015767295.1. Taxonomy (NCBI): domain Bacteria; kingdom Pseudomonadati; phylum Pseudomonadota; class Gammaproteobacteria; order Alteromonadales; family Shewanellaceae; genus Shewanella; species Shewanella sp. DW31. The sequence goes on from NZ_JADWMP020000024.1 coordinate 40,771, forward strand.
TTGTTGAACAGTTTGTTGCAGCGGCTTGTTTGGGATAAACACCTACAACAGATGTTAACGGGCCTGCGGTTAGCTTTTGTACCTGTAGTGAATCCTGTTGGGTTATTCATGGGAACGCGGGGCAATGGCAATCAAGTGGATTTGATGCGTAACGCTCCGATAGAATCCCGTGAAAAAGTGTCCTTTATGGTGGGAGGACAGCGTATATCGTCACGGCTGCCCTGGTATCGCGGTATTGGGGGAATGGAGCTGGAAACGGCGGGCTTAGTTGCCTATGTACAACAACTGTTGAGTCGCAGCACAAGTTTGATTTCGCTCGATGCCCACTCGGGATTTGGTTTGAGTGATCATATCTGGTTCCCCTACGCCCATACCCGTACCGCCTTCGAAAATGCCAATTATATTTTTCATCTAAAACAATTATTTGAACAGAGTTATCCCCATCATGGCCATTATCGGTTGGCGCCGCAGAGCCAGTTTTATCGCACTCATGGTGATATTTGGGATTATCTCTATCGCCAGCACCAAGTGGCTGATCCTTCTGCTCAGGTGCCATTTTTACCTTTGACATTAGAGATGGGATCTTGGGCATGGATAAAGAAGAATCCTAGACAAATATTTAATTTTGCTGGCTTTTTTAATCCACAAAAAACACATCGTCACCACAGGATTTTACGCAGGCATACAGTACTCATGCAATTTATGATGGAAGCGGCCTATGCCCAATCGTTAGAGCAGTTAACACCTGAACGTTTGACTGAGCTGACAGAGTGCGCACGGCATTATTGGTATCGGGAGTCTCAGTCATGACCACTTGGGTGTTATTAAGGGGATTAATGCGTGATCAGCGCCATTGGAATGGTTTCGATCAGCGTCTGCGACAAAAGGGATTGCGAGTGCTGACACCGGATCTTCCGGGCAATGGGACGCTATCCCACGAATTAAGTCCGCTTAAGATTGCCGATTATGCCCATGCCGTGTGGCAGCAATTGGATGAGCAGGCACAGGAAGGGGAGACTATTTATCTCCTCGGCTTGTCTATGGGCGGTATGTTGGCGCTGGAAATGGCATGCCAGCGACCTTGGCAGATAAGGCATGTCTTTGTATTAAACAGCAGTGCGGCGAATTTATCGTCTTGGTATCAAAGATTTAACCCGCTGAATGCATTGAAGGCTTTTTTCATGCGGGCTCGGGGTGACGCTTTACATCCAATCGAGTCGACTATAGTGCGTTTAACCAGTTTTCGTCATCGGCGAGACCGAGATTTAATTGTCAAGTGGAGTGAGTTTCGCCGCGATACCACACCAAGTAGACGCAATGTATGGCGACAACTTTGGGCGGCTTTTCAATACCAATGTCCATTGACAGTGGAAGTACCGATAACTGTGCTCTGCGGTGACCGTGATGCGCTGGTGAGTATGGCATCGAGTAAGGCGTTAGCACGGCATTTTTACACCGATTTGATTGTACTCGCGTATTGTGGTCACGATGCCGCTATAGATGCACCCGCAAAACTGGCGCATTATCTGTTGGACATTGTGGGGGCGACTAAGCTGCAAGTGCAGTTTTCTGTGGATAGTGAGCCTGCCAATACTCAATATGATTGCAACGATTTATTGGAGGAAGAAATAGCCTTAAACGAAGCGATATTTGCTGTATGGGATGACAAAGCGCTATCCACTCTTGAAACCAAATAATCGAGAGTGAATAGCGCAGTTAACACATTGTCTTATTAAGCTTTAGCCACTACGGTTTGGCCTATCGGTGTGAGGCTGAGTAAAGCCAATTTAAGATGCTGTATCCCAAAGGGAATACCGATAATCGTCACAAAACAAGCTAAGGCGTGGACCAAATGCCCTATGGCTAACCAGATCCCAAACAGTAAGAACCAAATGATATTTCCTACCATGCCTAATGCACCTGTGCCCAAGTCTTCACGTCCAGTTAAGTGGCGACGGTTCATTTGTTCTTGGCCGAAGGGCCAAAAGGTCATTTCGCCGATAACAAAACAGGCGCGGCCGAAGGGAATACCAATGATACTGATAAAACACAGGATACCTGCAAGCCACCAAGCGAGTCCCATTACAAATCCGCCGAGTACAAACCAAGCTATGTTGAATATTAAGCGTAATACAGCCATTGAAAACTCCTTATGTTTACCCTGTTAGCCTTTATCGTTAGCTTCGATAAATTGAATATATGTCAATGTCTAAGCGATAACTATGCCAACTATTTAAATTATTCATAATCAATGGGTTAATTATATGTATTCGAGATTCATGTGTCATTTTCACTAGTTTTTCGCCAAATTGATAATTTCTTAAGGGCGTAACAGGAAGGGCGGAGTTACACTAGCCTTCCCTTAACTGGTTTAAAAACCAGATAATTTAATTGTTTGAGTCGCTTGATGTTTGCAAATTCCCCTGTCGAACCCTTTGCCTTTGCTGGCAGAGACATTTTCCTAAAACGTGATGATTTACTGCATCCGGCGTTTAGTGGCAATAAAGCACGCAAATTCGGCTATTTTTTAGATCATGAGTTTGCTGGCATCAGCAAGGTGATAGGTCATGGCTCGCCATTAGCTAACTCACTGTATTCATTGTCAACATTAGCGAAGATGAAAGGCTGGCAATGTGATTTTTATGTAGATCATATTGCCAGTCAAGTGGTTAAACATCCTACGGGCAATTACGCTGCCGCTTTAGCGAATGGCGCTAATATTATCGATTTAAGTGTGTTAATAGCACAAAAGCAGGCGTGCACTCCGTCGCAATCTGAACCTCACGTTTTGTCAAATCTTAATGCTAGGCCTGACCCTACAGCGCAAGTGGGCGATGTGCGACTGAGTTGCCAAGATTATATCGAGGCTCAAGTACTCGTGAATGAGCCGACGGCGCTTTTTATCCCTGAGGGGGGTCGTTGTGCTTACGCTGAATACGGGGTAAATAGATTGGCGCAAGAGATAGTACAGTTTGCGAAGGCGAATGGATTGATTGATTTAACGGTGTTTTTACCTTCGGGGACGGGAACGACAGCATTATTTTTAAATCAGTATTTTATCCGTCTGCAAACGGATATTCGCGTCGTGACTTGTGCCGTTGTCGGTGGCGATGATTATTTGCGCTTGCAATTTTCCTTACTTAATTCCAATACCAGTGAGCATCCACAGATTGTTAATGTCGGCAAAAAATATCATTTTGGTAAAATTTATCCGGAATTTTATGCCATGTGGCAGCGGGTCTGCGCCTCAGGCGTGCAGTTTGAATTACTCTACGATCCCTTAGGTTTTATTGTGCTTGAGGAATATTTACAAGGCGTAGGCTCTCGTCCTGTGATGTATATCCACCAAGGTGGCTTACTCGGGAACGAGACCATGTTGCCACGTTATCAGCGTAAATTTGGGCAAAGTGGCTCATCCTGTGCCTCTGAGCATTGACTTAGTGACGCTAAGACATAATATGTTTGAAGCTATGTAATGCTAAGTTAAGCTGATGATTTGGAACGATGGGAAATATCAATGACTGAAGCGGAATATCTCGCCAATTACGATCCTAAGGTTTTTAAGGCTCAGCTACTGACAGTGGATGCCGTATTGTTTACCTATCACGATCAGCAACTTAAAGTACTCCTAGTACAACGCTCAAATCATCCATTTTTAGGTTTATGGGGATTACCTGGAGGGTTTATCGATGAAAATTGCGACCAATCCCTTGAGCAAACTGTATTACGTAAACTGCATGAGAAAACCGCGGTAGTGCCACCTTATATTGAGCAGCTATGCACTGTGGGTAATCGTGGTCGCGATGTAAGAGGCTGGTCTGTGACTGTGTGTTATACCGCCTTGATGAGTTATCAAGCTTGCCAAATTCAGATTGATTCAGTGAGTGATGTTAAGTGGTGGCCATTAGCGGATGTGTTGCAGATGCCCTTGGCGTTTGATCATTTGCAGTTAATTGAGCAAGCGCGGGAACGCTTAACACAGAAAGCCTTATATTCTTTAGTGCCAGGATTTGCACTGTCTGAACCTTTTACCTTGCCAGAATTGCAGCATGTACATGAGGTTTTACTGGGCAAGCCTATCCAAGGTAAATCTTTTCGTCGGCGGGTTGAACAGGCCGATTTATTGATCGATACGGGATTAAAGCGCACCGAACGTGGTCGTCCTGCTAATTTATACCGCTTGAAACCCAATACCGCATCGTATCGCTTCTTAAGAAATCTAGAATGTTGATCACAGTGAATGTGGATTTAAGCAAGATATTCGCCTTGCTCAATATGAGTAACGGTGACTTTGAATCAGTAAAGGCTGTTTAATTACTGATTTTGCCTTAATGTCTCCGATTCTTGTATTACTCGATACCCATATTGTGGCTTCTTAGTTGTCGCACCTATCAATAGTGTCTAAAGGACACTATATGGCATTTAAGCATAACATTTCAGGTTGCTCCGTCTGAAATAGTCTAAAAATCAACTTTACACAATAATGTCTTTAAGACACTATTGTTCATGTAGACAACAAGGGCGCCGTCAATTTCGGCAATCTTGCCACAGACAGGAGGTTACTATGTCTCAACGTATTCAAGCGTCTCAACGTATTCAAACGTCTCAAGATGTTTCTCACGCTCAATGTTCGCAAGCCGATTTTTATCGGTTACCCGCTGCTAGCGATGAGACTCACTACCGCTTATTTCAATTTGGTGCGGGGGAAAATCATATTCAGCTGCTTGTTCCTCCTGCTAAACGAGTAACGATCTTTTTCAGTTATCGGGGCGATCATTCCATCATGCAACTCTTGTTGTTAACTGATGCATTGCGTCGCAGTGGTGCCGAGCAAATTGATCTGTTACTGCCTTATATGCCGGGTGCTCGCCAAGATAGGGTGTGTAATGCCGGTGAGGCCTTGTCGGTAAAAGTCTATGCTAGCCTGATTAATCAGCAGCAATATGCTTCGGTCACCGTTTTTGACCCGCACAGTGATGTCACTGCCGCATTGTTAGAACGGGTTCAGGTAATAGATAACCACAGTTTTGTCGCAGCGATCGCAGCCCAATTAACGGGGGAGCTAGTGTTAGTCTCGCCCGATGCGGGGGCGAATAAAAAAGTATTCGGCTTAGCTAAAGCGTTACAGGGAATGCCGGTGATCAGGGCCGATAAACATCGTGATGTGGTCAATGGCCATATTATCGCTACTGAAGTGTTCTGTGATGACTTGTCGGGTAAAACTTGTTTAATCGTTGACGACATTTGCGCGGGTGGCAGAACCTTTATTGAACTTGCCATCAAATTAAAGCAAAAGGGGGCCCAAAGCGTTATTTTGATCGTGTCACATTATGAAGATAAGGCCAGCGAATCGGCTCTGCGCGAGGTGGGCATCGACAGATTATTTTGTACCGATAGTTTAGGTGTCCCTGCACATATTTCGAGCGAGTTCTGTGATTGCCATGCTGTTTTGAGTTATATGAATCATTAAGGAAAATATTATGTACTTGAATCCCGTTACTGCCATTGATGGCTATAAAGTCGACCACCGTCGTCAATATCCCGATAATACACAAGTGATTTTTAGTAACTTGACCGCCCGTAAATCCCGTCGTGGTTATACAGACCAAATGGTGTTTTTTGGCTTGCAGTATTTTATCAAGCATTACTTAATTGACAGTTGGAACCGTGATTTCTTTCAACAACCCAAAGATCAGGTCATTCGCCAATTCTCCCGCCGTATCAATAACTATCTCGGGCCGAATAATGTTGGCACTCAGCATATTGAGGAGTTGCATGATTTAGGTTATTTACCAATTAAAATTATGGCATTACCTGAAGGCTCAATGTATCCATTAAAAGTGCCTTGCTTGATTTTATACAATACCGATGAGCGGTTCTTTTGGTTGACCAATTATCTCGAAACCATCCTTTCCGCTAATGTGTGGGGTATGTGTACCAGTGCTACTACCGCGCTGCAATACCGCAAAATATTTGAGACTTACGCGCTAGAAACCGATGGTGACATCGCTTTTGTTGATTGGCAGGGTCACGATTTTAGTTTCCGTGGCATGTATGGTGCAGAGGCCGCGATCATGAGCGGCGCCGCACATTTACTCAGTTTTACTGGGACTGATACCATACCTGCCATTGATTTTCTTGAGCAATATTACCTTGCCGATAGTGATAAAGAACTTGTCGGTGGCAGTGTGCCCGCAACGGAGCACAGTGTCATGTGCGCGGGTGGCATGGAGAATGAATTAGAGACGTTCCGCCGTTTGATTGAAGATATTTACCCAACGGGCATTGTCAGCATTGTTTCAGATTCTTGGGATTTTTGGCAGGTGATGACAGAATTCACCTTAGCGTTAAAAGACCGCATTCTTGCCCGCGATGGGAAAGTGGTGTTTAGGCCTGATACGGGTTGCCCTGTGAAAATCATTTGTGGCGATCCACAAGCACCAATCGGGAGTCCTGAATATAAAGGCGCTATTGAGTGTCTGTGGGACGTCTTTGGGGGTAGCACAACTGCCAAAGGTTACAAAGCGCTGAATAGCCATGTTGGACTGATTTATGGCGATTCAATCACCATTGAACGGGCTGAAGCCATTTGTGCTGGCTTAAAGGCTAAAGGTTTTGCGTCAACCAATATTGTGTTTGGGATTGGCAGTTTTACCTATCAACACGTGACCCGAGATACTGACGGTTATGCTGTGAAAGCGACCTTTGCGAAAGTTGATGGTAAAGACAGAGAAATATTTAAAGATCCTAAAACAGATGATGGCACTAAAAAATCTGCTAAGGGTTTAGTGGCGGTATTTAAAGATGAGCAGGGTCAATTTTATCTTAAAGATCAAGCCAGCTGGCAAGATGTCAACAATTGCGAGTTTGTTCCCGTATTTGCCGATGGTGAACTATTAACGGAATATTCTTTGGCAGATATTCGCGCAAGGTTGGCAGAGTCTAGAAGTTGAGCCTATCGATTTGTGATTTTTAACGGCTATCGACAATAGCGAAGATAAAACTGGCAATGTGATTTCTATTAGGGTCATATTGTCAGTTAAGTTTTGAATTTATTTTACGTCGTGTAAGTAAAGCGCCCCATAAATAGTAAAATGCAAATACAAGCGATTAAGACAGTAACTGGTTCCGTTTAAGAATTTTATAGGTACGACGGCCAATGTTTTCGAGGTTTTTTAAATCTTTTAGGCTAGGCGTCACCTCACTAAATTGCCAATAACTGATTTCGGCATCTAACATTTCCAGCATTTTCTTCGAACAACCTAAACATTGTCCCTGGCACAGTTGTGCTTCTTCTAAATTGAGTGGAATAGTCTCTTTGATCTGGTTTATCAAGGTTTGCATGGCAATTTGAGTATTGGGTTTTGGCATAGATGATGTGCTGAACAGTATTCATGTGTATGAATATTAGCGGATGCTGCAATGGAAAGAGGTGATCTAACGCTGGATTTGACTCATTTGGTTCGGCAGGTATCTGTGTGAGAGAGATACAGCCTGAACCAAATGTGCTCGTCATAATGACGTAAAAAAAGGATAGCGTGTTCGTGACATTCGGCTATCAGTCTACTTAAGTGCTCGGTACTGCGAAGATAATGGAAACCGATTAAATACACTTGAGTAAACGGGTACTGCGGTATTAATTTTTAACTTATCGTTTTACTTACTGTTTGACTTATTTGTTCGCGGACAATAACCATTTCATAAAGCTGATGGCTTCTGTACGTTTAGAAAAAGTCTGTCTGTTTTTACCTTGACGATCGGTAAAAGCAATTGAGGTTTTATTTACTGAGATTGAATCTACAGGGAAGTTCACTGTAATTTCATGTCCATTAATTTTGTATGACATATGCCACACTCCTTTTTGTTAATTCACCCATAGGTGAGATAGTTGTAACTATAAAATATCCTTAGCAATTGTGCGAAAGATTCGTTCTATTGAGTATCGAGGTTACCCCATCTTTGATTCATTAATCAAGAGATGCTTAATCGATAAATATTTCATGTTGTCGATTACGTCAATGGAATAACTCGATTCAACCAGTTGACCATAGCTTAATGACAATACTATGACAACAAGGAGAACGGTAAGTTCACAGACATAACCACATGATTTTAGTGATATCGAATGATTGAGCTTATGGGGTTTTGCTTGTAGTAGGCTTTCTTTATGAGGACCGAACTCTGATTGCTAAATATCAGGCTGGGTTAAAAAGGTAAACAACAAGGTGTATCTCAAAACGACGTGCAGTATATCAATAAAAATGGCTTATGCAAGTTTAATTTTTATTCGATGTCATTATTTATTTGCTAATGTTGAATTAAAGTGTATTTTTCGTGACTATTTGCTTGATTTAAAGAGGAATTGTCAGGCCTGTTTATGGGGTCGTTTTTATTTTTGTGGTAATTGACTAAGGTTAATATTGCCGTTTTATAGGTAAATATTATAAAAAATCCCACTAAAACAGGTCATTTTAATGGGATTAATCGTAGTCAGTTATGTAATGGACTCATTAAACTGAATTTATAAATGAATCTATGCGTTTGCTCTTGTTTAAAAACTCAGTCAAAAGGTTTAATAAATCAGTTCACCTATGGGATTAAGTAGCTTACTCAGACCTTTGGTAAAATGCAGCGGTCCATCTAATACTGTGTAGCATAAGCAACCGTTAATGGTTTTCGGTGAGTGATGATGTTGGCCGTCAAGCACGATAAAATCACCTGGGACATAGTCACCATTTAGATCGGAAAACTCTCCGGCTAGTAATAGTGTTAGTTCATAACCTTTATGGGTATGTTGGGGGATTTCACCTTGGGCATCTATATGCAATAGGCTAGCGCGGGTGTTCGTTTCATCGACATCAAAACGCATGCGACTGACTTTGCCTAATATTTGCCATGGACGGGCCAAATGCTGACGAAACACCGAGGGCACAGTGTAATGCTGTTGCTTTATGTCGACATCGATAGGGGCGTTATTAGGCACATTTGTTGCTGCCGGTTGAGCCATGATTTGCGCCATCATAGCGTCAATGTCCAATGCCGATTCTTGATTGCCGCCTGAGTGTTGCACCTCAACATACTCTCTGTGCATCAACTCTTCGCCCGTATCATTTGCAGCATGACCGCCATCAGGATTTAATGCTAAATTTGCAGCTTGTTCTGTGAATAGGGCAAGCTGCTCTCGACAAGTATCACATAGGTCGCAGTGTGCGGATATTGCTATCGCCATTGATAAAGGTAAGTTCCCATTGGCATGGCTGACGAGTAATTCTTGTTGGGGATGATGCTTAATCATTGTGTGTCTCCAAGAAGCTTTTCAACTTTTCTAGCCCTAATCTTAAACGGGACTTTATGGTCCCTATCGGTACCTTTAGGGTATCGGCTAGCTCTTGTTGAGTGAGTTCTTGCATGTAAATGCCTTGCACAACTTGTCTTTGTGCTATGGGAAGGGCATCAAGATGTTGGAGTAATTTAGCCGTCAACTTGTGATCAGTGAGTGTGTCCTGAGCCATGGTCGCATCACACAGCGGCCAAATATCATCACCGAAAGTATCTTCTCTATTGTGTTGTACCCGTCTAAGCATATCGAAACATTGATTACGCATGATGGTAAACACCCAAGTTGTCACTGACCCTTTTTCTGCATTATATAGATGAGCCTTAGTCCAAACGCTGGTCATGGTTTCTTGTACTAAATCCATCGCCAACCCTTGTTGATTCAGTCTTTGTAAACCAAAGGCTCGGATCTTGGGCATGAAATGCTGAAATAAGTGACCAAAGGCGGCTCTGTCTCGGTTGTCTGCTACTTGTAGCATAAACGTGATTAAAGCATCCGCTTGAGGCTCGCAGGTTTGGGAAGCTGGAATTTCGTTATCCATAGCCGAATTAGTCAGAGACGTGATTGGGACATGATACCGAGTTTGCCTGCTTTGTGATTGAATATTTTCCATTATTTTCGCTCTTATCGCAGTCGTGAGTGCTGAGTGTGATATCAGTAACGACAAAATTGAGAAGTGTGTTGCACTTCTGAGCCCATTTTTGCTGTCAAACTTTCAATCAATACGAAGTGGCTTAAATAAAGGATCATTCACAGTATTATTTAATGACGGCCCGCAATAGATCTCGGGTCATAATATGATCTAAGGCATTAATGCAGGTGTACTTTTCGGATGCTTGTACGGGTAATATTTCTAGCCAGCGCTGGCAGACCCAAGCGATATCATCGAACTGTTCTGTTTGGTAGTGCTTGAGATGTTGCGGATATTCCTTAAGAATGTTTTGTAACATTTGACTCAAGTAACGTTCATCGGTCGCAATACGTACAGCAGGCCAATTGTCGATTAAACTGACGTCTCCGCGTTTTAAACCATCGGCTTCGACACTGATTTTATCAAGTTTAAAGCGTTTAGAACCTTGAATACTGATCCCTAATAGTCCGTCTGGTAAGGTTTCAAAATCAATAATATGCACTAAGGTGCCTATGGGCTGAATGGTTTTACCATCCTCTTCAAGCATACATAAGCCAAAGCCTTGGCCTGACTTTAATGATTCGGCGACCAAGCGCTTATATCTAGGTTCAAATACCCGCAGTTGTGTGTAACCTTCGGGCAATAAACAAATGGGTAATGGAAAAAGAGGTAATTTCATCGTGGCCTCTGGTGAACTTATGTTCCTATCATTACGTACCATAATGGCAGTTCGATCAGTAAAATTATTCAACAGTAGTTTACCCATAGTGAGAGGATGGCATGAAATTAAATCCATTTGAGAAAAAGATCGTTCAGCATCCATTACGTTTTTGGTTACAAAATCATCTCGAAGCGCCCTTATTGACCTCTATGATGCCAAAACCTATGGCTTTGTGCGAACGCGCATTAGAAATAGGTTGTGGGTTTGGTAACGGCATTCAGTTGATCCGCGAACATTTTGGCGCGGGACATATCACGGCCGTGGATATCGACCCTGACATGGTTGCCTCCGCACAATCCCGCTGGCAATCTCGGCCGCAAGGGTTAAAAGGGCTGAGTTTCTCGGTTGCTGATGCAACATGTTTACCCTTTGGCGATGGCGAGTTTGATATGGTGTTTGATTTTGCCGTATTCCATCATATTCCAGAGTGGCAAGCGGCCATTAAGGAAGTTGCAAGGGTGCTGAAACCGAACGGATACTTTGTGATAGAGGATTTATATCGTGCCGCAATTTGTAATCCATTGAGCCGGCGCTTATTTGAGCATCCACAGCAGAATCGCTTTAATCATAGTGATTTGTTAACGGTATTGCGCCAGCTGGGATTTAAGATTGTCCGCGATAGAAATGCCTTTAATCTTGCGGGTATGGTGCTCGCCCAGAAAATATTGCGTTAACACTAAGACCAAATATTAGCAATGTCGCGTATTATCTGAAAATATAAGCTTAGGGATGCAGATATCTGAGATGCGCTAAACGAAGTTTATGGCCGAACTTTGCGAGAGTGGTTGTAATTTTTAGATAAAATAGACTCTCGGCATGGTTCTTCATGGGAGTTTACCGCTATAATTTGAGCTAATCCGTCGCATGTGGGGAAAGGATTTTCCTCAAGAGTAGAGAAGCAGCATTATGGCAAACGTACTTGCAACCGTAGATCAGCGTACCAAACTCGTTGGTGAGAACCGACTTGAGTTGTTGCTCTTTAGCATTAATTCCACGCAGTTATTTGCCATTAACGTCTTTAAAGTCAAAGAAGTTGTCAAGCTTCCTCCCTTGAATGCGATGCCGGGTAGTCATCCGCATATTTCTGGTGTTGCTAATATTCGCGGAATTTCTATCCCCGTGATTGATTTACGTTCGGCCATAGGGTTTAAGCCCGTGCCGCCTAACGAAGATGCCAATATGATCATCACAGAATATAACCGCAGTGTGCAGGGTTTCTTAGTCGGTAAGGTTGAACACATTATCAACATGACTTGGAGCGATATTATGCCACCGCCGAAAACGGCTGGACGTAATAATTATCTAACGGCAATTACTCGCATAGAGCATCAAGGTCAGTCGCAGTTAGTGTCTATTATCGACGTAGAAAAAGTCTTGGCGGAGATCATTCACTACGATATCCGTTTATCTGAAGGTGTACTCGACGAAACCTTAGTCCATGAAATGCCTGGCAGAAAAATCCTGATTGTGGATGATTCATCGACCGCCAGACGTCAAGTGCGTGAAACGTTAGGCCAACTGGGTATCGAAATTATTGAGGCATCTGATGGCTTACAAGCGCTGACGTTATTGCAGAAATGGCGTGATGAAGGTAAACAAGTTGCCAAAGAATTATTGATGATGATTACCGATGCCGAAATGCCCGAAATGGACGGTTATAAGCTCACTTCTGAAGTGCGTAGCGATAAAGCTATGTCGGATTTATTCATCACCTTAAATACTTCGTTGAGTGGCAGTTTTAACCATGCCATGGTTGAAAAAGTGGGCTGTGATAAGTTTATTTCTAAGTTCCAACCGGATTTGCTGGTGGAAGTGGTGCAAGAAAGATTAAGACAAGTGATCAATCTCTGATCGCATTTTGAGATTCGAACTATCGGTGATTGACCTTGAGTCGATCATCGGTAGGTTTAGTGTTTTTAAAGAACGCTTTAATAACAGTTTTTAATATGGACTTTGAATCACATTCTTTCAACTGCTACTTTTTCAACTGCTTTTCTGCAAACTCACTACCTATAACTCGCTCGATTATAACGCTAATTCGGCTGCTACATCGTGTAATACTTGGCGCTTCATTTCTTTGGCGGCGGCGATATGGATACGGGCGAGCCTTAAGGCATAGTTGAATCTTGCTCGGCCGACGAGGCGTACAAGTTCGGCAAAAAACTGTGGATCTAAAGTGAATTGCGTCGAATAGTATTGGATAGCAGCATTGACTGAATTAAAAGTCACGCCATCGAATTCAAAACCTGCGCTATAACCTTGGTCGTCAATTTCTTCGCCCTCTAATACCAGTGGCCAACCGGGCGCATTGATACGGTCGCGGGCAATTTGGTACATCATCCAAGCACTTTTTTTAAAACCTTCAAACACTTTGCAGGAGAATTCGGACTCAGCAAGCTCTTCTTCGGTCCAATTAATCCCAATGGCGAGGTGTTTCGCATAAATACGCATTAGTGCATCTTTGACGGCCATACGACAATCCCAAATGGAGCTAAGAGTATGTTGTTTGGCTAATCGCAAACATTCGCTGCAGGCGGGCACAGCTAACGAAGAATGTGGTGTATGTGTGTGTGCGATATATTCGAAGTGTTGATGACTCGGTTCGCCACAAAACCAGCAGGTATGGCGTTTGTCGAAGGGAATATCGATAAGCGGAATAGCAGACATCAAGGAATGAGCACCTCAGTCCTTGATGTCATCAATGGCATACTGAAGCGATTAAACCTCTTCAACATCAACCAAATCTTTTGCTAAAACAATCGGATCAAGTTCAAGACAATCTTCATCGGTTTGCCAATCGACACCGATCAATACACCATCATCGTTTAGATCTGAGACCCAATATTCTAGAAATTCTTCTAATGAAATAGAAACGGGTTGATAGTCGTGCCATTCGTCGCTGCAATGGGATTTTGCAGTAGCTTCATTTGACCATAATGGCATCACATCTGTGTCTTCAAATTCTGAAGAATCACAAACGACCCAGCCTTCGCCAGTTTCATCCATTAGACCCCAAAGCGTCTGATGTTGTTTTACATTTTTGATAAAGCCAGCCAAAGCCGCATTGATTTCAGTCATGATAGATCTCTTTGATGTGTGCTGTTAACTTATCCATTATACGGTAACGTGCTGCGATACCAAGGGATTCTTTGTTAAGAATTTTTTTGTGTTGGATAACTGAGCAATAAGCCTATGCCGCAAGGTATTTATGGCGATAAGGATTGTGTTACGTGTCACTATGGGTCAGGATTATTGGTAATGAGTCGCCTTGGTACTGGCTATTTTACTGACTAAATGTGGCTCAGATAGGGGCTTTACGTGGCGGAGAAACATGTCTTCTATGCTCTTGGCCGTTAAAGGTGTTTTGGATTCTAACCTTTCACTCGTTATGCCAAGGCGAATATCTCTCTAGGGTAATTCCCTCTTGAAGACGGAATATTGTCGTGTTTAGCCACAACAGTGTGATTGTTGTGAGATCAAATATTGGAGTTGTTGATTTGATTAAAATTAAAGGGTTAACTTATCTGTTTGCGAGTATTGCCGCCTGTGTCAGTCTGAGTGCCTGTTCAAGTGCGCCAACGGCGAGTGCTAACGCAACCAGCACTAACGCAAGTGGCATTGCTGCTGAAGTCAATCAAATGCCCGATATCAGTGCTAGCGTACAATCTAATGCAGAGGCGTTTCCAATGTGCTTGACTGGACTGCAAGCGCGGGCACGTGCAGAAGGCCTGTCTGAGGCGACGATAAACTCTACCATTGCGAACTTGAAATTTGTCCCTCGAGTGATTGAGCTGGACCAACAGCAACCCGAATTCAGCCAGACATTTGATAATTATTTCAGTAAGCGCGCGACCGAATGGCGGGTCAATGAAGGCCGCCGTTTACTGCAAAAGCACAGTGTCTTACTTAATCAATTAGCGCAAAAATACGGTGTCCCACCGCAATATATCTTGTCTTTTTGGGGACTGGAAACAAACTACGGCTCCTATAAAGGCAAAATGTCGGTATTGAATTCGCTGGCGACTTTGGCCTGTGAGCCACGCCGTAGCAATTATTTCACCATAGAGCTGATGCAAGCCTTAAAACTGAAAGAAAAGTATCAGTTCGATGATGACACTATGGTGGGATCATGGGCAGGTGCTATGGGACATACGCAATTTATGCCTTCTGCGTATGCCAAATATGCGGTCGATGGGGATGGGGATGGTAAGGCCGATTTATGGAATAGCACTACAGATGCGCTCACTTCTGCCGCGAACTTTTTGCAGCACTTAGGTTGGCAGCGTAATCAGCGTTGGGGGCGTGAAGTCTTGTTGCCAAAGGATTTTAGTTACAGTCATTTAGGCGCGAAACAGCCCTTGTCGTTATCTGAATGGGCTGCGCTCAATGTAACGCAGTCGAATGGGCAACCTTTGCCTGCCGTCGATATTCAAGCTGCGCTGTATTTGCCTGCGGGACACACAGGCCCAGCCTTTTTAGGTTATGAGAATTTTAATGTGATCATGCGTTGGAATCGCTCCGAATTTTATGCCATTACGGTTGGACACTTGGCCGATCGTATTAATGGTGGACAACCCTTGACAGTCAGTCCGCCTGAGCAACCACGCCTAAGCCGCGAGCAAGTAAAGCAACTGCAAACAAAACTGAACGAGGCTGGATTTGATGTTGGTAAGCCTGATGGCGTGTTGGGACGTAACTCTATGGCAGGGTTGCAAGCCTTTCAACGGAGCAAACAGATGATTGCCGATGGCTTCCCAAGCCCAGAGGTGTTTAGCGCTTTAGGACTATCACTGTAGTTACTGTCACTGTAGCCAAAGAGCGCTCGCTGCGGGTTTTGAGTGCTTTGAGGCCGGATAAAAAAGTGGAGTGAAAAGCGCAGTTTTGTTAAGCTCGGCCCACAATTGAAATCGAAGAAAATCAAAGGATATTCGATGAGCATTAAAGACGATATGGTTGTGCAGTTTAACTACACACTACGCGACGAGAAAGGTGAAGTGATCGAGACGAACGAAGGTCGCGATCCGATTGCCTATTTACACGGTCATGACAACATGATGCCAGGTGTAGAAAACGCGATAAGCGGTAAAGCTATAGGTGAAAAGTTCACTGTGACCTTGCCTGCCGCTGAAACCTACGGTGAGCGTGTAGCGGATGCTGACGCACACCAACGTGTGTCTGTTAAGCATTTACTGGGTGCGACTGTGTGGAAACCAGGTATGGCAGCAGTGGTTAATACCGACCAAGGTCAGCGCCAAGTGACTATCGTTAAAATGGGTAAGTTTATGGCGACTGTGGATGTAAACCATCCATTAGCCGGCCGCGAACTGACATTTGATATTGAAGTCGTAGGTGCCCGTGATGCGAGTGATGAAGAAATCGCCCACGGTCATGCCCATGGTGCAGGTGGTCATCACCACTAATCTTTAGGTTTCGGGCTCGGCTTCGAACTTGGCTTTATCTGACTCAATGTGAGTGGAGTATAAGTTCAGTATGGGTTGAATGAATCGAGGCTAAAGATTAAATAGCAAAAGCCCAAACCTAGGTTTGGGCTTTTTGTTTTTATGGTGCTAATGGCTTAATGATTGTCGCAACCGCTAATGGCTCCTTATCTCGCTAATGGCTATGTTCATGCTCGAGTGGTTTGTCGGCAAACATCATATCTAGGCTTGCTTGGGTTTGGGGATGGTAGCCGCTGCGAGCCCTGAGATAGACGCTTTTGGCCCAGTCGTATTTATCAGAGCTTGCTAGCTTTTGATATAAAGGCACGATTAAGCGCATACGGCCAATATGGGTTAAGTGTTGTTTTAATGCGGGTAGTACTGCGTAATAGCCATTGTCTAGGGCCAGTGAATACCATGCAAAAGCGATTTCACTATTGCCAGTGCCCGTAAAATGGAACGCCTTATCTAGCTCGGCAAGTTTGGTTTGATCTAGATTGATCCTTGGCATTTCATTGATGAATCTTAACCACTGGTGGACTGTCCAAGTGCTGGTTTTCAACTCGCTTGCACTGAGTTTACCCTCGAGCCAAGTTTGTCTTTGAGCATCAATATCATCGAAGGCATGGGAATTGGGCGGCACAAGAAATGACGGTAAACCTTGACCTTCAATCCAAGTATCCACTTCGCCTTCACTGACAAGATGGGGATATTTGTTTAATAGATTCAAAGATAAATATTCACGGAACTGCGCCGTAGTAATACTCTGAAACGCAAAATGATTGAAGAAGCTTTTCACAAAAATGTCGAAGCGTTCACGGCCAAATTTGTGCTCTAAAAATATTAAGAACAACTGGCCTTTTACATAAGGGACACCGCTGAAGGCTTCGTCGGGCGAACGTTTACCGAGATCGAGATGTAGCACTGAATCGGCAGGAGTGAGCTCTTCAAGTTCGGCAAGCAATTCAGAGTAGCCGATGGTTTGCTCCATCAGTGCCCGGTCGCGGCCATAGAGGTCTTCCATGATGCGATTCTCAACATAGGTCGTAAAACCTTCATTAAGCCAGAGATCGCGCCAAGTGGCGTTGGTCACTAAATTACCCGACCACGAGTGCGCAAGTTCGTGGGCGATGAGGCTCACTAAGCTTTTATCACCTGCGATCACTGTGGGTGTAATAAAAGACAAACGCGGGTTTTCCATGCCGCCAAAGGGGAAACTTGGTGGCAAGATAAGCAAGTCATAACGTCCCCAAGGGTAATCGCCATAACGTTTAGCCGCGATTTTGATCATTTCTGGCGTGTCGGCAAATTCTTTGCTCGCTTTGTCGAGGATCTCTGGCTCAGCCCAAATGCCCGAGATGTTATCTAAGGGAGCAAACTTTAAATGTCCTGCCGCAATAGCAATCAAATATGCTGGAATAGCCTGCGGCATAGTGAATTGGGTCTGAGTGCTCGACAGGGTTTTGCGATCGGCACTCATGACCACAGTTATGGCTTTATCGGCAGTAATTATTGCGCTATAGGTTTGGCGAACGGCTGGCGTATCTTGCAGTGGGATCCAACTGCGGGCGTGAATCGCCTGACTCTGACTGAACATAAAAGGCAACTGTTTACCTTGGGTTTGCTCTGGAGTTAACCATTGAATACCAGACGGATTATTCGATGTGTGATAATTGATTTTAATTTTTTGGGTATCTTCATCGGCAAGTTTGATGGTCAGCGCCGCACCTTTTACAGCGTCCGCTTTGGCTAAGGTGAAGGGCATGCTTTGCCATTTCCCTGCTGTATTTAAAGCACTTACGCTGTTAATCGTCAGATCTCGAGTATCTAAGATGAGTTCTTTCCCCGCCTTATGCCAAGCTAAATCGAGGGTGGCTTCACCGGATAAGCGGTTTTGCTTAAAATCGACGGTAAGGGCTAGTTCCAAATGACTCACGCTGACTTCAGTGTAATTGGCGTAGGTCAGTGCATCTTGGTTCTGCTGCGTATCAGCTTGTACAACAGTGGCAGTAGGCTCAGTGGTTAAGGTATTTGGAGTGCTATTGGCATAAGCGCAGGGAATTAGTTGCAGGGCAAAGACTAGGGTGCTGCAAAGGACGGTTCGGCGAAGTGAAAGCATTATTTATAGTAGCCTAATGATGAAGTATGTTAGTTCGAGTTTGGGGTGATAAGACCATCAATTCAGCTTGGTTTTCTGTTAACCCACTCTATATAGTACAAAAGATATAGCGCAAAAGTTTACCTGATAATTCACTGGATTTGTTATCTCACTGTTAGCTCAAATGTAATCAAACTTTAATGGTTTGGATGCTGGTCAGGAAATGCCATCGGTAAAAGAGCACAAGTTTGCTATGATGACGGCGTTTTCACATAGGGCGGTTATCATAATGGTGTTAGATTTTTCGCAGGGTAAGTTAATCGTTACTGAGTTTGAGGTTCAAGTGCGCCTCAACGTTGCCAGTATCGTACTGCAAGCGAGTGCTGAGGATATCGGCTTGAGACGTCAGCCTCCTATGCTGATCGCCGATGGTGGCGGTGTACGTTGGAGCTTAGTATTGGACTCAAATGCTCAGTTACGTGCGATTCAAGATGTGCTGGGCATGGATGCTGAATAACCTGTGCCCGAGTGGTGATGAGTGTTTAACGTATAGATTTATCATCATTTTTTAGTTGATGAGTGTTTAATATCGAATTGGGAATTTTTAGTATGTCAGTTTCTCTTGAGCGTATTGTTGTCGAACCTAAGACTCCTGCTACGGCTGTGGTTATTTGGTTACATGGATTAGGGGATTCGGGGGCCGGATTTGCTCCCGTAGTGCCTGCATTAGGCTTACCTGCAGATCATGCTATTCGATTTATTTTTCCCCATGCACCAGAGCAAGCCGTGACCATTAATGGTGGCTACATTATGCGCGCTTGGTACGATATTAAAAGCATGGATTTGCATGACAGAGCCGATATGCAAGGCGTGCTTGAGTCGGAGAAAATGGTTGCCGCATTAATTAATGAACAAATCGCGGCGGGTATTGCGAGCCAACGTATCGTATTAGCGGGATTCAGTCAGGGTGGAGTCATGAGTTTATTCTCTGGACTGCGTTTCCCTGAGCCACTTGCAGGGATTATGGCGTTGTCTTGCTATTTGCCGACGGGCGATGTGTTACCCGCTGAATTAAGTGCGGCGAATCGCAATACACCCATATTACAGCAACACGGTCTACAGGATGATGTTGTACCATTATCCGCTGGAATGTTAGCAAAAGAAGCCTTAACGGCGGGCGGCTATCATGTTACGTGGCAGAGTTATCCAATGCCTCATTCTGTCATTCCTGAACAATTGAAAGCGATTTCTAAGTGGTTATTACAGCGATTTGAAATGTAGATAAGTCTAATTGCTGATAAAAACAGCATGCGGTAAGTTGAAATTTACCCATGCTTGTTTTTTTAAAGGAACAATCGCGATTTTTTTTCATATTTCCTAAGTTATTTATAACAAACGATTAAAATCCATTTATTCCATTTTTATTTTGTATTCTCTAAATATATAAAAATCAGTCATTCAGCTTATTTTTTATATGAAACAAATCCTTCTTAAAATGCCCGCCAAATTTCATATAAATGTCAAGTTTTTAATAAAAATGACACAATTTATCTTTATTATTTGCTATTATCCGTGACGCTGAACTTGATGGAGTTCACGACAATCTTTCTATGATAAAATAATTAAAATCAAGGGGTTGATGTAATGAGACATATGCTTATTAAAGGATTAGTTGCAACTGCTGTTCTCGCTGCACTTGCGGGTTGTAATAATAGTGATGACGATAAAGTTCCAACAACGTGTGCTGAAGCGGGAAGTGCTTGTAAAACGTTTACCGTTTTACATACCAATGACAACCATGGCCGTTTCTGGGAAAACAGTGATGGTGAATACGGTTTAGCCGCTCAGAAAACTCTGGTTGATCAAATTCGTGCAGAAGTGAGTAAGAATGGCAGTCAAACCTTATTATTATCTGGTGGTGATATTAATACGGGTGTACCAGAATCTGATCTTCAAGATGCCATACCAGACTTTACGGGCATGAATAAAATCGGTTATGACGCCATGGCTGTTGGTAACCATGAGTTTGACAATCCGTTATCAGTACTTGATATGCAGCGTCGCCTTGCTGAATTCCCTATGTTAGCGGCGAACATTTACCGTAAAAATGCCGATGGTACTCTTGGTGAGCGTTACTTTGATGCCTATAAAGTATTTGACGTTAATGGTCTTAAAGTTGCTGTTATTGGTTTAACGACAGAAGACACTGCTAAGATTGGTAATCCAGAATACATTAGCGATCTAACATTCACCGATCCCAAGGTGGAAGTTGCTAAAGTGATTAAAGAAATTAAAGATGCCAAAGCAGCAGATATCATTTTCGCTACCACGCACATGGGTCATTACGCAGATGGTAAAAATGGTAGTAATGCCCCTGGCGATGTGGCTATGGCTCGCGCATTGAAAGAAGGTGATTTACAAGTTGTTATCGGTGGTCATTCACAGAATCCAGTGTGTATGGAACCGGGAACTGACAACAAAGCCTATGCAGCCTTTAAGCCTGGTGATGCATGTGCACCTGATAAACAAAATGGCACTTGGATCATGCAAGCCCATGAATGGGGTAAATATGTTGGCCGTGCAGATTTTGAATACTTTAACGGTGAACTCCATCTAGCGAGCTACAAGCTTGTGCCTGTGAATATGCGCAAACTGGATGATGCTGGTAAGAAAACTGCTGACTTAGCTGGCACTAAAATTGAACCGGATTCAGAGTTAAAAGAGCTGCTTTCTTACTATCAAGAGAAAGGTCAAGCTAAGTTAGACGAAGTCATTGCGACAACGGATGCCCTGTTAGATGGTGAGCGTGCAAACGTGCGTAATAAGCAAACTAACTTAGGCCGTATGTTAGCGATGGCACAAAGTGCTAAAGTGACTGCTGATTTTGGTGTAATGAACTCAGGCGGTGTACGTGCATCTATCCAACCAGGCAACATTAGTTACCGTGACGTGCTGACTGTTCAGCCATTTGGTAATATGGTTACCCTTAACGAAATGACGGGTACTGAAGTTGCGGCTTATTTAGGCGCAGTCGGCAGTCTTCAAGTTGGTTCTGGTGGTTATGCACAAATCACTGGTGTGAAAATGACCATTGACTGTGTGGCTAAAACAGCCAACATCAGCGACATTGGCGGCAAGGATTTTAGCCCAACAGCCACTTATAAGTTCACTGTACCTAGCTTTAATGCTGCGGGTGGTGACGGTTATCCTAAACTAACCAGCCCAATTCAAACGGGTTTTGTTGATGCTGATTTACTCTATTCTTTCTTGAAAGAGAAACAAGTGATTAAAGCTGCTGACTACAATCCTGTTGGCGATATTGTTTATGAGAACTCAAAAAGTGTTGAAGGTTGCCAACTTTAAGTAATCAATCATTACTCAGTGTTTCAATATTAATGCCACTCAAATGAGTGGCATTTTTTATGGTTAATTAATATTGAACTAAGTGTAAATTAATATTCAGCGTTTTATTTTCGATACAGTTTGATTCATTTGTGGTGTGAGTTTCTCGGTGCTCTTTTGATTAACAATTGAGATTTATTGTATCAAATTAAATATTTAATATATTCAACAGGTCTGTATTGCTTAACCCCATGATGTATATCCGGATATTTTATATTCAAGTTGATTTATTTTGTGTCAATTTGTTTTAATTTGAGATTAATTGTTTTTAATGGTTGACTTAGATGTTGCGCATTAACATTATCCCTACAGCGAAATAGAGTTCGCTTGCCAAATATAAAAATAACAAACATAGGGTTTTATTTACCTCAAGGAGAGATTAATGCGCTATTTAAGTTTAACGGCCAAAGCTGTTCGTACTAGTTTAATTACAGTGGCGACAAGCAGTGTGGTTTTTTCTGGAATAGGCTTTTCTGCAGCGGTAAATGCGGCAGAAGAAAATGCGAAAGTTGAACGCATTGAAGTGACGGGTTCTCGTATTAAACAAGTTGATATGGAAACTGTTTCACCCGTGACTGTCATTAATGCTGCGGATATTGCCATGACGGGTGAAAAAACCGTTGCTGACGTATTGAATAACTCTGCGATAAACAGCTTTGGTTCTTGGCGTGGTATTTCTGGCTATGGATCAGGAGCAAGCTCAACCAGTGATGTCAATTTACGTGGTTTAGGATCGTCTGCGACATTAGTGTTATTAGATGGACGCCGTATGCCGGGCACTAGTTCGAGCTCTGGCTCTGTGGCCGATACATCTTCTATCCCTATGGCTATCGTGGAGCGTATTGAAATCCTGCGCGATGGCGCCTCGGCAGTATATGGTTCCGATGCGGTTGCGGGCGTGATAAACATTATCACTAAGAAGGAGTTTGAAGGGTTTCAGTTTGATTACAGCACTGAGCAGCCAAGTGTTGAAGGAGGCGATGCCAACCGTTTATCACTTGCAACGGGCTTTAATACTGATAAAGGCAATATCACGCTAACCTATGAATATTATGATACTAAAGCTGTAATGGATCGTGATATTTGGCGAATGGACGATTCAAGTTATAACGCATATAGTGGATATAGCTCAGTACCAAACGGTAAATATGGACCAGGCAATGGTAGCTGGTATAGTAATTCAGATATATGTGAAAAAACGGAAAATACCATAGACTCAGGTGATGGTCGTTGTTTATATAATCATGGTAATGTCACTAAGTTATTTGGCGATCAAACTCGTAATTCGCTGTTATCTAATTTCTCCTATGAAATTTCAGAGAATATAAAATTCCGAGGTCGTGCTTCTGCTTCATTAGCAGAAACTGAAACCCGTTATGCGGGTACGCCAGTATCAACGAATACCCCTGTGATGAGTGCCGATAATAAGTTTAATCCAATTGGCGAAGAATTAGTTATTTCTATGCGAGGCGCGCAACTTGGCGAGCGAGATACATTAACTGAAACCAACAACTTTGATATTCTAGGTGGCTTTGTTGGTACAATAGATTCAGGGAATGGTATCGACTGGGAATTAAATGCCCAGCACGCAACATCAACAACAAACAGTTTTAATTATAATTTACTGAACGACGATATTATTCAGCAAGAAATTGATTCAGAGCAATATGATATTTTCAATACCTCTGGAATGAGTTATGAGCAGTGGGATCAACAGATGACAGATCTGTATCGTAAAGCTGCGCATACTGGGGTTTATCAGGGCAAATTTGAAAGTACTCAATTGGATGGTCTTGCTTCGACCTTACTGCTCGATGACGGTGATCTTTCGGTCGCTATGGTCGGTGGTCTTGAATATGAAATGATCAAGTTTAAGCAAACCAGTGATCCAGAATCGGCCGCGGGTATTATCTCCGGCGGTTCGGGGGGGGATGATGTGGATGCCACACGTGACCGTAGCGCCGCTTATTTGGAACTCCAAGTAGGCTTACCTGCCAATGTTGAGTTTTCTGCCGCAGTACGTTATGAGCGCTATGAGCAGGAAGGAACTCTCACAGGGCCTCAGGGGGAAGTTGTTAATTCATCGACCTTCGATGCCGTGGTGCCTAAGTTTGGTTTAAGCTGGCGTCCTATAGACACATTATTACTGCGTGCTAGCTATGGTGACTCATTCCGCGCGCCGAATATGAGCGAAATGTTCTCGTCTCAATCCTTGAGTTTTGAGAAGGGTGTTGATTCTTTATGGTGTAATGAACCTGGTAACGTGGATGCCATATATTGCGCGACTAATAATCAACATAAAACCTGGTATGGAGGAAATCCTGATCTAGAGGCAGAAGAGGGCAACTCGTTAACCTTTGGCGGCGTTTGGAATGTCACTGACGCATGGAACTTGGAGTTATCTTATTACTCAATCACCTATGACAACAAAATTGAGTCAATTGATGTGGATGATATCCTGCGTGATGAAATCAAGAATGGTTCTTCTCCCTATGTGACGCGCGGTCCTGATGGCAAGATTGAATATATTGAAGCCGGAGTTCGTAACTTAGCTACAGTTGAGACCTCAGGTATCGATTTTGTTACGGCTTATAACTTAGAAACAGGCTTTGGGGATTTCAATTTCAAATTGGATTTAACTCATGTGCTTGATTTTAAAAAGCAGGATAACGCTGAAGCAGACATGATCGATTACGCAGGGTCGACTGACTCGCCCGATTGGCGCGGTAACTTTGCGACCAGTTGGAAATACGATGATTTCTCTGCCGCATGGACAGTTGTTTATATTGGTAGTCAATCAGCAAGTTATTTCAATGAGTTAGAAGAAACTGACCGTTATGTTGATTATGATAATTACTTTAAACATAACATTCAGTTTGGTTATACCCATGCTTATAACGGCTCTATCACAGTAGGGGTGAATAATGTGTTTGATGCTGAAACACCAAACTATTACACCTATGCCGATTATCGCGATGTGAATGTGGGTTTATATGATGTGTTAGGTAGAACGTATTACCTGAGAATAAACCAGAAGTTTTAGGTTGTCCGCCCTCCCTGGATAACTCAAACCTCCGCTTGCGGAGGTTTTTTTGCTTATAAGGCAGTTTACTGGATGTCGAATGAGCGCTATCAATGCGTGAGGCGCAGTTCGTGGCGGTGTTCATGCTGATAATGCTCGGCGCAGGAGGTGCAGCGTTGTTCGGTGGGATCTTGGCTTAAGCGTTCGGTTTCAATTTCTGCCTCACAATCCGAGCAAAGACCGTAGAGACCTAAGTCGAGCTGGCAAAAGGCGGCATCAAGTTTATTTAATCGGCAAAATAGTGGGTGTTCAGCCAGTGGTGTCTGAGCCAATTTATCAATTAATTCTGCCAGACTCAGGCTAGCGTAATGCTCCCCTATGGCTTCGAGGAACAGAGGGAGCGCGCCTATTTCTTTCCTTAGATTAGCTTCAAGCTCTGACAATTCATGTCTGATATGGGTGGTGCTCACGTAAAATCGCCTATTTCATTTGACTCTAGGCGTCCAGTCTAATAGTTCCACTATCAACGACTATGATAAAGATCAAGTATCTGCCACATTTTCGGTTTTTTAGCCGTTAAAAATCGAAAAAGTACTTCATTCTTATCGCATTATATGTGCTACGGCAAAAGCCCTTTTATCACATATATCGTTGCGATTATTCGTCGCATAAGTTCCGTTGCGCTGTTTCTAATACGCGGACAATTTCTTCCGTTGTTTTAAAGACTCGCAGTTCCCTAAACAAGGTATCGGCTTCGGGATATTGACGGTTGAGATAGGTAAACCACTGTTTGATCCGGGCTGGATAATAGTCACTTTTACGGCCATTGAGTTCCCTTTGGGTATAACTGAGCATGAGCCCTAAGGTTTGCGCCCAAGTATAAGGAGTGGCTCCTGTCTTGATAGTATCAGCCAAGTTCGGCAATGAAATTGCCCCGCGGCCGATCATGATACTGTCGCAGCCCGTGACCTCGATACAACGCTTAGCATCGTCACTGTTCCAAATTTCACCGTTGGCGATCACTGGGATCGGCAAACGTTTGCGCACTTCGGTGATGTATTCCCAGTAGGCTGGCGGTCTGTAACCGTCGACTTTACTGCGCGCATGGATGGCAAGTTCAGTTGCACCGGCTTCATACACAGCAATGGCGTTTTCCATAAACAGTGACTTATCTTCGTAGCCCAAACGTATTTTGGCCGTTACGGCATGCTCTTTTGGTACTGCTTGACGCATGGCTTTGACAATATCGTGCACACTCTCAGGATATTGCAATAATACGGCGCCACCTTTACTGCGGTTAACAATTTTTGCTGGACAGCCAAAGTTTGCATCAACACCGTGTGAGCCTAACTCAATGGCACGTAGGGCATTTTCGCCCATACATTGGGGTTCTTGACCAAGCAATTGTACTCGTACTGGCGTACCTGAAGGGGTGTTGCCGTTGTTGAGCAGTTCAGGACACAGTTTGAGAAAGACCTTTTCAGGCAGCAGTTGGTCTACCACTCGCACAAATTCGGTGACGAGCAAATCGTAGGGATTGATGGTCGATAGGATGTCACGCATCAAAGCGTCTACTACGCCTTCCATTGGAGCCAAAATCACACGCACTGCAGTAAACCCATATCTGTTGCAAAGGGCGAGCATTCTACCTTATCAGCCCTAAGTTACAAAGTGGCCTAGTGAAGGAGGATGAATAGGTGCGCCAATAAATAAAATCCAAGCTAAACTGATTGTCCTAGCAGGATATTTTGACCATTTCTGTGACTTAGTGATATTTTTTTGCAATAGAATCGAAATAAGGCAGGTCTTTTGCTGTAAGCCAGCTACTTAAACTGTTGTTGGTCATTATTACTCAATAAACAAGAAGGGATTATTTATGAATTCAGTTAAAAAAACAGCAGTTGCAGTTGCGTTAGGTTCAGTTGTGATGAGTTCAGCTTTTGCTGTCAATGCACAAACTAACCCATTTGGTTTTGAAGCTATGGATGCGGGGTATCAAATTGTCGGTTCAGAAGGCAAATGTGGTGAAGCCAAATGCGGCGCAGACATGAAGAAAGCCGCCGCTGAAAAAGCCAAAGAAGGTAAGTGTGGTGAGGCTAAATGCGGTGCTGAGATGAAAAAAGCGGCTGCAGATAAAGCTCATGAGGGGAAATGTGGCGAAGCGAAATGCGGTGCTGACATGAAGAAAGCCGCTGATAAGGCCCATGAAGGTAAGTGTGGTGAAGCAAAATGTGGCGCTGATATGAAGAAAACCGCCGAAAAAGTGGATGCTAAAGTCGAAGCCGTTAAAAAAGAAGTGAAGTAAAGCGGGTTTGTTTTATCCCTGCAGTTATTGGGATAATTGAGCCTAAAGAGGCCAGCCAGCGCTGGTCTCTTGTGTTTTATTCTTAAGCGATTACAGGTTAGCGTTCGTGAGGTTCTATGAATGATCAAAAAAATACGGCACAGGTAGGGCTGGGATTAAGACGAGAAATGCTCAGTGAATTTTGTTTACAGGTGCCTGATGCTATTAATTTTTTTGAAGTGGCGCCTGAGAATTGGATGACCTTAGGTGGTAAATTTGGCCGCCAATTTCGTGAGTTGACTGAGCAACATACTTTCTACTGCCACGGTTTGAGTTTATCCATTGGTAGCCCTGAACCTTTAGATCTCGCGTTTGTAAAAAATATCAAAACCTTTATGGATTTACATCAAATCCAAGTCTATTCCGAACATTTAAGTTATTGCTCAGGGCAAGGTCACTTATATGATTTAATGCCTATCCCTTTTACCGACGCTGCAGTGAAGCATGTGGCGGCGCGGGTCAAGCAAGTAGAAGATATTCTAGAGCGGCCGCTTATTTTAGAAAATGTGTCTTTTTATGCCGCTCCAGGTGCGCAAATGACAGAACTTGAATTCGTTAATGCCGTGCTGCAAGAAGCCGATTGTAAACTGCTACTGGATGTGAACAACATCTATGTGAACTCGATAAACCATCAATACGATGCCGATGCCTTTTTACAGGCCATGCCGACGGAGCGCATCGCTTATCTGCATATTGCTGGGCACTACAAACAAGCTGAAGATCTGCTCATTGATACCCATGGCGCAGCCATTAACGATCCCGTCTGGACATTATTACAGCGCTGTTATGCTTTGCATGGGGTAAAACCGACTTTGCTTGAGCGTGACTTTAATTTGCCGACAACCGCTGAATTGTTGCTCGAGATAAATCAAATTCACGGTTATCAAATGGCTGCGTCCAGCTCCCATGCCCAAAATAGCGCTCATGCCGTAAAGAGGAGCACCTAATGGATTTTAAGCAAGTGCAGCAATCCTTTATCGATTATATCCGCGATCCCTCTTCGCCATTGCCCGCGGATACTGATGTCCGGCGTATGCAGGTTTACCGCGAGTTATTTTTTAATAATGTGCTGGGATTTGTGTCGAACGGCTTTCCCGTGCTTAAAAGTTTGTATTCTGAGGAGGAATGGCTGACTTTGGTGCAACGTTTTTTCAGTCAACATGATTGCCAATCGCCCATTTTTATCGATATCGCGGGTGAGTTTTTAGATTTTTTACAGCAGGAATATCAGCCCACGGCAAATGATCCTGTTTTTATGCTCGAATTAGCGCACTATGAATGGCTGGAGTTGGCCGTTGCGGTTGCACAGGCGAGTGGGGATGAATCTCAACTTAGCCTAGCGCAAATGTCGACGCAGGCTTTATGTTTGTCGCAGACGGCGAGGGTGGCGCAGTATCATTTTGAGGTGCAGCACATTCGTCAGGATTATCGGCCGCAGCAACAACTCGATACGCCAGTGTTTTTTTGTCTCTATCAAGATGCCGATTGCGAAGTGTGTTTCCTACAGTTAAATCCCTTAAGCGCACAGGTGCTAGCATTTCTTCAAGCTCAAGGCCAAGCGGGTTTTAAAGAGATAGTTGATTGGTTAACAACCACTTATCCTCAAATGGTGCCAGAGATTATTGAACAAGGTTGTATGCAGTTACTCGAGCAATTAGCGGCGAAAGGGATAGTGCGCGGACGTCAGTCTTAAGGTTGGGTTTATTGCCGAAATAAATGCAATAACCCTACATTTAGAGGGTTTTTATTAATTTGACAAACCGCTACAATGTCGGCCGTTTTGTGATCTCAATCACTGTACGATTCCTGCGCACTTATACTTGCACATACTAGAGGAGCTGTAATGAGTAGTCAGCCGTTCAAAGACCCATTTAATTTTTTGTATTTTATTGGTTTTATTTTAGTTTTACTGTTGCCGACTCTGCCAGCAAGTCTGTCTTGGTTAAAGCATTTAGGTTTAATTTAAGCGAGCGTTAATCTCTAGCGCGTAGCCTATTGGCCACTCTTCGAGTGGCTTTTGTTTTTCCGATAAAGGGCATTTAAACCTATGGTATTAAAGCGCGGATTATTTTTACTGTTAGGCTTAACCGCTTTAGTCTTAGGTTTAGTCGGTATCGTGCTACCGATATTGCCGACCGTGCCTTTTATCTTGCTTGCTGCCTTCTGCTTTGCCCGCTCGAGTGAACGTTTACACCATTGGTTGATGACACATCCCTGGTTTGCCGACGCCTTAACCCAGTGGCAAGAGCAGCGAGCAATGCGTAAGGGATTGAAACGCAAAGCCATGATAGTTAGCGCACTCAGTTTTAGTCTCAGTATTATTGTGGTCCCAATCCTTTGGGTAAAAGGTCTGCTGTTTCTCATGGCATTGGTCCTACTTTGGTATCTTAAAGGTATACCTGAAATAGAGGGATGATTGAGTTATTAGATGGGCTCAAGTGCTGTGACTGAAAGTTTAGTCGTGTTCTTGTTGAGGCGATTTAACTGAGTGCCAACAGGGTTTGATCTAAGGCACAAATTGATAACCTTTCCATCACTTGTGCATTGTGATTGTTGCAACTAAAACTAAAGCGGCATAAGCTTTGTCCGACTTTCGACAATGCGTCCACCCAGTGTGGACGTTTTGTTTTATACCGCCACCGCTAGGTTGGTGAATTGATTAAGTAACTTATTAAGCAAATATGATGGCTATGAATACAGAAACCTTATCCTTGATAAAGCAAAGCATTAAAACGATTCCTAATTATCCTAAGGAAGGGATTTTATTTCGAGATGTCACCAGTTTGCTTGAGAATGCAGCAGCCTATAAAGCGACTATCGACTTGTTAGTTGAACATTATCGTGGTCAAGGCTTTACCAAAATTGTGGGTACTGAAGCCCGTGGTTTCTTATTTGGTGCACCGTTGGCTTTAGAATTGGGTATCGGTTTTGTACCTGTGCGTAAACCCGGCAAATTGCCGCGTGCAACCATCAGCCAAAGCTATGAACTGGAATACGGTCACGATAGCCTAGAAATTCATACTGATGCGATTAGCGCAAATGACAAAGTGCTCGTTGTTGACGATTTACTCGCCACTGGCGGTACTATCGAAGCGACCGTTAAACTGATCCGCCAACTCGGCGGTGAAGTTAAACATGCGGCCTTTGTGATCTCATTACCTGATTTAGGCGGTGAAGCACGTTTAACCGCATTAGGGCTTGAGTTGGTTAAACTTTGTGAGTTTGAAGGCGAATAAATCTGCAGCTAAAGGCGCCTTGGGATAGTTTGATGGCATGTCAAATCATGGCATGTTATCTTTCAAAGTTCTCGGGGCGCATGCTCCCGCTTTTGTATCACATACTCTGGGGAGTTCCATGTCATATCAGGTGTTAGCCAGAAAATGGCGCCCTGCCACATTTGATCAAATGGTTGGCCAAAGCCATGTTTTGCATGCCTTGACCAATGCGTTAAGCCAGCAGCGCTTACACCATGCTTACCTGTTTACGGGAACGCGCGGTGTTGGTAAAACCAGTTTAGCGCGACTCTTTGCCAAAGGCTTAAACTGTGAACAAGGTGTGACAGCGACTCCCTGCGGTGTTTGCGGCAGTTGTGTGGAAATCGCCCAAGGTCGTTTTGTCGATTTGATTGAAGTCGATGCCGCATCTCGCACTAAGGTCGATGATACCCGTGAGCTGTTAGACAATGTGCAGTATCGTCCAACCCGTGGTCGCTTTAAGGTTTATCTCATCGACGAAGTGCATATGCTGTCGCGCAGCAGTTTTAACGCACTGCTAAAAACCTTAGAAGAACCCCCCGAGCACGTTAAATTTCTTCTGGCGACCACCGATCCGCAGAAACTGCCAGTGACTGTGTTATCTCGTTGTTTGCAGTTCAATTTAAAAAGCCTGACCCAAGCTGAAATTGGCACTCAGCTCAATCATATTTTGACCCAAGAGCAGTTTCCCTTTGATGCAGAAGCCCTAAAATTGCTGGCTAAAGCTGCCAATGGCAGTATGCGTGATGCCTTGAGTTTGACCGATCAAGCCATCGCCTTTGGTGGCGGTAATGTGATGCTTAGCCAAGTGCAAACTATGCTTGGCAGTATTGATGAACAGCATGTAGTTGCCTTGCTTAACGCCTTAACCGATGCCGATATTGGTGTGTTAATGCATACATGTGCCCAAGTGCTCGCGTACGGCGCAGATGCCCAAGAAGTGCTACGCAGTTTACTTGAGTTGTTACATCAAATTACCTTGACCCAATTTGCCCCCGCTTGCGCGCAGCAATCCTTGTATAGCGCACAGATTCGCGCGTTTGCCGAACAGCTTAAGCCGGAACAAGTGCAGCTTTATTATCAGATTTTATTAACAGGCCGCAAAGACTTACCCCATGCACCGGATCCTAAATCGGGTCTTGAGATGGCGCTATTACGCGCTGTGGCGTTTGTGCCGGAAAAGCCAGTAAAGCGCTGGCAGCCTGATGCTGTCGCTGAGATCAGTTTACCCGCAGGGCAAATGCCAGTTGCGGCAACTGCTGCAGCGCAAGCTCTTGATGTAAATGAACAACAGTTTGCTGAAACACATACTGCTGAATCACATACAGCTGAATCACATACAGCTGAAAAAAAAACAGCATTAATTGAGCCTGCCGATACCGCAGAGCAGGCACTTGATGCTGAGCTCGAAGCGGATGCGGCATTAATTGTCGAACAGGCGGTGATTCTAAGTCAGGCGCAGAGTCAGGGATTTAACGCTGGCAGCTTAAACGTTGAGATAGTGAATGCTGAGGTCGAGCCACAAACTCAAACAGTATCAACCGCTCAAGCGTCTCTTATACACACTTCAGAATCTGTTGCTGGTATGGAGGTATCGGTCGCTAGTATTGATACTCAGAATATTCAAGGAATTGAATTAGTCACAACAGCTTCCGAACCGAGTCTAGTGAATACGGCAGAGCCTGAAACTGCTGTCAATTCAACAGCGGTTGAGTGTGATGACAGTGTAGATAAAGCTCTTTTTGACAAAGACCTTGCTGCAGAGAACATCTTCGATAACAACATCGATAACAACGCGTTTGAGCTAGGGCATGATGCCAATAGTCTTGATGGAAATGAAGCTGTGCATTCATATCCAGTGATAGGGGATTATGCCCTAGAGTCAGCTCCGCTAGATTCCTATCAAGACGGATATGCTGATGTCTCCTCTGGCGCTTATAATGATGATAACTTTAACCATGGCTTTGATTCGCAAGAGGCAATAAATTCTGTTGGTGTGCAAAGTTCTGTAGGTGTTTCAAATGCTGCAGGGATGCAAGCTTCTGCTGATCGTCAGTCAGCACCTGTGGCTCAAGTCTTCACTCAATCACAGACCTCAGTATCAGATTCAATACAAGACCAAGCGCTACAACAAGCCGCTTCTGTATCCTTAGCCGATGATGATATTCTCTCAGCTGTGTTGGCAGCGCGGGATTCGCTGTTATCGGATCTTGACGCCTTAAGTGCTAAGGACGGTGATGAAAAAAAGTCGTCATTGGACTCAAAACTTAAGACGCCAAACACTAAATCACATGGTGTAACCTTACCTAAATCGGTTACTAAAGTTGAAGCGAGTCAGCCAAGTGTGGCATTTTCTGTTGATCCAGCATCTAATTTAGACCCTGATTTAGCGATAGATTTTGATGATGACTTCGACTTAGATCTTGAGCCTATCGATCTGCACCAAGCTGTATCTTCAGTCGTCATTTCAACTGGAATTATCTCTGAGAAGCCTGTCAAACCGTCCGCTGCAGATGATCGTCCGCCTTGGGAGGCAGCGCCTGAAGCTGAATCTATCGAAGTGACGCAAGTCGATAGCAATAAGACTGACAGTGTTCAGCCTGTGAGCGCGCAAGCTACTGATATAAATAATGTTCAAGCCAGTCATGCTCAAGAGCTTTTAGGCGCGAGTTACGCACCTAATCATGCACAATATGACACTCTATCCCTGAGTGACGGGCAGCTCGCAGCATCAAGTTTGAAGTCGGAGATACTTCAAAATCAGGCTGTACGTCAAGAAGAAATATCCGGCTCAGAGTTTGCTTCGGTTAGCACAACAGCACTGACAAATGCGTCGAATGCAGTGGAACATACGCATGAGACACAAATCGCGCTCAGTTCGACTCAACCTATTAGCGGTCATCCATTAGATTTACATTGGTACAAGTTGATGGCGAGCTTAGAGATCGGCGGGCGAGTGCGGCAACTGGCGGTTAATTCTGTCTGCCAAACCTTGAGCGATCCTTTGCCGTTGCTGCTTAAACCAAACCAGAAGCATCTAGCGGCCGATGTTGCCATAGTGCAGCTTGAGCAAGCCTTAACTACCGCGCTCGGGAACCCAAGACGGGTACAAGTGGTCATAGGAATCGATGAACAGCGGGAAACGCCCTTAGAGTTACGTAAGCGTTTCCACCAAGAGTTGCTACAACAAGCGCATCAATCATTGATCCATGATGACAATGTGCAATGGTTGATCCAACGTATGGGCGCCGAACTCGATGCCGATAGTCTAGTGTATCCGCCAGAGTTGTTGAATTTACGCAGTCAGCAAATACAAGCGTTACCAGAGTTAACTGAGGCCGCGAGTTAGCCATTATTGGCGAGTCTTTGGGTAAAATTTTCATCGTTAATTTGTAGCGTTGTGGTTTAAATTTAGGCTTCGAGTGCATATTTATAGTGATGCTGCTGAGAAACTCTGCATCGAGATCATAAGTTTATTAACAAGATAACGGCATTGATTGCCAATCCCATTTATTTAAGTAAGATTAGCCGCGTTAATGCTTGCGACTAACCCTAATAGAAGAGAAATGACTATGTTTGGAAAAGGCGGTATGGGCAATTTGATGAAACAGGCCCAGATGATGCAAGAAAAAATGGCCAAAATGCAGGAAGAAATCGCCCGTATGGAAATGGTGGGTGAATCTGGTGCTGGTTTGGTGAAAGTGACTATGACAGGCGCGCACACAGTGCGTAAAGTCGAAATCGACCCAAGCCTGATGGAAGACGACAAAGAAATGCTGGAAGATTTGATTGCTGCGGCCTGTAATGACGCTGCTCGTCGAATCGAAGAAAACCAAAAAACTAAAATGGCTGAAGTTACTGGTGGCATGCAATTACCACCAGGCATGAAAATGCCATTTTAATTGAGATAGCCGATGAAATTTAGTCCATTGTTAGATGAGTTAATTCAGTCCCTGCGTTGTTTACCTGGGGTTGGGCCTAAATCGGCGCAACGTATGGCGTTTCAGTTACTTGAACGCGACCGAAAAGCAGGGCTTAAGTTAGCCAGTGCGCTGTCCAGTGCGATGAGTGACGTCGGTCATTGTCAGTCTTGCCGAACCTACACTGAAGAAACCCTCTGTCCGATCTGTGCTAGCCATAAACGCGGAACCTCCTCCACCATTTGTGTGGTGGAAACGCCGGCTGATGTGTTAGCCATTGAAGCGGGTGGACATTTCACTGGCCGTTACTTTGTGCTTTTAGGCCATTTATCGCCCCTCGATGGTGTGGGGCCAGAAGAGTTAGGCTTAGCGTTACTCGAGCGCCATTTGGCATCGGGTGATGTCACCGAACTGATATTAGCGACAAATCCAACAGTAGAAGGTGAGGCTACAGCGCATTTTATTGCCGATATGGCCAGACGTCACAAAGTGATGATAAGCCGCATTGCCCATGGCGTACCCGTAGGTGGCGAGTTGGAATACGTGGATAGTACTACGTTGGCGCTGTCCTTTAATGGTCGTTTACCACTTTGACAGAACACAGTGACTCAGTTTAGTTAGTGTAATGTTATTGATTATATTAGCTTAATTTAAATGCTGAACTGTTCGGCTCGACTCAATTGTCGCGATATCCCTTAAACCCGCCAAGAACCTATCTTGAGCGGGTTTTTATTTGCCCAGTGTTTCAACCTAGATGTCGAGGCTGGGTTGTGGTGATAGGGCCGTGGAGATAGTGCTGTGCTTCAATCCTCATTTCAATTGATATCTACCCATATAAAAACTAGGTTTATCAATAGTTTTTTAAATTTCATACTTGTCTTATGCGAGCTTCATCCGTAAAGTCGGTTTGATAAGAAGCGGGCTAAGTTGCGATTTACCACAGTGTTCGCGCCTTTGTGCCTAAGCTAATTTGTGGATTTAGATCTGTGTGCTTAGCTCTATGTACGTTGAACCGGACAGGTATTTTTTATTAGAAAACCATGGAGGGGACTCATTGGAAAAGATTACGATTAGGCATGCAGAGAAGCGTGACGCCGCAGCCATTCAAGCCGTATATGCCTGCCCAAATGCCTATACTGGTACCTTACAACTCCCTTGGCCATCGACCGATAAATGGGAGTCACGCCTTGCGGCAACATCGAATCATATTAGTCGCTA
The DNA here is from genome assembly GCF_015767295.1 of Shewanella sp. DW31. NCBI lineage: Bacteria > Pseudomonadati > Pseudomonadota > Gammaproteobacteria > Alteromonadales > Shewanellaceae > Shewanella > Shewanella sp. DW31. The sequence continues at coordinate 76,156 of NZ_JADWMP020000024.1, forward strand.
TGTCGCAGAGATTGAAGGTGAAATTGTCGGCGAGTTGGGTTTTGAGGTGTATGAGCAACCCCGTCGTAGGCATGTTGCCTCCTTTGGAATGGGGGTAAAAGACAGCTACCAAGGCCGCGGTGTTGGTAGCGCTTTGATTAACGCGATGCTTGAGCTTACCGATAAATGGATGAATATAAAACGAATTGAATTAACGGTTTATACCGATAATCATGCCGCCATTGGTCTGTATAAAAAATTTGGCTTTGTGATTGAAGGTGAGTCGAAGGATTTTGCTTTTAGAAATGGTGAGTTTGTCAGTGTGTATCATATGGCGCGGATAAAGTAGCATGCTGGTCTTGGCGCTATTTTAGCTGTTGCTTAAGGCATTTACTTTAAGAATGGACTCTAAGCGCTCATTCCAAGTCCTAACTTTCTATAGGATCTGACTCTAAGCGCTCAATCTAAGAACGTATTTCAAGTGCTCACTTCACAAACTGTGGTCAGTGAATAGCATTAAGCGCTCATTTTCAAAGTCCGCTTTAGGTGCTAAGTGTATGTCTGTCTCAACTTTTAAGGATAAAAATGGGACTCATTTTATTGCCGCTGCTGATACTTTGGTTGGGTGTCGGTATTTATGCCATTCGTATCGGCTATCAAGTCTTGGCTGGGACATCTCAATTAAGCTATACACTCAGTGTTTGTTCTATCGCTATCGTGGTATTACTGCTTTATCTCTATTTCGGTTTCGCTCAATTTAAGGAAAATAAAGCGTTGTGGGCGTTCGAAATTCCGATGTTTTTTGCCGCGAATAAGCTCGCTTTTGACGTCATGATCCTTGGTCTTTTACTGCACTGGTTCGGTCAAGGTGTTCTCACTTCCGCTTATTTGAAACCTCTACCTTTCATCATGATTTTCACCGTTTCCTTTGGTGCTATGGCAGGCGTCATATTGTCCGACACTTTTATGGCGAAATTTGACATCCAAAAAATGCATTGATGTCAGCTGAACAGTTTAAATCTTATTTTGGACGCTGTTGTTGAAGATGATTTGAACTGATGGCTTTCATCGGTTGTTTATAGGTCGTTGAATCCGATGAGCGCTACCATGTTGATCTGGTTAGGATTTTACAGAGGGTTATTACGAATTTTAGATACAAAAAACCAGCTTGTGCTGGTTATTTTTCTCTTTAATAAAGAGAAGTGGTTGCGGGAGCCGGATTTGAACCGACGACCTTCGGGTTATGAGCCCGACGAGCTACCATGCTGCTCCATCCCGCGTCC
>NZ_JADWMP020000025.1:0-73663 GCF_015767295.1 Shewanella sp. DW31
TTCCAGTTGGCTAGGGCTGCGTATTCTACGCATTTCCCGTTTCGCGTCAAGGAGTTTTTGCAAACTTTCTCAACACTCATCAATCAGTAAACTCATCGATGAACTGTCACATCAGGCTGCTTAACGCTGTCTGCCGTGTCAGTGGATGCGCATTATAGGGAGCAGGAGATTTTGTGCAAGGGCTTTTTGTAGGAAAATAACGATTAATGGTTTAGACGTTTACTTATCAAACGATACGTATAAAAAAGGGGCTAAAAAGCCCCTTTATCTCGATTAAGTCTGGCAATCTATATGAGTCACGCTCAGCTAGATCATCATAAATACTGTTATCTATGGACTAAAGAAGCGAGATTCTTGCTCAACTTCGACTTCTTCACCGTCGATATGAGTTTTCACTTTTATCTCGATATTAGTAACTGAACGAGACAGCTCAACCGGATCGATACCTACACTAATAGGGAGAGTTAACACTTCACCACCCGCAATAGTGACCGAAGTTGGACCGTACCATTTATAGTTGTCTAATCCTTCGACACTCATAGTGTATTCGTGGGATTGCTCTGTCTTATTAAGAATCTTCAAGGTGAAGGTGTTTTCAATCAAACCTTGATTGTTCTCTCTATAGAGCTGGTTGCGGTCACGAATGATGTCCATACGCACAGGCGCTATGGTCGCACTGGAGTATATAAAGACTAATATCATCGCTATCAGTACCACGCCATAACCGACAAGTTTAGGTCGCAGCACTTTTTGCTTAATTCCTTCTAACTTGTTCTCGGTGGTATAACTGATAAGCCCTTTTTCATATCCCATACGATCCATGGTTTGATCGCAGGCATCGATACAAGCGCCGCAGTTAATACACTCATATTGCAGACCATTACGAATATCGATTCCCGTAGGGCATACCTGCACACACAAGTCACAGTCGATACAGTCGCCAAGCCCTAGCTCTTTAGGGTCATCTTTGCGTGAGCGCGGACCACGGGTCTCACCACGTTTAGTATCGTAACCCACGATAAAAGTATTCTTATCGAACATGGCCGCTTGGAAACGAGCATAAGGGCACATGTGGATACACATGATTTCACGCATCCAACCCGCATTGCCGTATGTGGCAAGTGTAAAGAACACGACCCAGAAGTAGATACCGCCAGAAGCATTAAGCGTAAATACGTCGACATAGACTTCACGACTTGGCACAAAATAGGACACAAAGGTCATCGCCGTCATCAGTGAGAGCAATAGCCAGGCCGTATGTTTTGCCGTTTTACGCCAGAGTTTGTCAAAGCTCCATGGCATTTGATCTAACTTAATGCGTTTATTGCGTGCGCCTTCAAGTTTTTCCTCGAACCAGATGAACATAAAGGTCCATACTGTTTGGGGGCAAGTGTATCCACACCAAACACGGCCAAGATAGGTGGTCACAAAAAACAGAGCGAAGGCAGCGATCATAAACAACGCTGCAAGCAAGGTGAGATCCTGCGGCCAAATCGTTAAACCGAAGACGTGAAACTTTTGTTCGCCCAAGTTAAACCATACGGCTTGACGGTCGCCCCAAGGGATCCAAGGTAAAAGCAGGAAAAATAACATGGCGATCCAGCCCATGCGGCGACGTACGCTACTCCACAAACCGTCTATGGCTCGGACATAAATCCGATTACGAGGATTAAAGCGATCAGCTTTACTCGCATCTGGCTGGTGAATCTTAATTCGATTGGTTTTCGAATAGTCCTTGTTGTTAGATTCTGAGTTCATCGTTACAGCCTTTTACTGCTTTAATATTGGACGAAAACTAGCTTATTATACCCATATTCTTAATGGTTATTCACTTATGTTGGACTAAAAGATGAAAGGTTGGATCATATTGGCGCTACTCGCGGGTGCTTTATATTACTTATACACAGAAACAGATAAATTAGATGTTCCTATTGCAAAGACTGAGGCGATGATCAAAGAAATAGAGAATAAAGTTGACTCTATGACAGGAACAAAAATTATTAAAATCGACCATAAACTGACTAAGGTAAGAACCGACATCATAGAACGTTTATCCACATTAGAACTCGAAGCCTTCAATCAAATTCCAATGACACCCGAGTCTATTGCCGACTTTAAGGCTAACTATTGTGGTACTATGGCACCTCAACATCCAGTGTTTAGCAAAGATAATCAGCTTTATCTATGTGATCACCTTTAATCATTACAGACTCATAGGCAAACGGGATTTTGCTATATAGCGCTAAGGTTTAGACTTAGGTGATTGACCTTATATATGATTCCGCCTAGCCTTTGAAGCATTACAGCATAAAGGCCTATGAATCATGACCCAACAAGTATCAGACATTTTTGATCCCACCCTATGGGATGAAGTCAGTGGATTTCATTTCGACGATATTACTTACCACAGAGCCAAAGCGCACGGCACAGTACGCATTGCCATTAATCGCCCAGAGTGCCGTAACGCCTTCCGACCTAAAACCGTTGATGAGTTATTTATCGCACTCGACCATGCACGCCAATGGTCTGATGTGGGTTGCGTACTGCTTACGGGTAACGGTCCTTCGGCAAAAGATGGTGGCTGGGCGTTCTGTTCAGGTGGAGATCAACGTATTCGCGGCAAAGATGGCTATAAATATGAAGGCGCTGAAGAAGGTAAGGCCGATCAAGCCAGAATGGGCCGCTTACATATATTAGAAGTGCAACGCCTGATCCGCTTTATGCCTAAAGTGGTCATCGCCGTTGTGCCGGGCTGGGCGGTGGGTGGCGGCCATAGTTTACACGTAGTGTGCGACTTAACCTTAGCCTCGAAAGAACACGCAATATTTAAACAAACCGATCCCGATGTTGCGAGCTTCGACTCAGGTTATGGCAGTGCTTATCTCGCCAAGATGATAGGTCAAAAACGTGCCCGCGAAATCTTCTTCTGCGGATTTAACTACAGCGCTGATGAAGCCTTCAACATGGGTATGGTTAATAAATCCGTTCCCCATGCAGAGCTAGAAACCGAAGCATTAATGTGGGCGAAAGAGATTAACTCTAAATCACCTACGGCTATGCGTATGCTTAAATACGGCTTCAACATGACTGATGATGGTATGGTCGGTCAGCAATTATTTGCCGGTGAAGCGACGCGTTTAGCCTATGCGAGCGCCGAAGCACAGGAAGGACGCGATGCCTTCCTCGAAAAACGCGATCAAGATTTTTCAGCCTTCCCTTGGCACTACTAATTTTAGAATTGTATTAATTTACGTTTAAATGCTCAAAGCCCTCTATCGTGAGGGCTTTATGTTTTTTACAACGGATAAATAGATAAAACCGTTTAAACTAATCTGAAAACACGGCTTTTAATTTTAATGAGAATTGTTATCATCTAAACATTCCCGCTGGGAGCCTATTTAGAGGACAAGATCATGACTAAGACACTCACTTTTGCTGTACTACATTTTAGCGTCGCTTTTACCGTAACCTATTTATTAACTGGCAGCGTAGTCGTCGGCGGCGCAGTGGCCTTAGTTGAACCCGCGATTAACACAGTGGTGTTTTACTTCCACGACAAAGTATGGAAACGCATTGAGGCAAAAAAGCAGCACGAGCTAGATGCCATTCCAGCATAGAAAGCTAAGCCACCAGCATTTACTATTGCTATAAGTTAATCGTCTTTTTGTCGTGAATCTAAATGAAAAAACCGCCAATAAAGGCGGTTTTTATTTAAGTGCTTATATTTATTCTACTGTTACAGATTTTGCTAGGTTGCGTGGTTGGTCCACGTCGGTACCTTTGATCAACGCAACATGGTACGACAATAGCTGTAGCGGAATAGTGTAAATCAGCGGCGCCATAAAGATGTCGCAGTGTGGCACAGGGATCACTTTCATCGTGTCATCCGACTCGAACTCGGCATCCACGTCGGCAAACACATACATGAGTCCACCTCGGGCACGCACTTCTTCGACGTTCGATTTCAGTTTTTCGAGCAATTCATTGTTTGGCGCAACGACGATAACAGGCATATCGGCATCGATAAGCGCTAATGGGCCGTGTTTTAATTCGCCAGAGGCATAGGCCTCAGCATGAATGTAAGAAATCTCTTTCAGCTTTAAGGCGCCTTCCATCGCAATCGGGTATTGATCGCCACGGCCAAGGAATAACGCATGGTGTTTATCGGCAAAATCTTCAGCCAATTCAGCAATCGCAGCATCTAGCCCTAAAGCTTGTTCCACTTTAGCTGGCATAGATTGTAGGCTTTGAGTGATGTCGGCCTGCATTTGCTCAGACATGCCATTGTGGCGACCGATCACCGCAGTCAACATTAATAAGCCAGCAAGCTGTACTGTGAACGCTTTAGTGGATGCCACGCCAATCTCAGCGCCCGCTTTCATCATGTAAGCCATGTCAGATTCGCGAACCAGTGATGAACCAGGTGCATTACAAATCGTCAATGTGGCTTTGTAACCCATTTCTTTCGCTAAGCGCATGGCCGCTAAAGTATCGGCAGTTTCACCCGATTGTGAAATCGTAACTAATAAGCTATTTGGAAATAAGTGCGACTTGCGGTAACGGAACTCAGAGGCAATTTCGACGTTACACGATACGCCAGCCCAATCTTCTAACCAGTAACGTGCCGCCATGCCCGCATGGTAGCTAGTACCACAGGCGATGATTTGCACGTGTTTGATATCTTTTAAGAACTCAGCCGCGTTATCACCAAAAGCAGTGTCTAGCACTTGCTTGTTAGCAATACGACCTTCAATAGTGCGCGTCAGTGCCAATGGCTGCTCGTAAATCTCTTTTAGCATGTAGTGGCGATATTCACCTTTGTCACCGGCATCGTGGGTAATTTCAGATTCTTTGACTTCACGCTCAACGGCATTACCGTTTAAGTCGAAAATACTCACGCTGCGACGGGTCACTTCGGCCACATCACCTTCTTCTAGGAAAGCAAATGAGCGAGTGACGGGTAATAAGGCGAGTTGATCTGAAGCGACAAAGTTTTCACCTAGACCAAAACCAATCACCAATGGACTACCAGAGCGAGCAACAACCATACGTTCACTATCACGACGGTCAATAACGACTGTGCCATAGGCACCTTCGAGTTGTTTAACTGTGGCTTGTACAGCACCAAGTAGAGTGTTATGGGTTTTCAGCTCATGGTGCACTAAGTGACAAATCACTTCGGTATCGGTATCTGAACTAAAGTTGTAACCTAAACCTTTAAGCATTTCGCGCAGTTTATTGTGGTTTTCGATAATACCGTTGTGCACCACGGCAATATCACCTTCCGATAAATGCGGATGAGCATTACGCTCACTCGGCTCACCGTGAGTCGCCCAACGAGTGTGCGCGATACCGGTTCCGCCTGCTAATGGGTCAGTTTCAAGCGCAGCCGACAACTCTTGTACTTTGCCAACGCGGCGCGTACGGTTGAGTTCACCATTGTGAATAACGGCAACGCCTGCAGAGTCATATCCGCGATATTCTAAACGGCGTAAGCCTTCTACCAGAATTTCAGCCACATCCCTTTGCGCCACGGCGCCTACGATTCCACACATAGTCTTTACCTATAAATTAAAATGAAGTTGTTAAGCTATTTTGTCTAATGAGCATAGGGCGCTAACATAACTCGCACGCCCTGATCTGAAATTTGTTTGAGCGCACTCTCGTCGATACGTGAGTCGGTGACCAACACACTGACCTTGGACCACGGTAACTCTAAGTTAGGGATCCGCTTGCCGATTTTGTCTGAATCGACCATAACGATCACTTCGCGGGAAACTTCGGCCATCACTTTGCTTAGGCCTGTTAACTCGTTAAAGGTGGTGGTCCCGCGTTCAAGATCGATACCATCGGCACCGATAAACAGTTGGTCGAAATTATATGAACGCAACACTTGCTCGGCGACTTGACCTTGAAAGGATTCAGAATGCGGGTCCCAAGTGCCACCGGTCATCAATAAGGTTGGCTCGTTTTCGAGTTCATGGATGGCATTAGCAAGGTGCAGGGCATTCGTCATGACTACCAGTCCACGTTTATCGTTCAGCTGTTCAATCAAGCCTGACGTCGTAGTGCCACTATCGATAATAATGCGATTGTGATCTTTAATCAGCTGCGCGGCGGTTTTCGCAATAGACAGCTTATTAGGCGCAATTTTAGCAGAGAACTGTTGAGTAACTTCGTCTGGAATCGCCACGGCGCCACCGTAACGGCGCAATAATAAACCCGTTTTCTCAAGCGCGGCGAGATCCTTACGAATCGTCACTTCTGAGGTTTCAAAACGTAACGACAGTTCATCAACGCTCACTTCACCCTGTTCGTTCAATATGGTGATTATGCTGTGGCGACGCTGCTGTGTGTTTCGTTTATTCATAAAACCTTTCAGTTAAGTTTCGATTCGAAAGGTTCATTATAGTGAAACGAAACTTTTTTGCTAGTCATACGAAACACACTTTTGCATGATCGCGAGTCATTTTAATTAATTTAAAATTGTGAACTTAAAAACCAACCAATAAAAAAGCAGTTTATCCTTTAGGGATGAACTGCTTTTAATGGATTTAAAACGTTATGAATTTTAGAACTTAGCTTCAACTGCAACACTGAAGTTACGGTCTTGGCCAATAGTGACCATATTGTACTGACCACCATCGATATAATCGGTATCGAAGAGGTTTCTCACGTTGGCGCGAAGGCTCACATCTTTGCCCATGATATCCATAGTGTAGGCTGCACCTATATCGAAACGCACATAACCATCTTTAGTAATAGTGTTATCGAGATCGGCAAAACGCTCACCCACATAGATAGCACCGAAGTTCATAGCAAAATTGTCAGTCACTTCGTAACGGGTCCAGATATTGGCCGACCACTCAGGGGCATCAATCGGAGTTTTACCTTCACGGGCATCTCCCGTTTGATACTCTGCATCTAAATACATCATGGAAGAAGTCACAAACCAGCTATCACCGATTTGACCCTGTGCTCCCATTTCAAAGCCACGATGTTTCTGTTCACCACCCTGAGTAGTGATATCGGTATAATCACCAATTGGTGCTGATAATTTCTCTGAAATTGTGATGTTTTCGAGCGTAATATCGAATACCGCTGCGGTTAATAACAGGCTATCGTCAAACAATTCCCACTTAGTACCCAGTTCATATTGAATACCGTATTCTGGCTTTAAATTCAGTCCATCGTTGACATCGAATTCGTTATTTACCGCGCCTTGTGGTGTAAAGCTTTTTGAATAGTTAACGTAAATATTGCCATTACTCATTGGCGAGTAGATCACACCAAACTTAGGCGATACGGCATAGCTATTTTCGCCATAACCATCTTTTTTCTGTTCGTCGTAACGCACGCCAGCAAGCAATTTCCATTGCTCATTAAGCGTCATTAAGTCCTGTAAATAAAAACCGTAATACTTGTATTCGCTTGGGGTACCTTTTTTGCCATTGTGGTAATCAAGATCTGGCTCAATTACCGTTTGCCCAGGAATAACGGTTTGAGTTGCCCCACGCTGAATTTGCTGCTGGTAGAAATAGTCTAAGTAGTTAGCACCAATAAGGAATTGGTGCTCCATGCCCGCTAAGGTAAATTCACCCGTAAAGTCCACGAAAGCGGTTTTATGCTGCCAATCGTCGTAACGATCGAATGGTTTGATGCTATACCCCTTAGTGAATGGGTCTTCCGTATATTGGGGAGCAGAATCAAAACGTTGACGATTAAATTGTTGATCGTTATAGCCGACTTTAACTTTCCAATCATCACTCATCTGCCAAGTTAGATCGGCACCTAAGTTAGAGACTGTGTTATCGGTAAAGGCCCAAGGTGCATCCCATACTGTTTTACGTTCACCGATAACATTACCTTGTTTATCTAACCACCCACCCGCATCAATGCCTGCTTTATCTTGGGTATGATCGTACTTAACCGATAACAGAACATCATCACTGACATCAAATTCTAAGTTTAAGTAGCCCAACCAACGGTCACGCTCTTGGTTCTCATCGTTAGCGGAATACTCACGCCAGTATTTTGTGTCTTGCTTCACTAACACGCCGCGGTAACGAAGACTCTGAGCATCATTTAAGCTGCCGCCAGCATCTAGCTGAGCACGGGTCGAACCAAAACCATCAGTATCAAAACCTAAATCGAGCATTGAATCATAGGTCGGTTTCTTAGTGACCATATTCACTAAACCACCAGGGCCAGATTGGCCGTACAACATGCTCGAAGGACCTTTCAATACTTCGACTTGCTGTAAAGTTTCAATTGGTTGTACGTAGTGAGACCATTGTTGATGGCCATTGATAAGATAACCATTACCCGAATCGAGCTCGAAGCCGCGGATACTGAAGACTTGACGGTTCCAGCGCGTGGTTCCCGCTGTCACACTCGAATCATTAACTAATACTTCCGCTAGATTGGTTGCCAACTGTTCATCAGTCACAAAATCAGGGATAACATTAACTGACTGTGGAGTATCCATTAAGTCGATATCGCCACGCATGGCACCCGATGCACTACCGACTTTATAGTCGTTAAAAGTACGGCCAGTCACATTGATGCGCTCAATATTTTTATCGCTCGCCACTTCTGCAATAACCGGCATAGCCATTAATGCCGAGCCTACAGCTAAACCTATAACTGAATATTTAAATACCATTGCCAACACCTCAAATAGACCTTTCGTCTTAGAATTGCAGGCAATATAAATGAGAAGTGTTTTTATTTTCTCTTCTTTACGAAAATTTACAATTGCGTGTGATAGTGATCAAATTAACTTAAAAACCAACAATTTGCCCATACCACAAAAACATGAAGAAAATCTTAATTATTAAGCATTACTTAATAAAAAGGCTTTTTAGTGCAACACATTGAACACAATAAAGATAAAAGCGGCACATGGCCGCTTTTTTGACATTAAGTTGAGTTTTAAAACTTACTTTTTAATTTTCACTGGACGTTGCCAACCAGTGAGGTGTTTTTGTTTAACACGAGTGATCACTAACTCATTCTCACCTACATCGCGGGTAATCGTTGAACCGGCCCCTAAAGTTGCCCCTTTACCTATGGTCACTGGAGCCACCAACTGAGTGTCAGAACCGACAAAGACGTTATCTTCGATAACAGTAAGATGCTTATTCGCGCCATCATAGTTGCAGGTAATAGTGCCAGCACCAATGTTGACGCCATCACCAATGATGGCATCGCCTAAATAGGCTAAGTGTCCAGCTTTGGATCCAACGCCAATCACCGCTTTTTTCACTTCAACAAAGTTGCCTATATGTGCATCTTGCTTAAGTTCTGCTCCCGGACGTAAACGTGCAAATGGGCCAGCACTGGCAGCAACGCCAAGCGTAGCACCTTCGATAATAGAGTAAGGCTTGATCTCAGCATCATCGGCAATCTCGCAATCAATTAAAATCGCGCCTGCGCCAATAGTGACATTATTACCCAAGGTCACTTTGCCTTCGAATATCACATTAATATCGATCATCACATCCATACCAACAGTGACTTCACCACGGATATCGATACGGCTTGGGTCGCGAAGGTTCGCCCCCGCCAACATGAGCTTGTCGGCTTCACGAGCTTGGTAAGCACGTTCAAGTTGCGCTAATTGCACGCGATTATTGGCGCCTTCGACTTCAATGGCCGATTGTGGCTGAGCAGTATCAATAGCAACGCCATCAGCGTGCGCCATAGCAATAATATCCGTTAGATAATATTCGCCTTGGGCATTATTGTTCGATAAACGGCTCAACCAAGTTTTAAGTTGTTTACCCGGAACCGCCATGATGCCGGTGTTAATTTCGTTGATCAGCAACTGTTCTGCAGTCGCATCTTTTTGCTCAATAATTCCAATGACTTTTCCTTGCTCACGGACAATACGGCCATAACCCATAGGATTCGCTAAATTCACTGTTAAAATAGCAACGCCATTTTCAGGACGGGCGGCGAGTAATGCTTCGAGAGTCGATGTTTGGATCAACGGCACATCGCCATAAAGAATAAGTACTGTATCGCTGTCGGCGATATGTGGGCTAGCCTGTGCAACCGCATGACCTGTGCCTAATTGATCGGCTTGCAATACCCAGTTAAGTTGTTGCTCACCCAAACAGGCTTGTAGCTTGTCGGCACCATAACCATAGACTAACTGAATAGAGTCACTGCCAACTTTATTAGCGGTATCGATGACATGTTGCACCATGCTCTTATGGGCGATGGGATGTAATACCTTAGGAAGATCAGAGCGCATCCGTGTTCCCTTGCCAGCCGCTAAGATCACTACATTTAATGCCATTACCAGATCCTTGAACAAATACCCAAGAGGGTGAAAAAATTACGGTCGTATACCAATCACATTAAATATCTAATCAGTTCAGAGCCTCACAGGCATCTCAATCCAAGGCGCATTGACGCAGAAATGGTTATTCCCTTTTAAATCAATGCAACACGGGAGTGGGATGCCTGTGAGGCTCCCAAAGGGCGGGTTTCAACGCGCTTCATACTGCGTTCAAGGCTTTCGACAGAGCACCACTATGCCTTCAAGCCTTCGCCTTGTCTAAAGCGCGTTGAACTCCCGCTGAATGAACAGATATTTAATACGATTGGTATTAGTGGCGCAATTTTAACGGAAAGCACATCGAAAAGCGAAGTAGATAGCGATGCTAATCAATCAAAGACATACAAGAATGCCAATCTATCCCATTTTTAGACACAAAAAAGGCGACCATAGGGTCGCCTTTTTTCACAAACAATAACCTTATCTGGCAATGTTTTTCTTGATGGTTTCAACAACACGTAATTGAGCCATAGCCTTAGCTAACTCAACCATAGCCGCGTCATAATTGAAGTCAGCGCCAGCAGTTGCCATATGGGCTTCTGCACGACGCTTAGCTTCTAATGCCGCTTGCTCATCAATATCTTTGGCACGCATAACCACATCAGCCAATACGGAGACAGAAGAAGGCTGCACTTCCAGAATACCACCTGAAAGGTAAAACACTTCTTCACTGCCGTCTTGCTTGACGATGCGCGCCATGCCAGGTTTGATATAACTAAGCAAAGGAGCGTGGCCATGCATTATGCCCAACTCACCTTCAGAACCAGTCACTTGCAGCGAAGCTACACGACCAGAGAAGATTTTGCTCTCTGCGCTTACAATATCAAGATGTACTGTCATGGCTGCCATCCCGTTCTCCTTAAAAAACTAAGTATGAATACTTAGTTATTTCTTTTTGTTCGCTTTCTCGATGACTTCATCGATTGAGCCAACCATGTAGAACGCTTGTTCTGGCAGGTGATCAAACTCACCGTTCAAAATACCCTTAAAGCCACGGATAGTGTCTTTCAGAGAAACGTACTTACCAGGAGATCCAGTAAAGACTTCTGCTACGAAGAAAGGCTGAGATAAGAAACGCTCAATCTTACGAGCACGGAATACGACAGTCTTGTCTTCATCAGACAATTCATCCATACCCAGAATCGCAATAATGTCTTTCAGCTCTTTGTAACGTTGCAGTACAGTTTGCACGCCGTTAGCAACGTCATAATGCTCTTGGCCAACAACCAATGGATCTAATTGACGTGAAGTCGAATCCAATGGGTCAACCGCTGGGTAAATACCCAGAGAAGCAATTTGACGTGACAGTACAACAGTCGCATCTAAGTGAGCGAAGGTTGTTGCTGGTGACGGATCGGTCAAGTCATCCGCAGGTACGTATACCGCTTGTACAGAGGTAATAGAACCCGTCTTAGTTGAAGTGATACGCTCTTGCAGAACGCCCATCTCTTCAGCCAATGTTGGTTGATAACCTACCGCAGAAGGCATACGACCTAACAGTGCAGATACTTCAGTACCGGCTAAGGTATAACGATAGATGTTGTCAACGAACAACAGTACGTCACGACCTTCGTCACGGAACTTCTCAGCCATAGTCAGACCAGACAGTGCAACACGCAAACGGTTACCTGGAGGCTCGTTCATCTGACCATAAACCATGGCCACTTTGTCGAGAACGCCAGAATCTTTCATCTCGTAGTAGAAGTCGTTACCTTCACGAGTACGTTCACCTACACCGGCGAATACAGAAAGACCCGAGTGGGCTTTAGCGATGTTGTTAATCAGTTCCATCATGTTAACTGTTTTACCAACACCCGCACCACCGAACAAACCGACTTTACCGCCCTTAGCGAATGGACAAACAAGGTCGATAACCTTGATACCAGTCTCTAACAGTTCAGTAGAGCTTGATTGATCTTCGTATGAAGGAGCTGTACGGTGAATAACATAACGCTCTTCTTCACCGATTGGACCCGCTTCATCAATAGGCTCGCCTAATACGTTCATGATACGGCCAAGAGTGGCGGTACCAACTGGAACAGTAATAGGTGAACCTGAGTTTACTACTTCAAGACCACGACGCAGACCGTCAGAAGAACCCATAGCGATGGTACGAACTACACCACCACCTAGCTGTTGCTGAACTTCCAGCACCAAACCATTACACGGGCCTTCACCTACGATTTTCAGAGCGTCATATACTTGAGGTACGGCATCTTGTGGGAACTCTACGTCCACAACCGCGCCAATCACTTGGACAACAGTACCTGTGCTCATGATTAATCCTCTAAAACTTGTATTCGTTACCTAACCTAAACCGCAGAGGCACCAGAAACAATTTCCGACAGTTCCTGCGTAATCGCAGCCTGACGGGCCTTGTTATAGACCAGTTGCAAGTCGTTGATAAGCTCACCCGCGTTGTCTGTTGCCGACTTCATTGCCACCATACGGGCAGCTTGTTCAGAGGCAATGTTTTCAACAACACCTTGGTAAACCTGAGATTCTACATAACGGACCAATAAAGTATCCAAAAGTGCTTTTGGATCTGGCTCGTAGATATAATCCCAACGATGAGCAGTTTCATCATCTTCTGATTTAGGCAAAGGTAGCAGCTGCTCGATCACAGGAGTCTGCGTCATAGTATTCACAAATTTGTTAAATACCACGTACAGACGATCCAGCTTGCCTTCGTTGTAAGCTTCTAGCATGACACCGACTGTCCCGATCAAGTCAGCGAGCTTTGGAGCATCGCCTAAACCTGAAGCGTGAGCAGACACTTGTCCACCGAAGTTTTTGAAAAACTGCACACTACGTGCACCGATAGGGCAAAATTCAAATTCTGCACCTTGGGCTTTCCAGCTTTTCACGTCTGCAATAACCTTTTTGAAAAGGTTAACGTTCAGACCACCACAAAGGCCACGGTCGGTTGCTACAACAATGTAACCAACCCGCTTAGCCTCTCTCACCTCTAAATAGGGGTGTTTATACTCGAGAGAACCTTGCGCGACGTGACCGATCACCTTACGCATGCTTTCCGCATATGGACGGCTCGCAGCCATGCGTTCCTGCGCTCTGCGCATTTTGCTGGCTGCCACCATTTCCATGGCGGACGTGATCTTCTGAGTGTTTTTCACACTCGCGATCTTGGTTTTAATCTCTTTAGCGCCGGCCATCTCTACTCTCCAATCTGGACCTGAGGTGTCTTAAGACACCTCTATCATTGTTACCAGGTTTGGGTTGCTACGAACTTGTCGAGGCCAGCTTTTAATTCAGCTTCGATATCAGCGCTATAATCGCCAGTATCATTGATAAGCTTCATTAAAGGAGCATGCTCGCTGTTCATGAACGAGAGCAGAGCGGCTTCGAAATTACCGACCTTATTCAGCTCAACACTCTTCAGGTAACCTTTTTCAGCTGAGAAAATAGACACAGCTTGAGCGGCTACGCTCATAGGAGCATATTGCTTTTGCTTCATCAGTTCGGTAACACGCACACCATGCTCAAGCTGAGCACGTGTTGCATCGTCAAGATCAGATGCAAATTGCGAGAACGCAGCAAGCTCACGATACTGTGCTAGTGCGGTACGAATACCACCAGACAGTTTCTTGATGATCTTAGTCTGAGCCGCACCACCAACACGAGAAACAGAAATACCTGGGTTAACCGCTGGACGTAGGCCAGAGTTAAACAGATCGGTCTCAAGGAAGATCTGACCATCGGTAATAGAAATTACGTTGGTCGGTACGAATGCAGAAACGTCACCCGCTTGCGTTTCAATAATCGGCAGCGCGGTTAAAGAACCAGTTTTGCCAGTTACTGCACCTTTAGTGAACTTCTCTACATAAATCGCGTTAACGCGTGATGCACGCTCTAATAAACGTGAGTGTAGATAGAATACGTCACCTGGGTAAGCTTCACGGCCTGGTGGACGCTTGAGCAGTAACGAAATTTGACGATAAGCAACTGCTTGCTTAGACAAATCATCGTATACGATCAAAGAATCTTCACCGCGGTCACGGAAGTATTCACCCATAGAACAACCAGAATATGGCGCTAAGTATTGTAGAGCAGCGGCTTCAGAAGCAGTTGCAACAACAACGATAGTGTTAGCTAAAGCACCGTGTTCTTCTAGCTTGCGTACTACGTTAGCGATAGTAGAAGCCTTTTGGCCAATCGCGACGTATACACATTTAATGCCAGAATTTTTCTGGTTGATAATTGCGTCGATCGCCATTGCTGTTTTACCAGTTTGACGGTCGCCAATGATCAATTCACGCTGACCACGACCGATAGGGATCATGGCATCAACGGCTTTATAACCAGTTTGAACTGGTTGATCAACAGACTGACGTTCAATAACACCTGGTGCGATAACTTCAATTGGCGAGAAACCATCGTTATCGATAGGTCCTTTACCGTCAATTGGCTCACCTAGAGTGTTAACAACGCGGCCAAGAAGACCGCGACCAACTGGAACTTCCAGAATACGGCCAGTCGTTTTCACTTTTACGCCTTCTGCTAAATCAGCATAAGGACCCATTACTACGGCACCGACAGAATCACGTTCAAGGTTCAACGCGATTGCAAAACGGTTACCAGGCAGTTCGATCATCTCACCTTGCATCACGTCGGCTAGGCCGTGGATGCGGATGATGCCGTCACTTACCGCAACGATAGTACCTTCGTTACGAGATTCGCTAACGACTTCGAACTGCTCGATCCGCTGCTTAATCAGATCGCTGATTTCAGTGGAATTCAGTTGCATGCTCAAACTCCCAATTACGACTGCAGCTTATCAGACAGACGCGATAACTTACCGCGGACCGAGCCATCGATGACTAGGTCTCCTGTCTTAATGATTACACCGGCGATGAGCGCGGCGTCAGTGCTACAATTCAGCTTAACTTTGCGTGCGAGACGTTTCTCTAAAGAAATACTAATCTGCTGTTGTTGTTCAGAGCTCAGCTCAGTTGCAGAAACCACATCGGCTTCTACTTCTTTTGCCCACTCATTACGGTATTCAGTAAATAACTGAGATACAGCAGGTAGCACCTTTAAGCGACCGTTTTCAGCCATTACCTTTATCAGGTTCTGACCTTGCACATTGACTTGCTCACCACACACACTAATAAAGAGTGCTGCGAGCTTAGTGCTGGCTAAAGAGCCAGCTAACAGTGGTTGCATGGTTTCGTTTTCACTCACCAATGCGGCAAACGTGAGCATTTCAGCCCAAGAATCCACTGCATCTTGTTCAATAGCAAAGTCAAAAGCTGCCTTTGCGTAAGGGCGAGCGATGGTGGTTAATTCAGCCATAACTCAACTCCCTTATCAAATTTCAGCGACTAGTTTATTAACTATGTCACTGTGGGCGGCTGGATCAATAGAACGCTCAAGGATCTTCTCAGCACCCATGATGGCAAGAGTAGCAACCTGCTTACGCAGATCCTCTTTGACGCGATTACGTTCAGCTTCAATTTCTGCTTTACCCTGAGCGATGATTTTAGCACGCTCAGCGTCTGCTTCGGTTTTGGCTTCTTCAACTATTTGAGCTTTACGCTTGTTAGCTTGCTCAATAATTTCATTAGCCGTTACCTTGGCTTCTTTTAGTTGGTCAGTCGCTTTCGCTTGTGCCAACTCCAGGTCTTTTACCGCACGATCAGCATCAGCTAGACCGTCAGCAATCCTTTTTTGGCGCTCTTCGATGGCATTCATCAAAGGGGGCCATACAAACTTCATGCAAAACCACACGAAGATGATAAAGGCGACCGTCTGACCGATTAGGGTAGCGTTGAAATTCACAACAGCCTCCTATTTAGAGTTAAGACAGAAGCGTTTTTTACAGCATTGCACCCAGTGGGTTGGTAAATAGCATAAATAATGCGATACCAACACCGATCATAGTTACGGCGTCAAGAAGACCCGCTACGATGAACATTTTAACTTGTAGCATAGGAGCCATTTCTGGTTGACGCGCAGCGCCTTCCAAGAACTTACCGCCTAATAAGCCGAAACCGATTGCAGTACCAAGAGCACCCATACCAATCAGCAGAGCAACAGCGATAGCTGTCATGCCTAAAATCGTTTCCATCTGTATCTCCAGTATCTAAATCTATATTAGTTGATGATTTAGTTTAAAATTTCTTCAGCAATCCTTAATGATCTTCATGCGCCATGCTTAAATAAACAATGGTCAACATCATGAAGATAAACGCCTGCAGCGTGATAACCAAAATGTGGAATATTAACCAGCCCAGTTGCAGAGTCACACCTAGGGTAGATAATAACAAGTTGGTACCATACATCAGCGCAATAAGGATGAAGATCAACTCACCTGCGTACAAGTTACCAAAGAGTCGCAATGCCAATGAAATTGGCTTAGCAATCAAAGTAACAGTCTCTAATAGGAGGTTGACGGGTATCATTGCCTTATGGTTAAAGGGCTGTAGTGTCAATTCTTTAACAAACCCAGACACACCTTTGACCTTAATGCTGTAAAAAATAATCAGCACGAACACACCAATAGCTAAGCTAAAGGTAATGTTAACGTCAGTCGTCGGAACCGCTTTTAGATAGGGAATACCCATTAAACTTGCTGCGTGAGGCAGCCAATCTACAGGGATCATATCCATGAAGTTCATCATGAATACCCATACAAAAATGGTCAGAGCTAAAGGCGCGATCAGAGCATTGCGACCATGAAAACTTTCTTTCACGCTGTTATTTACGAACTCGACGATAATCTCAACAAAACATTGCAGTTTGCCAGGAACACCGGAAGTCGCTTTTTTACCAACGCTGCGGAAAATCCACAGGAACAGAACACCAAGACCAACCGAAAAGAACAACGAATCAATGTGCCATGTCCAAAAGCCTTCACCAACACTTAAGTTGGTAAGGTGATGTTGGATATAGCCCTGCGGTGTTAACGCTTCACCAGTTGCAGCCATGATTCATCCCACTTAACTTTGCTTGAAGTATAAAGGAGCTGTCCAATGCACGATTAGCGTCAGCACATAACAAACAAAAAGCGGCATAAAAGCGACCTTAAGATTGATAAATACAAACGAAAACATTGCGATGGTTAACAGCAACTTTACCGCTTCCCCCCAGTAAAAAGTCTTTATGACTTTTGCAGCTGAACTTGCTCCCGTGTGGGAGAAAGCGAGGGTTGCGAATACAAAATTAGGGAGCACAGCGATTGAACCACCTGCTAATGCAGAATAGCCAAACTGAACTCCCCACACGGCGAAAAAGAGAATTGAAGCACCCCCAGCGACCGCCGCCTGCATCATCACCAATTTATAGGCTGACCACCGGCCACGACGCGCTAAAACCTTACTCAATTCATCCTCTCCGCATTCATACTTTTTGTTTCGATGACCGGATGACAAATACCCGTATTTATGTCGATGCACAAAAAGCTTGCGAAAGTATACCTTTTCACGCCTTCATTGCAACTTTGAGATAAGGAAAAACAACACTTTTAACGTGATCTCGCGCCAAACGAGTTAAAATGTAAGATTAGCATCTGTCACAAATTTACATTAAAAACTGTTAATCTACAGACATTAATGAATTTTACTAAGAATTCCGTCTAATTCAGCCAGATTCTGATAGTTAATTACAATTTTACCCGTGCCCTTACTGCTATGAGCGATCGAAACCTTAGCACCTAATCTTTCAATTAACTGCTGCTCTAAACGACAAACATCTTGATCTTTAGTCGTAGTTTCGGCTTGTTTAGGCGGATTTAAGGTTTGATTAATTAATCGTTCAGTTTCGCGAACGGTTAATTCCTTAGCGGCCACTAATCTCGCAAGATTTGTTTGTTCTTCTCCCTCAATTGCCAACAAAGCGCGAGCATGACCCATATCAATGTCGCCATACTCGAGTAGACGCTTAACAGGCTCATTTAAGCCGTTTAAACGTAACAAGTTAGATACACTCGCTCTGGATTTTCCCACAACATCGGCAACCTGTTGGTGAGTCAGTTCAAACTCTTGCATTAAACGTTGCAATGCAATGGCTTCTTCCATGGCATTTAAGTCTTCACGCTGGATGTTTTCAATCAAAGCAATAGCAACAGCGGCTTCATCAGCTACTTGCTTTACTATGCAGGGGATTTTATTCAAGCCAGCAAGTTGCGCAGCACGCCAACGACGTTCACCCGCAATGATCTCATACATGTTATTCGTCACTTGTCTCACAACGATAGGCTGAATAATGCCTTGATTGCGGATAGAGTGTGCCAGTTCTTCCAACGCTTCGGGGGACATGTCTTTACGAGGTTGATACTTACCTGGCTGTAATAAGTCTAAATCGAGATGGATAAGCTCTTCTTTTTTATCGACAACATCAGCTTCGTCAGTGTGCTTTTTACTGGCGGCATGGCTGTTACTCAGTAGGGCATCTAACCCTTTGCCTAATCCTCTTTTCTTTAACGTCATGGTGATCCTTTACGCTTGCTTAGCCTGAGTTTGTTGTTCTGAACGACGGATCATTTCACCCGCAAGCGCTAGATACGCCTTAGCGCCAGCACTCGATTTATCGTAATACATAGCAGGCGCTCCAAAACTTGGTGCTTCTGCCAGCCTCACATTACGTGGGATAACAGTACGGTAGACTTTGTCACCAAAATGCTGTTTTAGCTGATCGGACACATCATTAGATAAACGATTACGCGGATCATACATAGTACGTAAAATGCCTTCGATGCCAAGTCCAGGATTAACCATAGCAGCAAGCTTAGTGATGGTATCAATCAGTGCAGTTAAGCCTTCGAGGGCATAATATTCACACTGCATAGGCACGAGTACAGAGTCGGCCGCAGACATAGCGTTTACGGTCAACATGTTCAATGAAGGAGGGCAGTCGATGAAGATATAATCATATTGATCTTTGATCGGTGCGAGCGCGTTACGCAAACGGATCTCACGGGCAAAAAACTCCATCAATTTGATTTCTGCCGCAGTGACATCGCCATTACTGGCGATCAGATCATACTTACCCGCAGTGTTTTTAATGACGATCTCGTCGAAGGATTTTTCTTCAACCAATAATTCATAGGCTGTATTAGCTACGTCATACTTATCGACACCGCTCCCCATGGTGGCATTACCTTGAGGATCGAGATCGATCAATAATACTTTACGTTTTGTTGCTGCTAACGAAGCGGCGAGGTTAACGCAAGTAGTTGTTTTTCCTACGCCACCTTTCTGGTTAGCCACGGCAATCACTTTACCCACAATATCACCCTGTATGTAAATGCTGGTTTATTGCCCTTGCTTATAAATGATTTATTTATCACTTTTAAGCCTGTTATTCTTTGATTATCTTCAATAAATGTCTTTTTTCATCGAGTTTAGGCACCTTAAGCTCGATAACTTCTTTCACCACAAATCCATTTGGAATATGTTGCATCTCTTCATCGTTTAACTGGCCTTTAAGTGCATAAAACTGTCCATGTTCGGCGGGGAGATGATGGCACCAAGTCAGCATATCTTGGATTGAGGCAAATGCACGACTTAATACACCATCGAATTTATCCTCCGGTTGATACGCTTCTACACGGCTTTCAACTGAGCTGATGTTATGTATGCCTAATTCAAAGGACACTTGTTTTTGAAAACGAATACGTTTACCTAAGCTGTCCAATAACACAAATTGTTTATCGGGATTCATAATGGCTAACGGGATCCCAGGTAAACCCGGTCCAGTGCCTACATCGATAAAACGTTCACCTTGCAGGTGTTTTGAAACCACTAAACTGTCCATGATATGACGGATCAGCATAGCTTCGGGATCTCTCACCGATGTCAGGTTATAGGCTTTATTCCATTTGTTGAGCATACCAACAAAATCAATTAGTTGTTTTTTCTGCTCGACGGTTGCGGGCAAATTAATTTCGGCTAAATAAGCCTCTAACTGGGCAGATAACACTGAGCAACCTCAACAAAGATACGATTATGAACGCGAAGGCTATTATGAAGCCCGAAAACGATGAAGGGAAGCCTGAATGCTTCCCTTCTATGACCTAAGCAGCGATTAAGCTAGCTTTTACGCACTCTTACGTAATAAGCCACGCTTTTTGAGGTGAACCAACAAAATTGAAATAGCCGCAGGCGTAATACCAGAGATCCGTGAGGCTTGGCCTATGGTTTCTGGTTTATGGTTATTTAACTTAGCAATCACCTCGTTCGACAAGCCCGGTACTTCTTTGTAATCGAGCGTCAAAGGCAAACCAGTGTTCTCATTACGCACAGCTTTGTTGATCTCTTCCTGCTGACGTTGAATATAACCAGAATACTTAACTTGGATCTGAACTTGCTCAGCCGCCTGTGGATCTTCAAGCCCTGGACCAAAACCTTCGATCTGCATCAACTTGCTGTAATCCATTTCTGGACGACGCAGTAATTCTTCAAATGATGCTTCGCGAGAGATAGGCGTATTCAAGTGTGGGTTTAACGCATGGATCAAAGGTGAATTTGGATGCACCCATTGAGCGCGCAAACGTTGTAACTCAAGTTCGATCGATTCTAACTTCTCACTAAATGCCGCCCAGCGAGTGTCGTCAACTAAACCTAATTCGCGACCTTTTGCCGTTAAGCGAATATCAGCGTTATCTTCACGGAGTAGCAAACGGTATTCGGCACGGCTAGTAAACATGCGGTACGGTTCTTTGGTACCCAGAGTCGATAAATCGTCAACTAGCACTCCAAGATACGCTTCGTCACGGCGTGGACACCAGGCTTCTTTGCCTTGCACTTGCAGTGAGGCATTCATGCCTGCTAACAAACCTTGAGCACCGGCTTCTTCATAACCTGTAGTGCCGTTTATTTGGCCAGCGAAGAATAAACCGTTGATCGCTTTGGTTTCTAATGAGTTTTTTAGATCTCTTGGATCGAAATAATCGTATTCGATCGCATAACCTGGACGCATGATTTCTGCGTTTTCCATGCCTTTGATCGAACGTACTAAATTCAACTGTACATCGAAAGGTAAACTAGTAGAGATCCCGTTAGGATAGATCTCATTGGTATTTAAACCTTCTGGTTCGATGAAGATCTGATGCGAAGATTTATCCGCAAAGCGGTGGATCTTGTCTTCAATCGATGGGCAATAACGTGGACCAATACCTTCGATGACGCCTGAATACATAGGGCTTCTGTCTAAACCACCACGAATAATTTCATGGGTTTTTTCATTGGTGTGAGTGATCCAGCAAGAAATCTGTTTTGGATGATGACTGACATCCCCCATAAATGACATGACAGGTAACGGAGAATCGCCTTTCTGTTCAGCCATTTGAGAAAAATCGATCGTGTTTGCATCGATACGTGGCGGTGTACCTGTTTTTAAACGACCGACTCGGATCGGTAATTCACGTAATCGATTTGCTAAAGCAATCGCTGGTGGATCGCCTGCACGACCACCGCTGTAGTTTTCTAAGCCTATATGAATTTTGCCGCTTAAGAATGTACCTGTTGTTAATACAACAGCTGGAGATTCAAAAGCTAAACCCATTTGGGTAACTACACCAACTACTTGATGATTTTCAACAATTAAGTCATCTACGGCTTGTTGGAAAATACGTAAGTTAGGTTGGTTTTGTAATATATTTTGGATTTTTTGACGATACAGTGCACGGTCAGCTTGTGCTCGTGTTGCTCGTACTGCTGGGCCTTTACTTGAATTTAAGGTTCTAAATTGGATCCCTGCATAATCGGTTGCGATTGCCATTGCACCACCTAAGGCGTCAATTTCTTTCACTAAATGGCCTTTGCCTATGCCACCGATCGCTGGATTACATGACATTTGTCCTAACGTATCGATATTGTGCGTTAGTAATAATGTTTTTGATCCCATTCTTGCTGCTGCCAACGCGGCTTCAGTTCCGGCATGACCACCACCAACAACAATAACATCAAACCGTTCATGAAAATGCATGCCACTACCTTCAATTGCTAAGAGACTCAGTACGAGCCGAGCATTTTAGCATTTGCTTCGTCTTAGGTGAATGATCATTTTACGCTGTTCGATCGAGATGATCCGGACTAATAGATCTTAAGATCTTTATATAGATCTTCTTATTATGTTTACTATTAGGATCGCGTTTTTCTGTGCATAACCCAAATTCATTATATAAATCATTAATTAGCGCGATCTTGATCCTGTGATCTGATCGCGATCTAATGTCATTAAACATGGGGATAGATCGCCTACTTATCCACAAGGCGGATCATTAAGCAGATCGGACTGTGAATAGTACAGAGGTTGATCAGATCTAAATAATAGCTTATCCACATGTTTATACTTTAAATAAGTAAATTGTGGATAAATAGGATCTAAACTGTACATAGATCGGGACCTTATCCAATAAGCGATCTTAAATGTCCTGTTGCCATTGTGCTAACCATGCAAGGGCTGGGTCTTCCGGCACAGGATCAAGCTGTACATCGATCTGGATCTTATCCACAAAGGCTTTTGCATCGTAGTCTTGAATGGCCGAAATTAATTTTTCTGGGCCTTGGCAAAAGGTATCGTAACTTGAGTCACCAATTGCACATAAGGCAAAGTTTACTTGGCTGAGATCCGGTTTTTGCTCGGTAATTTCGTTGAAAAAAGGCTGAATATTATCTGGAAGATCACCAGCTCCATGAGTTGATGACACGATAATCCACAGTGCATGGGTGTCTATTTCGCACAATGTTGGGGTTAAATGAACTTGAACTTGGTGTCCTTGCTCCGTTAATTGGGCCATCATTTCGTCGGCAACATACTCTGCACTGCCCAATGTTGTACCAACGATTACTTCAATCTTTGCCATTATGATTTCTCAGTGTGTTGTTGTTTTTAAAACTAATTTCAATTAAATAGATAGCTGAATGGCTATTATTATGTTCATCATAAAGGAAATGTGGATAGGACCACAGAAGCGATACGTGATTTTTGCAGTTTTTGCATCCTTTATATAAGGTTGGTTTCGCTTACATGTTACCTTTAGCTTCTTGATACATAATTAATATATTTAAAAAGTTAATTTCATTTAAAATCAAATAATTATAATAGGATGATCCATGACAACACCCGTAAATGCGCCCCAGTGGCCACGGCAAATTCCTTACATCATAGCCAGTGAAGCTTGTGAACGTTTTAGCTTTTACGGTATGCGGAATATTCTTACCCCATTCTTGATGACAGCACTTTTGTTGTCTATTCCAGAAGAACTGCGCGGAACTATGGCTAAGGATGTGTTCCATTCCTTTGTCATTGGAGTGTATTTTTTCCCGTTACTCGGTGGTTGGATTGCCGATCGTTTTTTCGGTAAATACAATACTATCTTATGGTTAAGTTTAATTTACTGTGTTGGCCATGCGTTTCTCGCTATTTTTGAACACAGTATTCAAGGGTTTTATACGGGATTATTTTTAATTGCGCTCGGATCGGGTGGGATTAAGCCCTTGGTTTCTTCCTTTATGGGGGATCAATTTGATCAAACCAATAAAACATTGGCGCAGAAAGCGTTTGATTTGTTTTATTTTACGATTAACTTTGGCTCCTTCTTCGCCTCGTTATCTATGCCATTACTATTGAAATATTATGGTGCTGCGGTCGCATTTGGGATCCCTGGTGTCTTAATGTTTATTGCAACTGTGTTCTTCTGGTTAGGCCGCAAACGTTATGTGCATATGCCACCCGAGCCGAAAAATCCCCATGGTTTTTTACCCGTTATTCGTACCGCATTGCTCACTAAAATTGCTGGTCAAGCCAACATAGGTTTAGTGTTAGCTTTAGTTGGGATAATTTCTGCTGCGTATGCTTTAGTGAATATTCCAACCTTAGGTATCGTTGCTGGTTTGTGTTGTGCGTTAGTGCTTGTGATGGGATTTGTTGGCGCTGGGGCTTCATTGCAACTTGAACGCGCTAGGGGGAACCATCCGGATATCGCCGTTGATGGGGTGCGTTCAGTACTACGGATCTTAATCTTATTTGCGTTAGTGACTCCCTTTTGGTCTTTGTTCGATCAGAAAGCGTCCACTTGGATATTGCAAGCCAATGACATGTCTAAACCGGAATGGTTTGAACCCGCTATGATGCAAGCTTTAAACCCATTATTAGTTATGTTACTGATCCCATTTAATAACTTTGTGTTATATCCAGCGATTGAGCGTATGGGGATAAAGTTAACTGCTTTGCGTAAAATGGGGGCTGGGATTGCCATCACGGGCGTGAGTTGGATAGTCGTTGGTAGCATTCAATTGGTGATGGATGGCGGCTCGGTATTATCAATCTTTTGGCAGATTGTGCCCTATGCTTTGCTCACCTTTGGTGAAGTATTAGTCTCTGCCACT
The DNA here is from genome assembly GCF_015767295.1 of Shewanella sp. DW31. Lineage (NCBI taxonomy): Bacteria > Pseudomonadati > Pseudomonadota > Gammaproteobacteria > Alteromonadales > Shewanellaceae > Shewanella > Shewanella sp. DW31. The sequence continues at coordinate 24,700 of NZ_JADWMP020000025.1, forward strand.
GGGCTAGAGTTTGCCTACAGCCAAGCGCCTAAAGCCATGAAAGGCACTATCATGAGTTTTTGGACCTTATCAGTGACCGTCGGTAACTTATGGGTGTTACTGGCGAACGTCAGTGTGAAAAGTCCGGCTGTGACCGAACAAATTGCCCAGACGGGGATCAGCATTACCGCATTTCAGATGTTTTTCTTCGCTGGTTTTGCCATCTTGGCGGCATTGATGTTTGCGCTTTATGCAAGATCCTATCAAATGCAAGATCATTACCGCCACGTCGAATCATGAGGATGGGTGGAAATATTCGGTTGTAGATAAAAAATCAGCCCATATCGTATGGGCTGATTTATATGAAAATAATATTAAGGTTAGTTATTTTCCGATACAGAAAGAGCTGAAAATCTTGCCGAGTAAATCGTCAGAAGTGAAGCGGCCAGTGATTTCTGATAGTGCTAATTGGCACATGCGTAACTCTTCTGCTAGCAGTTCTCCTGCTAGATATACTTCTAATTGTTCTTTACCCAATTGCAGATGGTTTGCGGCGAGTTCAAGGGCTTCTAAGTGACGACGCCGGGCGATAAAGCCACCTTCGAGGTTACTCTGGTAGCCCATGAGTGATTTTAAATGCTGCTTTAACTGTTCAACACCTAAGCCTGTTTTCGCCGAGATCCGGTAAACACTATAACCTTGTTCCTCTGTCATCATTAAGTCTTCGCCAGTGAGATCGGCTTTATTGCGGATCACTGTTACACCTAAATTTGAGGGCAGGCGATCGACAAAGTCAGGCCAAATATCATGGGGATTAACGGCGGCTGTGGTGGTGCCATCAACCATAAATAACACCCGATCGGCACTGTTTATTTCATTCCAAGCGCGTTCTATACCAATTTGTTCAACGGTATCTGTCGTATCACGTAGACCTGCGGTATCGATAATGTGCAGTGGCATGCCATCTAAGTGGATGTGCTCGCGTAATACATCCCTTGTTGTACCGGCAATTTCGGTAACGATAGCCGATTCTTTACCGGCTAAAGCGTTTAATAAGCTGGATTTTCCGGCGTTAGGACGACCCGCGATCACGACTTTCATGCCTTCGCGGATGATAGAACCTTGTTTAGCACTGGCTTGCACTAGGTCAAGTTTGTCGATGATTTTGTAGAGTGCATTGGCAATTTTACCATCACTTAAAAAGTCGACTTCTTCATCGGGGAAATCAATCGCAGCTTCTACATATAAACGTAGGTTAGTGACTTGATCCACCAGCTCATGGACTTCCTTAGAAAATTCACCCTGGAGTGATTGCAGCGCGCTTTTAGCCGCTTGCTCACTGGTGGCATCGATAAGATCGGCAATCGCTTCGGCTTGGGTTAAGTCTAGCTTGTCGTTCATAAAGGCTTGTTCGCTGAACTCACCGGGTTTGGCTATTCGAATACCACCGACTTCCATTACACGTTTGATCAGCATGTCTAGAACGATTTGGCCGCCGTGGCCTTGAAGTTCTAATACATCTTCGCCAGTAAAGGAATTGGGGCCTTTAAAAAACAGCGCTATGCCTTGGTCGATTACTTGGCCTGTTGCACTTTTAAAGTCGCAATAATCGGCATATCTCGTTTTAGGAAGATGACCCAATACGGCCATAGCGACATCACTGGCCTTGTTGCCTGAAATTCGGATGATGCCAACGCCGCCACGTCCGGGCGCGGTGGCTTGAGCCACGATAGTGTCAGTTGTCACGGAAATACCCACCAAACTAATATCTACCAAATCATGTAAAGGAAAAGGCGGCTAATTAAGCCGCCTTTAGTATTATTTTCACTTTATGCTTTGCTAAAGGTAGGGCTTATTTTAAGCCTTTTTTCTCAAGACCTGCATAAATAATCTTCTGCTGCGTGATGGCAACTATGTTACCTACTAACCAGTACAGTACTAGACCTGATGGGAACCACAGGAAGAATACGGTAAAGATTACTGGCATCCATTGCATCATTTTCACTTGCATTGGATCCATTGTCGGCGCAATTGGTTGCATCTTCTGCATTACAAACATAGAGACGCCCATCAGCAGCGGCAGTATGTAGTAAGGATCTTGTACCGATAAATCGTGGATCCACAGCATAAATGGTGCATGACGTAATTCGAAGCTTTCTAGCAATACCCAGTATAAGGCAATGAAGATTGGCATCTGTAAAATAATAGGTAAACAGCCACCCATAGGGTTAACTTTTTCTTTCTTATACAGTTCCATCATGGCTTGACCCATCTTTTGACGGTCATCACCAAAGCGTTCTTTCAAATCTGTCAGCTTAGGTTGCAGGTTACGCATCTTCGCCATTGAGGTGTACTGTGCTTTTGTCAGCGGGAACAGTAAACCACGAACGGTTAACGTGATCAGAATAATTGCCACACCCCAGTTACCGACGAATGATTGATAGAACATCAATAGCCAGTGAATAGGAACTGCTAACCACCATAAGAAACCGTAATCGACCACTAGATTTAAGGTTTCAGAAATCGCTGACAGTGCCGCTTGATCCTTAGGACCAACATAGAACTGTGAGCTAATTTCTTGGCTGGCACCAGGTGCAATATCGTATACCGCGCCGCGGAAACCAATATTAGCTAAACCGCCAGCACTGACACTAGAAAAAATGGTGTTGCTGTCAGTTGCGGGTGGCACCCAAGCTGAAACGAAATAGTGTTGTAACATGGCTGCCCAACCGCCTAAAGTGGCTTGGTTCAGGTTACTTTTGGCCATGTCGTCAAAGTTGTATTTTTCATAGCGCACATCATTCGTTGAGAACGCACCACCACGATAGGTAGGCATCATCATGCTGCTTTCAGATGGCTTGATCGTTTGTTTAATCTGACCGTACATCTGAACTTGCAGCGGTGCTGCTGAAGTGTTGTTGATTTTATAGTCAATATCTATGTTGAACTTACCGCGATGGAATACGAACACTTTAGTGTAAGTCACACCATTGTCAGCGATATAAGTTAACGGTACTTCTAAGGTATCTTGGCCTTCGGCTAAGGTATATTCAGTTGCCGTTGTGCTAAATGCGGCACGGCCTTTTGCGCTGCTATCGATACCATCGCGACCAATTAGGCCACTTTGAGCTATATAAGTGAAATCATTCGTTTGCTCAAGCAATACGAATGGTTGATCTTTCTCTAGTTCTTTTTTGTGCGAAACTAACGCAGCAAAAACGATGTCACCACCCACTGGATTGATCTGAATGTCTAACTGATCTGTTTTTACCGTAATCAGTTTGCTGTTTGCAGTAACTGCTGCAGCAGGAACACCTGTATCAGCTTCTGGAACATCGGCACTGTGCGAGCTTGCCGCGTTCGCCACTAAGGACGATTCGGTTGCAACGGGTTTAGGAGCTTTGTCTGCTTGCCACTGTTGCCACAGCAAAAAGCTGACAAACAGTAGTCCTATGAGCAATATATTGCGTTGAGATTCCATAGCCTATTTATTACACCTATCATTTTTAGGGGGGACGGGATCACTACCGCCGGGATGTAAAGGGTGACATTTTAATATGCGTTTCAATGCAAACCAACAACCTTTCGCGGTTCCATGCACTTTTATTGCTTCAATAGCGTAGTGAGAGCAGGTGGGATTGAAACGGCATCGAGGGCCCAGTATAGGGCTTATGAATACTTGATAGCCACGAATTAACGTGGTCGCTAGCCATTGTAGCGGCGACTGAGTTTGCGCCATAGCTTTTCTATCAATTTGTTGATTTCAGCGTTTTCCATTTCCATCACGCCATTTCTGACAAGCACAACAATATCAAGATGAGGAATGTCGTGTTGATTTAAGCGAAAACTATCTCTGATCACGCGCTTAATACGGTTACGTTGATTGGCGCGTTTTACATAGCGTTTAGCAACAGTAAGGCCCATACGCGGATGTTGTTCCGTGTTAGGAATAGCGAGCAAGGTAATTTCAGCAGAAGATGCTTTGATGGGATTGGAAAATACAGATTTAAATTGCGCGGGAGTTAACAAACGTAACTCCCGCGAAAAGGTATAGCTAGTCAACTAGTTACCCACTTATTAAGCAGATAAACGAGCGCGACCTTTCGCACGACGACGTGCAAGCACCTTACGGCCGCCTACAGTAGCCATACGAGCGCGGAAGCCGTGAGAACGCTTGCGCTTCAGGTTGCTAGGTTGAAAAGTACGTTTACTCATGATGGCAATCCGTCTTTGTTATTAGTGAACATATCCTTATCTCTAGGATAGAGGTAAGGGCAAAAAAGAGGCCGAATTGTAATCACAATACTTAGTCACGTCAACAACGAAAGTAAGTAAGTGCTTTATTTCTGCCAGCGTACCCTTAGATCAATCCCCAGAATACACCATAAGATGTGGATAACTCTGTGTACGGACACTACATGTAGTAGTGAAGGGGATCTTCGAGCCGATCGAAGGGGCGCCATTATAGATCAATGTGGATCGCTTAATAAAGCAGGATTTGCGGTTAGTGCTGAATAAAAGGATCGTTTTGGATCTTTGATGATCGAGGATATCCACATAGAATGATCTCGCTGGGGATAAATATTTTTTAAGGATAGCGATCCTTGAGATCTCGCTATAGAATACACCTCTTTTTTGATGATCTTTTGGGGATAACTAAGTGGCTGTTTCACTTTGGCAACAATGTATCGGACGACTGCAAGATGAGCTTTCTGCTCAGCAGTTCAGTATGTGGATTAGACCGTTACAAGCCGAAATGGATGGAGATACTCTGGTGCTTTATGCGCCCAACCGCTTCGTGCTTGATTGGGTCAGAGATAAGTACATCAATATCATTAATCAGTTCTTTACTGAGCAAATGGGTAGTGACGCGCCTAAATTGCGTTTCGATATCGGTAGTCGTCCTTCGGCGAAAAAGCCAAGTGTACCGGCACCGATTGCGCCAACTCGAGCACCCAATACCCAAACGAAAGCGACTGTGGGCACGACCTTTAATGTCCAAGCCGAGCCTATGGCGAACGCGAATCACCGCAGTAACATCAATCCTAGCTACCAGTTTGATAACTTCGTAGAAGGTAAGTCGAACCAATTAGGTAAGGCTGCGGCGTTACAAGTGGCTGAAAATCCGGGTGGTGCTTATAACCCACTATTTTTATATGGCGGAACAGGCCTAGGTAAGACTCACTTGTTGCACGCTGTCGGTAACGGGATCATTAAAAATAATCCTAATGCCAAAGTGGTTTACATGCATTCCGAGCGTTTTGTCCAGGACATGGTTAAAGCGCTGCAAAACAATGCGATCGAAGAATTTAAACGTTACTACCGTAGCGTCGATGCTTTGTTTATCGATGATATTCAATTTTTTGCCAATAAAGACAGATCCCAAGAAGAATTCTTTCATACCTTCAATGCGCTGCTTGAAGGTAATCACCAAATTATTTTGACTTCAGATCGTTATCCAAAAGAGATCGACGGTGTTGAAGACAGATTGAAATCGCGTTTCGGTTGGGGTTTAACTGTGGCTATTGAGCCACCAGAGTTAGAGACCCGCGTAGCGATCTTGATGCGTAAAGCTCAAGAGAGCGGCATTAACTTGCCCGATGAAGTGGCTTTCTTTATTGCTAAGCGTTTACGTTCAAACGTACGCGAGCTAGAAGGGGCATTAAACCGCGTTATCGCCAACGCTAACTTCACGGGTCGGCCAATTACTATTGATTTTGTTCGTGAAGCCTTACGTGACCTCTTGGCACTTCAAGAAAAATTAGTCACTATAGACAATATTCAGAAAACCGTAGCTGAATACTACAAGATCAAGATGGCTGATATGTTGTCTAAGCGTCGTTCACGCAGTGTCGCGCGCCCAAGGCAAGTGGCAATGGCGTTATCCAAAGAATTAACTAACCAAAGCTTGCCGGAAATTGGTGATGCTTTTGGTGGTCGAGATCACACCACAGTGTTGCATGCCTGTCGTAAGATTGCTCAGCTACGGGAAGAGAGCCACGACATTAAAGAAGATTATGCTAATTTGATTAGAACCTTATCTTCTTAAAACAAGGAATTTGGACACGATGAAATTCTCAATTGATAGGGATGCCCTATTAAAGCCGTTGCAATTGGTGTGTGGTGCGGTAGAAAGACGCCATAACTTGCCCATTTTGTCTAACCTCCTTGTAGAAGTAAGTGGTCACTCACTTAAGCTGACCGGTACAGATTTAGAAGTCGAACTCGTGGGCCAAGCTGTGGTTCACGGTGATATCGAAGAAGGTCGTACTACGGTTCCAGCGAAGAAACTGCTCGATATTGTTAAGTCTTTGCCAGAACAAAGCGAACTGAAAGTCGAACAACAAGATAATAAATGGTTGCTGCGCTCAGGCCGTAGCCGTTTTTCCTTAGCGACTTTGCCCGCAGAAGAATACCCTAACGTTGAAGCCTTCCAAGCTGAGATTGAATTTAGCTTGAAGCAGGGCGTGTTGAAGTCGATTATCGACTCGACGCAGTTTTCGATGGCTAACCAAGATGTACGCTATTACCTCAACGGATTATTGTTTGAAACTGAAGGTAATGTGTTGCGTGCGATAGCGACCGACGGTCATCGTTTAGCCTTAAGTCATCGTACGATTGAAGCACAATTACCGGAAAAACAAGTCATTGTGCCCCGTAAAGGCGTAATTGAAATGGCGCGCTTATTGGAGTCTGACGATCTCGATATCACCATTGCTATTGGTGATAATGCTATTCGTGCCACCACGGCTAACACAGTATTTACCAGTAAATTAGTCGATGGCCGCTTCCCTGATTATCGCCGTGTATTGCCAAAGGGCGGTGATAAAATTGTGATTGCGAGTCGTAATCACTTGAAGCAAGCGCTGACGCGGGCTTCTATTTTATCCAATGAAAAATTCCGTGGTGTGCGTATTCAACTTGAAAATGGTCTGCTCAAAATCACCGCTAATAATCCTGAACAGGAAGAAGCGGAAGAAATCATTGATGTGGAATACAACAATCAGGCCTTAGAAATTGGTTTTAACGTCAGTTATTTACTGGACGTGCTCAACAACCTTAAGTCCGATGATGTGCGTATCACGCTCATTGATGGTAACTCCAGCGCCCTAATCGAAAACCATTTGGAAGAAGATTCCATGTATGTGGTTATGCCGATGCGCTTATAAACCATCGATTTTTACGTTACCCGTGTCTGTACCTCTGTCTTCGATGTCTATGCCGCTTAACGGCGGCACAGTGTTTAATGCACAGCATTGGCCATTCCTTCACTCATTTACCGATAGTCTTAGCCTGTGGCAGTGATTGAGTTGCTCGTTAAGTGCTATGAATCCTTGCCTACGCCGTTTACGCGGCTTAATGAGTAATGCATGAGCCTGACCCGTCTCAATATCGAAGCGTTTCGCAACATTCAGTCCGCACAGTTAATCCCCGCACCTGGGATTAACGTGATTTATGGTCAAAATGGCAGCGGAAAAACCAGTATTTTAGAAGCCATTTATTTCCTCGGTATGGGGCGCTCGTTTCGCAGTCATTTATCCCAACGAGTGATTAATCACGATGACGATAAATTAACGCTATTTGCGACTTTAAATTTAGCGCGCGGTGACAGTAAAATTGGTTTACGCCGATTTCGCAATGGTGAGACGGAAGTGAAAATCGACGGCGAAAAAGTCAAACGTCTGTCGACCTTAGCCGAAGCTTTACCTATTCAAGTGATCACACCTGAAAGCTTTTCTTTACTGTTTGAAGGCCCAAAATCCCGTCGACAATTTATCGATTGGGGCGCATTTCATGCTGACCCACAGTTTTATGGCGCTTGGACGAATGTTCGTCGCGTTCTTAAACAAAGAAATCAATTACTTAGAAACGGTTCGGCTTACAGTCATATTCAATTTTGGGACCAAGAGTTTGTGCGCTATGCCGAGCAGGTCACCGAAATACGAAACCATTATGTAGACTCGTTAAATGAGCTACTTAAGGGTATAATCGGGGAGTTTTTACCGAGTGTAGATGTGAAGGTTTCATTTACGCGCGGCTGGGATAGTAAAACGGATTTTGCAGAACTACTCGAAAACCAATATTCCAGAGATTTGGCCACAGGTCATACCGTCAGCGGTCCCCATAAAGCTGACCTTAGACTTCGTGTAGGCACTTTGCCGGCGCAGGATGCCCTGTCCCGTGGTCAATTGAAATTATTAGTCTGTGCACTGCGTATTGCACAGGGAAAGTTGCTCAAACAACAAATAGATAAAAACAGTATTTATCTTGTGGACGATCTTCCGTCCGAGTTGGATGCACAGCATAGGCAGCTATTGCTTAAGCAGTTAACGGATACCGGAGCACAAGTTTTTGTGACCGCCATTGATCCTGCTGCAATAGTCGATTCGTTACACACGCCTCCCAGTAGGATGTTTCATGTGGAACAGGGACGTGTAACGGTAATTGAATAACCATTGAGAGAATAATATGTCAGAGAATAGTTACGATTCTTCGAGTATTAAGGTCCTTAAGGGCCTTGATGCAGTACGTAAGAGACCTGGGATGTATATTGGTGACACCGACGACGGTACGGGTCTACATCATATGGTGTTCGAAGTAGTCGATAACTCTATCGATGAAGCCTTAGCCGGCCACTGTAGCGATATTACGATTACTATCCATGTAGATGGTTCGGTTTCTGTTAAGGATGACGGCCGTGGTATTCCGGTCTCTATCCATGAGGAAGAAGGCGTATCGGCGGCAGAAGTTATTATGACGGTATTGCATGCCGGCGGTAAGTTCGACGATAACTCCTATAAAGTGTCTGGCGGTCTCCACGGCGTGGGTGTATCGGTTGTAAACGCTTTATCTAAAAAGCTGCAAATGACCATTCGTCGTGCTGGCAAAGTATATGAGCAGTTTTATACTCATGGTGTGCCTGATGCGCCGATCAAAGAGATTGGTGATGCAACCAAAACCGGTACCGAAATCCGTTTTTGGCCAAGTGAAGATACCTTCAGCGATGTTGAGTTTCACTTTGAAATTCTGGCAAAGCGTGTGCGTGAACTGTCTTTCCTTAACTCAGGCGTGGGTATTCGTCTGGTTGATGAACGCGACAATAAAAATGAATTTTTCAAATACGAAGGCGGTATTAGCGCATTCGTCGATTACCTGAACCGTAATAAAACACCCGTCAACAAAGACGTATTCCACTTTATGCAAGAGCGTGAAGATGGCATTACCGTTGAAGTGGCTATGCAGTGGAATGACGGTTATCAGGAAAATATTTTCTGTTTTACCAACAACATCCCACAGCGTGATGGTGGTACTCACTTAGTCGGTTTCCGTAGTGCGTTGACACGTAACCTCAACAGCTACATGGAAAACGAAGGCTATAACAAGAAAGGCAAAACCAGCGCGACTGGCGACGATGCCCGCGAAGGCTTGACTGCCGTTATCTCTGTTAAAGTGCCAGATCCTAAGTTCAGCTCGCAAACCAAAGACAAACTGGTTTCTAGTGAAGTGAAAACCGCGGTTGAACAAACCATGGGTGAGAAGCTGAACGATTATCTGCTGGAAAACCCAGCCGATGCGAAGTTGATCGTCGGTAAGATTGTTGATGCTGCCCGTGCCCGTGAAGCGGCGCGTAAAGCCCGTGAAATGACCCGTCGTAAAGGCGCACTCGATTTAGGTGGTTTGCCAGGTAAGCTGGCCGATTGCCAAGAAAAAGATCCTGGTCTTTCAGAAATTTACATAGTGGAAGGTGACTCTGCTGGCGGTAGCGCTAAGCAGGGACGTAACCGTAAGAACCAAGCGATTTTGCCACTGAAAGGTAAAATTCTAAACGTTGAGAAAGCCCGCTTCGATAAGATGTTGTCTTCTCAAGAAGTGGCCACACTGATCACGGCGCTCGGCTGTGGTATTGGTCGCGACGAATATAACCCTGATAAAACCCGTTACCACAACATCATCATCATGACGGATGCTGACGTCGACGGCTCGCACATTCGTACTTTGCTGTTGACCTTCTTTTTCCGTCAAATGCCTGAATTGATTGAACGTGGTTATGTGTATATTGCTCAACCGCCTTTATTTAAAGTAAAAAAGGGCAAGCAAGAACAGTATTTGAAAGATGAGCCTGCATTGACTCAATACCTCACGACTCAAGCATTGGATGGCACTGTTGTGTATCCAACGCAAGGTGCGATTGGTATGTCAGGTGAGCCGTTAGAGCGTTTGGTGACTCAGTATCGTGAAGTGGAAGCCATTGTTGCTCGTTTAGAGCAGCGCTATCCAACGCACATTACTAACCGTATGCTTTACCATCCAATGATCACCAACGAGATGTTGGCCGATGAAGGCAAGATGAAAGAGTGGATCGATGCCTTTATCCATGAGCTGGTGGAAATGGAAAACAGCGGTGTACTGTATTCTGCTGAGCCGATTCTCGATCCTGAGCGTAAAGTGTATCTGCCTAAGATCACCATTCGTAAGCACGGTATCGATACTAACTATCTGTTTACTTATGACTTCTTCCAATCAAGCGATTATCAACGTATCGGTAAGTTAGGTGCGGCGTTAGATGGCATGATTGAAGAAGGCGGCTATGTACAACGCGGCGATCGTGTTAAAGAAGTCGGCAGCTTCCTCGAAGCGCTAGATTGGACGATTTCTGAAGCCAAACGCGGCTTATACATTCAACGTTATAAAGGATTGGGTGAGATGAACCCTGAGCAATTGTGGGAAACTACAATGGATCCTGAATCACGCCGTATGTTGCAAGTCACGATTGATGATGCTGTGGGTGCCGATCAGTTGTTCACTTGTTTGATGGGTGATCAAGTTGAACCTCGTCGTGAGTTCATCGAAGCGAACGCATTGAACGTGGCTAACTTAGACGTTTAATGCTAGATGTATAATATTAGACGTGTAATGCGTGTTAAGTGACACGCGTTAGTACTTGAATGATTAAGGGAAAGCCAAGGCTTTCCCTTTTTTATCTCTATGATTTATCTCTTTATCGATCAATACCCGCTTCATCCGCCGCAACAATTTCAGTCTCTGCTTTAGCCGCATTAATCCACGCCTGCATTTCCGGACAGCTGATCACATGCTGCATATAGGCACGGCTTGCCTGCGAGACTTCAATATCGTAGGTAAGAAAACGCATAACCACAGGGGCAAACATCATGTCGGCAATCGACCATTGGCCAAATAACCAAGTACCTTCGGAATTTGATGGGGCAAACTCGGCCATCTGTGCAGACCAAATCGCATCGATGCGCTCAATGTCTTTGCGGACCGCATCTGTGAGTTCAACATAGCGCCTCGCGCGTATGTTCATTGGTAGAGCGTTACGCACGGCATTAAAGCCTGAATGCATTTCACTGGCAATCGATCTGGCCTTGGCTTTTTGTTTAGGAGCTTGCGGCCATGCGCTACCTGCAAGATAGGTGTCGTTGAGGTATTCACAAATTGATAGTGAATCCCATACCCTAATGTCACCATCGACTAATGTCGGTACTTTTAACGTCGGCGAAATGGCTTTGAGTTGCTGATAGAAGCTGTCGGTATCGAGTTGCAGTAATACTTCGTTGAACTGCACGCCAGATTTTGCGGCCATAAACCAAGCCCGCAGTGACCAGCTAGAGTAGTTTTTATTGCCAATATAAAGATCCATTGTTTGTCCTTGAGTGAAATGCCGAGTGTTTCTGCAAAGCTACTATATGGACTCATTTCACCTATGACTAATGAATATTTTACCCTTTCTACATCCGCTAATACACGTCATTTCTCTTGAGCTTACGAGTCACTTTTATTGAATTTAAACGACTCACAGCATTGAGATAATTTAACCATATCTTAATTACTTTGTTCGATGGATTCTGTCGAGATGAAGGCTAATTGGCGAGATAAATGTATGTGGCAGCGAGTAATTTACCCCGTAAGTGCACTGATTTTTATGCTATCGGCGGTGGCAAACGCCGATGAGGCAAATAAGTTATTGAATATGTGTAAGGCCTGTCATGGCGAGTCCGGTGTGAGTCGTTTTGAGCATATTCCTAACATCGGATGGCAAAACTCAGAATACCTATTGAAGCAGCTTCGAGCCTTTAAGGCGGGGAATCGCCAAGATCCCACTATGACTAAAGTCGCCCAACTCTTGACTGAGGCTGATATGCAGCTGATGGCGGATTACTTTTACCTCGGAAAGGATAAATAACATGGATCTTAATCGTCGGGTTTTTATTAAAGGTGCGGTAGCGACGTCTGTGTTATCAGCTTTACCCGTTAAGTGGGTATTTGCCGATCAGCTTCCCGCAGCCGTCACTCCTCTGGATATATCAGCATTAACTTGGACTAAGGCAGAGGACTTGCCGAGTTATTTCAAAGTGTTAAACACTCATCCACTGAATGCGTTTCCGCCGGAGCATAAGCTCGCTCCTGCTGTGACGCCTGCCGATGCATCGTTTATCCGTTGGAATGGCATAGTGCCTGATTTTAAGGCGCTGGATGCTAAGACTTGGACTTTTAAAGTGGATGGCGAGTCCGTTGCTACTCCGAAAACCTACACAATCGATGAGCTCAAGCGCCGCTTTAAGCATTACACATTACAGTTACTGATTGAATGTGGCGGTAATAGTCGCTCTGGCTTCTTTCCTAGTACTAAAGGCAATCAATGGAATAATGCTGGCGTATTTTGCTCCGAGTGGACAGGTGTCTTAGTGAGTGATGTGCTTAAGGATTGTGGTATTAAAGCTGATGCTGTTTATACAGGCCACCACGGTGTTGATCGGCATTTGAGCGGCAAAGGTGAGGCGATTTCACGCGGCGTACCAATAAAGGCGGCGCTCGAAGAGCTTGGGCTTATTGCATGGTCGATGAACGGTGAGGACATTCCGTATTTACATGGATATCCCTTACGTATTGTGTTTGGTGGACGGCCAGGCTCCGTTTCGCAAAAAGCGGCGACGGGGATCAGTGTGCGTAATAAAGTCCATGATGGACATAAAATGGAAGCACCAGCGTATCAACTCCCTAAATATCCTATAGCGCCAGGTGAGTCCGTTGATGATAAAGACTATAAAATCATTGAAGAAATGATAGTGAAGTCATTGATCACTCAACCCCAATCTGGAACCGAATTAGCTGTGGGTCAAAAGATGACTATCGCAGGCCATGCTTGGGCGGGATTGCGGGAAGTGGTTAAGGTGGAAGTAAGCTACGATTATGGCACCCGTTGGTTTGCCGCTGAATTAGAAAAACCTAAAAACATAACAGCATGGCAGCAATGGAAGATTGAATTGCAATTACCGTCGCAGGGCTATTATGAAATCTGGGCCAAAGCAACCGATAGTGAAGGTGATAGTCAGCCTGTCGTACAACCGCAATGGAATCCTAAGGGATATATGTTTAACGGCTGCCACCGTATTGCCGTTAGGGTGGTGTGATGAAGTCGCATATCAATAAACTGATATTGCTTGGGCTAGTAGCATCCAGTATTTCGCTAGCCGCTGAGTATCCAGTGGACCCTAAATCGGGTTTGATCATGGCTCCTGGCTGGGAGTTAGTGAACTATCAATGTAATGCCTGCCATACCAGTATGATAGTCGTGCAAAACCACGGCGATAAAGCCTTTTGGAAAGAGACTTTGCAGTGGATGATAGACACTCAGGGTTTATGGGACTTGTCGGATACTTGGGAGCCGACCTTGAGTTATCTAAGCACTCATTATGGGCAGGCTGAAATGGATATGACGATCTTCAGACGTCTACCTTTAGAACCGAACCTGCAGCCTACGCTAGTTAACCCTTTCCCTAAGGAACCAAAATGAAAGCGATTATCATAAGTTTGATTGCGCTATGTGGTTTATCCACAGAGGTTAATGGAGAGGTTTATCAAGCAGATATAGAGCGAGGTCAGGCATTGGCTACAGCACAGTGTGAGTCATGCCATGGCAATGCGGTGATCGCTATGGCCAAGCAATTCCCAAACTTAAAGGGACAAAAATTAGCTTATCTTAATAAACAGCTCGTCGATTTTAAAACCGGTTTACGACTCGATCCTTTGATGCAATCACAAGTCAGCGCGTTAAGCTCTGAGCAATTACAAGATGTGGCGCTGTTTTATAGCCAGCAAGTTACACCGAACCTAAGTGCGAATTAGCGCGAGCATAGTGTGTTATTTGAATTAAACCGATATAGGGTTTAGTAGGGAATACGGGGTGATATTTTGTAGATTTGATTATGTAGTGGTTCGTTAACCTAGGCTACGTTGTAGTCGATAGAAGTAGTCATGCCATTCTGCTTGCGCCGTTGCGGCTTGTTCATCGTCAACCAATTCGAATTTAACTGTCTGCCCTGGGCGAGTTTGCGCGAGTTTCCATAGATCGGCTTCAATAATCACGGCGATTTGAGGATGATTGCTGGTGGTCTTAGCATCGGCAAGTAACACTAAAGGTTGCCCCGAAGCTGACACTTGAATGACTCCGGGCTTGACTGTATGGGATTGAACGGGAAATGGTTTTGCTAAGGTCAATATTTCCCCGTTGAGTATTGCACTTGCACGATTGCTTTCTGCCGACAGTTGCCACTGTGTTTGCCAGAATGTTTGCTGAGATTTCAACGAGAAGGCTTGGGTGTGCTTTGTTGCGAGTGCGCGAATATGCCCATTCCAACTTTTTTGAATTGCGCCAACTTGCCTTCTTAGTGGATGAGCTGAACCTAAGGTCAGGTTATCGCCAGCTTCTAATGCGCGACCATGAAATCCACCGATACCTGAGGTTAAATCAGTTGCAGCAGAATCCATCACTAACGGCACTCTAACGCCGCCATCAATCGCAACATAGGCACGCATGCCTTTATTTCCCCCTCTAAGACTGAGTTTTTGTCCTGCCTTAATTGAGTAACGCCAGCCGCAAACTATGGGTTTATTGTCTATGCGGGCATCGAAATCGGCACCCGTTAAGGCAATCCAAGCATCACGTTTAAACAAAAAAATCGATTGGCCGAAGGTCAATTCCAGTACGGGTGTATTGTCTGGGTTTGAGAGTAGGCGGTTTGCTAAACACAGTGCAGGTCTATCTAAGGCACCAGCTTGGGTTACGCCTAAATGTCGATATCCCATGCGTCCGATATCTTGAACTGTGGTTAGTGCACCCGCTTTTATTACCTCGATCATCAAATTTTCCGTTGTTAGCTCGCGAGTAGATTGTTAATCACTTAAAGGGAGGCAAAATACGTATCCCTTTATGAATGGTAGGCATATTGTCAGTTAAATGATGCTGAAATGTAAGTTTTTTGAGGTTTCAACTTGTAACCAAGATTGTCTTTGTAAAAGCAGTAATGGTGGGATAGAAGAAGTCCGAAATGAATTGAATATGTTACACTTAAGCTAAGTATTAGCCTGTCTACAATGTCTTAATACACGGCTTGAGCTGATCAAAATGGATTTATGATGGGCAATATTTAAATGACTTTTTAACAATTATTTATAATGACAGGTTGATGCTTCTTGATTAAATCACTTTTTAATAAACTCTTTAATATTCGCGATACGGCGACCGTTGAGAGACCCAAAAGTTTTTCAACGACGGACTTAGGTAAGTCGCTTGAACCTGCGCGAAAGCCTGCTAAACCTCTCGAAGACATTAGCGTGGTATCTGTTGATTTATCTGCTCTCTTTTATAGTTTGTTATTTCCGACACGGGTTAAGGACACTGGCGGTGTAGCGAATAATCTTGAACGTCGGGTAATGGCGGAGATAGAGCAAGCCTTGGCATCGCCACAAGTCATCGCCGAAAAAGTGTTAAAGCTGCCATCAAAGGTATTGGAGTTAGATCGTAAATTGGCCGACCCACAATTTGATATTAAGGATCTATTAGCGCTTATCGAGCGAGATCCTTTATTGAGTATTGAGGTGCTTAAGCTGTGTAATTCTCCCGCGTTTAAACGTAGCGATAGGGATATCACCAGTTTACAGCAGGCTTTGGTACAGCTTGGCCGCGAACAGTTGAGAAAATTTGTCACCACTTGTTTAGTGCGTGAAATGTTGGATATCAAACCAATCTATTTCCGTCGTTTTGGGGCAGAAATTTGGCGCCATTCGATGCAGGTTGCTTTTCTCGCCAGTGAGTTAAGCGATGAAGATCAAGATACGGCTTTTTTATTGGGCCTATTACACGATGTCGGCAAGTTGGCTATTTTTAAAATGCTCCTCGATGCATTTGTACAGGCAGAGCCGGGAGAACAGCCTAATTCTGGATTATTTAGACAAGTGATGACGACGAAATCGTTAACCTTGAGTTCATTGCTTGCTAAGCATTGGCAGTTACCCAATACCTTTGAAACAGAATTAGACAAGCTTGCCAGTGTGAACTCGCGCCCGCAAGCGGGGCTCGCCGTAGTGGTATGGCGGGCGAATGTGATTAGCGAGATTTCTATGCTGCATCAAGCAGGGCAATTATCCCCTGAGATACTGGCGAATTTACTGCAGCAAGTTAACTTAGATCAAACTCAATTTGATGGCTTACATCAAAAACTGCTGCAGTTCTGATTGGGCTGTTTAAGATATCAGGACAATAAAAAACGCGCTATTGAGCGCGTTTTTTCTAAAGCGATAATTTAAAAAACGTTAGTATCGTTATTGCAGTAGTGATATATCCGCGACGTGCAGGAACTGCTCGCGTAGATTATTCAATAATGCTAAACGATTGTTTTTCAACGCTTCATCATCCGCCATGACCATCACATCTTCGAAGAACTGATCCACGCTTTCACGTAGGCCAGCTAACAAGGTTAAGGCTTGTTGGTAATCGGCATTGGCAAACAAAGGCGCCAATTGCGGTTGCAGCTCGTTCAACTTGGCTGCCAATGCTTGTTCTGCGGCTTCGGTTAACAGACTTGCATTGATCGTTGTCGGTAAAGCACCTTCAACCTTAGCTAGAATGTTTGATACACGTTTGTTCGCTGCCGCAAGTGCGCCAGAAGCTTCTAGGCTTCTAAAGTGTGATACCGCATTGATACGACTATCAAAATCAGCTGGGCGTGTTGGGCGACGTGCTAGCACGGCTAAGATCACATCAACACCAATACCTTTATCTTGATACCAAGCGCGGAAGCGTGCCATTAAGAACTCTAACACTTCGTCGCTTGCATTGGCGTTGCTTAAGTTAGCACCGTGGAGCTCCTGAGCTTTAGCAATCAGTGTTACTAAGTCCAGTGGTAGTTTGTTCTCAACGATAATACGCAGCACACCGATGGCGGCACGGCGTAGGGCAAAGGGATCGGCTGCGCCTTTTGGTGCTTGGCCAATACCAAAGATACCGACTAAAGTATCGAGCTTATCTGCTAATGCGACTGCGCAAGATACGCCAGCACTAGGCACAGTATCGCCAGAGAACTTAGGCTTGTATTGCTCTTCCATTGCAACCGCAACGGCTTCGGTTTCACCATCGAGGCGGGCGTAGTGCATGCCCATAGTGCCTTGAGTGTCGGTAAACTCCATCACCATATTGGTCATCAAATCGGTTTTAGATAACAAACCTGCACGGGCTGCATCAACCGCATTCGCGCCAGTTTGTCCGGCAATAAAGGCGGCTAGGGCAGAAATACGATTCACTTTGTCTTTTAAGGTGCCGAGCTGTTGTTGGAACAGGACGGTTTCTAGGCTAGGTAAACGTGATTCCAGCGTGTGTTTTTTATCGGTATTAAAAAAGAACTCGGCGTCGGCAAGACGTGGACGAACGACTTTCTCGTTACCTGAGATAATTTGCGCGGGATCTTTAGATTCGATATTGGCTACAAAGATAAAGTTTGGCAGTAACTTGCCCGCGTCATCAAAGACTGGGAAGTATTTTTGATCGCCCTTCATGGTGTAGACCAAAGCTTCAGACGGTACACTTAAGAATTTTTCTTCGAAGCTAGCGGTCAATACTACTGGCCATTCAACCAAAGAGGTGACCTCTTCAAGCAGGCTATCTTCGATATCGGCTGTGCCACCAATCTTAGCGGCGGCTTTTTCGGCATCGGCTTTGATTAATGCTTTACGGCTTTCGTAATCGGCGATGACTTTGCCTTTTTCTTTTAGGTCGGCAAGGTAGTGATCAGCGTGTGCTAATTCAAACTGCTTGAGCCCCATAAAGCGGTGACCGCGAACAGTGCGTGCCGATTTGATACCCAGCAATTCACCTTCAATCAACTCACTGCCTAACAACATAGTTGCTGTGTGCACAGGGCGAATAAATTGGGTTTTATTATTGCCCCAACGCATTGGCTTAGGAATGGGCAATTTATCGAGGGCTCGTTGCGCCATAGCAGCGATCAAACTTTTGGTTTCGACGCCTTCAACTTTGGCGTTATGGACTAACCATTCGCCTTTATCTGTAACTAAACGTTCGGCTTGTTCAACAGTAATACCATTACCACGTGCCCAACCTTCGGCGGCTTTAGTCGGTTTGCCTTCAGCATCGAATGCTGAACTCACTGCTGGGCCGCGTTTTTCAACGACTTTGTCAGCTTGTGCAAGGGCAAGTTCAGTGACGTTAATTGCCAGACGACGTGGCGCTGCGTACCAAACGGCTGAGCTGAACGCTAAATCGGCTTTGGTGAGTTCTTCAGTAAAGTTAGCTAAAAAGGATTCAGCTAGTTTACGCAGTGACTTAGGGGGTAATTCTTCCGTGCCTAACTCTATGAGTAAGTTTTCAAAATTCATGTTTTTACCTCTACTTACACATTGGGAAGCCAAGCGCTTCGCGTGCCTGATAATAAGATTCAGCGACCGCTTTCGCCATAGTACGAACGCGTAAGATGTAGCGTTGGCGCTCGGTAACTGAAATGGCATGGCGGGCATCGAGCAGGTTGAAGGCGTGTGAGGCTTTCATCACTTGCTCGTAGGCGGGCAGAGGTAAGGGTTTTTCTAGCGACAATAAATGCTGACACATTTTTTCGCACTGATCGAACAGGGTGAACATAAAATCCACATCGGCGTGTTCGAAGTTATAGGTCGATTGCTCGACTTCGTTTTGATGGAACACATCGCCATAGGTGATTAGGCCTAGTGGACCATCGGTCCATACGAGATCATAAACACTATCTACGCCTTGGATATACATGGCCAGACGCTCTAGGCCATAGGTGATTTCACCTGTGACAGGGCTGCATTCGATGCCGCCGACCTGTTGGAAGTAAGTAAACTGAGTCACTTCCATACCATTAAGCCAAACTTCCCAGCCTAAGCCCCAAGCACCTAGTGTTGGTGATTCCCAGTTATCTTCCACAAAGCGGATATCGTGGATTTGAGTATCAATACCCAGTGCTTGCAGTGAGCCTAAATACAGCTCTTGAATATTGTCAGGTGAAGGCTTCAACACGACTTGGAATTGGTAGTAGTGCTGCAGACGGTTAGGGTTTTCACCGTAACGACCATCCGTAGGGCGGCGCGATGGCTGCACATAGGCACTGCTCATAGGTTCTGGCCCTAAAGAACGTAGGAAAGTTTGTGGGTGGAATGTACCCGCGCCGACTTCCATATCTAGAGGTTGAACAATTGCACAGCCTTGCTGTGCCCAATATTCCTGCAGGGTGAGAATGAAACCCTGAAATGTTTTTACGTCGTGTTTTGTCGTCATGTCTACTTGTCTACTGCCGTCAGCCTGAATAGAAAATGGGTTCGATTATACCTTGTAGATATCTGCTTATGTAGGTTATTTTTTACCTTCTTAATTAAAACAATAAGGTTATATACCATGGAAGAGATCCGCTGTGGCTGGGTCAGTGATGATCCCTTGTATCGTGAGTATCACGACAAAGTGTGGGGGCGACCTGTTTATGATCCAAAGGAGCTGTTTGCTAAGTTGTGTTTAGATGGTCAACAGGCGGGATTATCTTGGATAACTATCCTGAAGAAGCAACAAAACTATGAACAGGCCTTTGCTAATTTTGAACCTGAGATTATTGCGACTTTCGATGAGGCGAAGGTAGAGGAGCTCATGTTGAATCCCGGTATAGTGCGCAATCGCTTGAAGGTGAACTCTATCATCAAGAATGCTAAAGGTTATTTAGCCTATACAGCCGATGGGAAGGATTTCTCTGCATTTTTGTGGAGCTTTGTGGGCGGTAAACCCATAGTTAATCAGATTAGGGCAATGTCGCAGGTTCCGGCACAAACACCAGAATCTGAAGCCATGTCAAAGGCGTTGAAGAAACTCGGATTCAATTTTGTCGGTCCAACCATTTGTTATGCCTTTATGCAGGCGGTGGGTATGGTGAACGATCACCTTGTCGAGTGTATTGCTTATCAGGCCTGTGTCGATTCTTGTGCCGGACTGCATAACCACGAGTAACATTAATCGCAGAGCTTGCCTATGTTGAAGTAGGGGTTGGGACTTGTCGTGGTATTAGAAGCCTAGAGATAAAAAAGCATGTTCCACGTGGAACATGCTTTTTGTTATTCGCAGGAGTTAGTCATCACTCTTATAAAGTCTAAATGGTCTTATAGAAAAGCGACAATTTCATTTTGCCTTGAGGTCGAACTTAGATTTTCTCAAAGAAAAACGGCTTACGCTGTGCTTTATCCCCATTAAGTTCATTCATAGTCTCTGCATCAAATAACTTACCATTGACCATAGTATGAGTGACTCTGTCGGTAACTCGAATGTCGGCTAATGGATCACCATCAATAACGATCAAGTCTGCGAGCTTACCTTCTTTGATAGAACCGAGTTGCTGCTCCATGCCAAAGGTCGTCGCTGGATTAATGGTGGCCGTTTTTAATACCTCCATATTGCTCATGCCGCCTTGGGCAAACATCCACATTTCCCAGTGTGCCGCTAAACCCTCACGTTGGCCGTGAGCGCCGATATTAGGATGAACACCTAACTTATTGAGCTCGTTAGCCACCTTAGCAACATTGAAATGATTGTAGTGGCTATCTGGAGCATGGGGGCGTCGCATTGATCTTGCTTGTAAAATATCGGCGGGCACATACATGGATAGGCGTTGATGGGCCCATACATCGGTTTTATCATACCAGTAGTTTTCACCAGAAATACCACCATAGGCGACTACTAAGGTTGGGGTGTAACCAACTTGAGTCTGGCTCCAAAACTGTTTGATATCGTTATAGATTGAACCAACGGGGAGCGAGTGCTCAATCGTAGTATGGCCATCGGCGACCATGCTTAAATTATGTTGCAGCAAACTGCCACCTTCAGGGACAACCATCATTTCAAGTTCACGAGCTGCGGCTATGACTTGCTGTCTCTGATTGCGGCGCGGTTGGTTATAGCTTTTTACGCTAAAGGCTCCGACTTTTTTCAGGCGTTCAAGATGGAATTTGGCATCATCCAGTGAGTCTATGTGCGATGTGTAGCCTGGCGCATTCGCTCCATAAAGTATGGTGCCGGTGGAGAATATTCGTGGGCCAACAATATTGCCTGCTTTTTGTTGCTCAGATGCGGCAAAGATTTCTGTGGTGTCATTCGATGGATCGTGAATAGTGGTGACACCCAAGGAAAGGCCTGAATACAGCACCCAGTTCTGTTGTGGCACAATTTCATCATCTGCTTGCGGTCCATGGGCGTGGGCATCGAATAGTCCTGGCATAATGGATTTGCCTTTGATGCCGATGATCTGCGCATCCTTGGGAATCGCAATATTGGTATCGCCTACGGCGACAATATGATTGTCTTTAACTATGACCACGCCGTTCTCAATCACCTGGTCATTTTCCATCGTAATCACTTTACCGCCGACGAAGGCGATTGTTCCACGTGGAACATCGGCCTTTTCGGTAAAGCCTAAATCGATAATGCTTGGTTGTGCCTTTTCATCTTTGTCGCGATATTGAGTGTCAACCTTGGCTTGGTACAACTCGGGGCCAAGAGTCCAATAGAGTTGGTCGCTTTTACTGTTCCAACTGATACTTTCGCCCGCACGGGCACTCAATTGGCTTACAGGTAGATTGCTGGCATTGGGGCCAATCTCAACTGTCTCACCGTGTTTAGCAAAAGGTGTTACCCAAACTTTAAAGCGTTCAGCAAAGGCGAGTTGCTCACCATCGGGTGAAACCCTAAATTCAGTTGCATGTTTGCTGCTGTAATGAACCCGCTTATCGAAGCCGTCTAAGTTGATCGATGATAATTGCGGCGTTTCATCTTCGCTGCTATTCATAAAAAAGATGCGATCGGCATTGGCACCGAATTGAGCTTGATAGCCATCGGTACTGATCTTGCTATTTTGTTTACCTTTAATATCGACTTTATATAGCCCGGGCTCCTGCGACCAAGTTCTTGGTGTGAGGTTACCGCCTTGAGTTTTACGATACACTACGAGTTCACCATTGGGTGAAAAGGTGGGTTCGACATACTTTCCTGGTTCAGATGTTAGCTGCTTAGGTTTGCCACCTTTGGCGCTAATCACTTGTACTGTGCCTTGGTCTTGGTCATTCCAAGTGGTGAAAACAATATTTTTACCATCGCGCGACCATTGGGGATAAAGTTCTGCAATATTTTTGTCTAGATCAGTTAAGCGCGACATTCTGCCATCGGGTAAGGATTTTAACCAAATTTTCCCCAGTGCTTCGAAGGCGACTTTGCTACCATCCGGTGAGACTTGCGCCATACGTAGCATTTTTACATCGAAAACGTCTTTATCGATATCTTGCTTAAAGCGCACCGAGGGTTGTATGGCTAACTCAGTTTTTACACTAAAGGGGATATCTGTGAGTGTTTTATTGGCAACATTCAGACGATTAATTTTTCCCTTAGCCCAGAAGAAAATATCCTTGTTATCTTGTGTCCATGCCATTGTTGGATAGACGCCATGAATGGCCCAAGTCTCTTGCATATCACGGTCAAGTTCGCCAAACAGTTTAGTCGTCTCTCCCGACTTAAGGTCGAGTAGGTAGAGTGATGACTGAAAATCATCGCGCTTAATATAGGCGAGCTTAGTGCCGTCTGGGCTCGGCGTTGGCCGAATTGCACCACCCGTGCCTTCGATTAATACTTCAATCTCACCAGTTTGAGTATCGTAGCGTTTTATTTTGTAGATACCGTTGACCGAATCCTTTGAGTAATGGAATGTTTTACCCGGCGTGTCATCTTGGCTAAAGTAGATATAGCGACCATCGGGTGAATACGCGGGTTCACCTAAATCTTTCTCATCATTAGGACGCTCGGTCAATTTAACGCCTTCACCACCCGCAACGTGGTATAGCCACACTTCGCCCGCACCCAAACTACGACTGGCGGTAAAGTGCTTACGGGCAACCAGATACTGGGAGTCTGGGCTCCAAGCTGGACTGTTTAGCAGCCTGAAGGTTTCTTGGGTAACTGTTCTTGGGTTTTTACCATCAGCATCCATAATCCAAATGTTATCACCACCATCGCCATCGGACGTAAAAGCAATGTGCTTGCCATCGGGGCTATAGACGGGCTGCATCTGCCAAGCTATGCCTTGGGCTAATGGCTTAGCTTCACCGCCTGTTACTGGAATTTGGTAGATGTCACCGAGTAAGTCGAAGACGATATATTTACCATCTGGGCTGACACTCAAGTTCATCCAAGTGCCTTCATTAACATCAACTTTGACTTGCACTAAGGGAGCATTCGCTGGAGCGTTAACATTCCAAGTCGATTCTTTCGTTTCTGTGGCGTTAACTGCGAGGGTATTCATCCCAAGAGTGAGGGCAATATAAAGCGGGGTAAGTTTAGAGTTAAACATGTCACTTCCTGTTATCGTTCTTATGGGCTACATGATCGGTATTAATCACAAGATAAAGTTTTGTTAATACTTGGTGTAGTTATCGCATAAATAGATAGGAAGGAAAACGTAAATACTGTTTCAATTGATGTTCGAGCTAGAAAGCTGATATTTATATTAGGGTTGGGAAAACAGAAATAGAACCAAGTTATTTGGTTCTATTTATAGAGGAGTATGGAGAACTAGCTGAGATAGGCTGATTGGATTAGCGAGGAAAGAAAATTGCTATCTCATCACCTAGGTGGATCATGGCATCATTTAATACCCTGCATGTAACACCTCCTCGCCAATCTGGGGTGAGTGCGGCCTCTAAACCGACATGTGCAATTTCCATTTTTTTACAGGGATCGGTCTCACCTGTAATTTCAAGTAGTAACTCACCAATTTGTAAATGTTTACCAACATCTGCACTGCTAAATACCAGACCATCAACGAGCAGATTTGCTCTGCGAGTCGTCCAAGGCAATTCTGCCTCGATAGCACGACAGGCTTGTTGCCATTGTAGTTTGGAAAGCACAGTGACTTGGCGTTTGCCAGGACGACCAAATACATCTTTCTCTACACCATTTAACTGGGTGACATTGGCACAGAGAACCTCATTCATTGGGCCGCGCTTTACAGTTTTATAGGCAATTGCCAGCAGTTTTGGCATAGTTCCTCACATCCTTTTTTAATGATTAAGTCGCTAAAACGATACGACTTAAAGTCCTTTTTTGATCAAATATTGGTATGGCGTCTGAGCCGTTTCGCTGGCGATAAGGGTGTGATCCATAAACTCACAGAAGCTTGGAATATCGCGTGTCGTTGCTGGGTCATCGGCAATGATCAGCAGTGTCTCGCCTGCAGCCATTTGTCTTACCGTTTTACGCACCATCATTACAGGTTCTGGGCAACGTAAGCCTAGTGCATCGAGCCTATGCTGTGCGGTTGAGAAAGCATCGTTCATATTACCTCTACTGAACAGTTAAGCAGAATTAGCTAATGTTACTCCAGCCCCCATGATAAACCAAGTTGGTGGTCTCAATTTGTGATGTGGTTTGATTGGTGTGCTTTTTGTCGTTACCAAAGCTAGAGATAAAATGTTCCACGTGGAACAAACTTATGGCTTATGGTAATTAACATTACTCAACGGCTTTATCAGCAGCGCTTTGAGATTGAGAGATTGGATGGATAACAGCTGTACTATTCTCTGGTGCTAAATCATTTGCAGCTGCCATAGTTTGTTGCTGCAATTTGGACGCCCGTTTGTAGCTATACATTTTTTGATCGGCTTTATGAATTAAGCTATTGGCTTCTTCATATTCATAGGGGCCAGTATCTGTAATGCCAAAGCTTAAGGAAATATTGTTTAGACTGAGTTTTATTTTTTGATTAAACCGAGTGATGAAATTCTCGCGAGCTTGTTCCTCACGACAGTTAGGCATGATGATACAGAACTCATCTCCACCATATCGAAAACATTGATCTTCAGCACGAGTGGTTTCTTTAATCGCTTTTGCGACAGCACAAAGTACTTCATCACCTGATCTATGGCCTTGAGTGTCATTAAATAATTTAAAATCATCTACATCTAAGTAGATGACACATACGGGCTCGGCGCGTCTTTGGGCTGCTCTGAGTATGCGAGTTGCGGTTTCTTGTAAGTGCCTTACGTTGAGCAAACCTGTTAAGGGATCGGTTTGCGAGAGTTCTTCTAACTGCTGTGTTCGCTCTTTGACTTTGCTTTCCATGCTTTGGGCATATTTTTCGGCTTTATCCTTAGCGTTCTCAATCTCGGAGACTAAGCTGCGAATATATGTATCGAATACTAGTGTGACATCAAACAGCACGAGTTTATCAATTGCGGCTCGAATACGTTCGGCTTGACGTACATCTTGTACTGAGCTGTTGATCACTGCATAGATCAACTCCTTGAGAGTGTGTACTGCAGACAGGTAAAGTTTGGGTTCAACACCTATACGTTTATGGACTAAACCAATCCGCAGGCGATTGTTTACGTACTCAAGATCATAAATACCATTAAATAAATCAAGCACATATCTTCTCTGTGCGGTACGTAGGCGGGCAAGGGTGTCTGAGTCTCCAATCAAGAGCGCAATTTCTGACACACTGGTTTGTAAGCCGTAAAAGTCGTCGACGATTTTATCTATGTTTTCTTCAATGATGGGCTTAAAGGATTGCAGGGCCTTTACGTCCGCCCCAGTAAAAGAGAAGAGTGCCTTACGAGACTCGATCTCCAGCTCAGTGATCCGCATTTGTT
This sequence comes from Shewanella sp. DW31, assembly GCF_015767295.1. Classification (NCBI taxonomy): domain Bacteria; kingdom Pseudomonadati; phylum Pseudomonadota; class Gammaproteobacteria; order Alteromonadales; family Shewanellaceae; genus Shewanella; species Shewanella sp. DW31. The sequence continues at coordinate 50,680 of NZ_JADWMP020000025.1, forward strand.
CGAAAAGGGTCTGTTCCGTTTGTAGCATCTGGCATTCCTCTGGTAAAACAACGAATTGCATCCTTGCACTACACTGCCTAGATTTGGCTGATGATTGCTTGCCTGTTGTCGTCCACAATAGCCAGTAATGCCCTTGTAGTTAAGTCGATAACGGACTGATTTTCAAATGAACAGCAGAAGAAATGAGAAATATTAATATTTACGATGGCAGAAGATTTGGCATAAAAAAGCCGGAACAAGTTCCGGCTTTGATGATTATTTGATTAACGAATTAAACGCGTTCGAACACGGTTGCGATACCTTGGCCTAAACCAATACACATGGTCGCTAAACCTAAGGTCGCGTCTTTGTCTTCCATCAAGTTGATCAGCGTCGTAGAGATACGCGCACCTGAACAACCCAGTGGGTGACCTAATGCAATCGCACCGCCGTTGAGGTTGATTTTGTCATCAACCACATCCGCTAAGCCTAAATCTTTTACACAAGGTAAAGACTGAGCTGCAAACGCTTCGTTCAGTTCAATCACATCTAAATCGGCAACTGTGATACCGGCACGAGCCAGCGCTTTTTGCGTGGCAGGAACAGGGCCGTAACCCATTATAGCCGCATCACAACCCGCAACCGCCATAGAGCGAATACGTGCACGAATTGGTAAGCCAAGTGCGCGCGCTTTAGATTCTTCCATGATTAACATGGCTGAAGCGCCATCAGACAGTGCAGAAGAAGTACCCGCAGTGACAGTACCGTTAACTGGATCAAATACCGGACGCAGTGCTGCTAGAGATTCCATTGTTGTTTCTGGGCGGATCACTTCGTCTTGCAGTACTTTAATTAAGGCACCGTTAGCATCGTGACCTTCAATGCCATAGATTTCCTTGGCAAAACGGCCTTCAATCGTCGCAGCATAAGCACGTTGGTGTGAACGTACCGCAAAAGCATCTTGCTGTTCACGGGTAATGCCGTGCAGTTTACCTAGCATTTCAGCCGTTAATCCCATCATGCCAGAGGCTTTTGCCACGTTATTAGCAAGACCTGGGTGGAAGTCGACACCATGGCTCATAGGCACGTGGCCCATGTGTTCTACGCCACCAATAATAAAGGTGTCGCCCATGCCAGTCATAATCGCCCGCGCAGCTTGATGGATAGCATCCATTGACGAACCACATAGGCGGTTAACCGTCACAGCGCCAGCGGTCTTTGGAATGCCGGCTAATAGTGAAGCATTACGGGCAATGTTGAAGCCTTGCTCTAGGGTTTGTTGCACACAACCCCAAATCACGTCTTCAATTAGGTTTGGGTCGAGTTGCGGATTACGCAGCAACAGACCTTTCATTAATTCGGCAGACAGAGTTTCTGCACGTACATGACGAAATACGCCAGCCTTTGAGCGGCCCATCGGAGTACGGATGCAGTCTACGATAACAGCTTGTTTCATGATTAAATTCCTTTCCCGCTAATTAGGCTTGGTAGTAGCTACCGTTATTGGCTGCTAATGTGCGCATCGCATCTGTGACTTGATACAGACCGCCCAAGTGAGCATATTTGTCTGCTAAGGCCACAAAGTTTGCGACACCCATGGTATCCAAATAACGGAACACGCCGCCTCTGAATGGCGGGAAACCTAAGCCATAAACTAGGCCCATATCCGCTTCGGCTGGTGATGCGACAATACCTTCTTCTAAGCAGCGCACGGTTTCGATGATCATAGGGATCATAGTACGGGCAATAATGTCATCGGCTTCAAAGGCTTTTAACTCGCCAAAGGCAGCTTTCAATAGGCCGTAGCTCGTTGGATCGACATCTTTCTTCGGTTTACCACGGCTATCGACTGAATAGACATAGAAACCTTTGCCATTTTTCTGGCCAAGACGTTTGTTCTCAAACATCACATCAATCGCATCAGTGCCTGATTTACCCATTCGATCAGGGAAACCTTCAGCCATAACGGCTTGGGCGTGATGACCTGTGTCTAAACCCACTACGTCGAGCAGGTAAGCAGGGCCCATTGGCCAACCGAATTGTTTTTCCATTACCTTGTCGATTGCAGCAAAGTCGCCACCTTCGGCAAGTAAGCCGTTAAAGCCTGCAAAGTAAGGGAAGAGTACGCGGTTAACGAAGAAGCCTGGGCAATCGTTAACCACGATTGGCGTTTTGCCCATTTTGCTGGCGTAAGCCACAACAGAGGCGATGGTTTCTTCAGAGCTGTGCTCACCACGGATAACTTCGACCAACGGCATTTTGTGCACTGGGTTGAAGAAATGCATACCGCAGAAACGCTCAGGTTTCTTCATGCTATTAGCGAGCAAGTTGATTGAAATCGTTGAGGTGTTTGACGCGATAATTGCATCTTCACTCACATAGCCTTCAACTTCGGCTAAAACCTGTGCTTTAATTTTTGGATGTTCAACAACGGCTTCAACGACGACATCACTGTGTTTGAGCGCAGCATAATCTAATGAAGGCGTGATGTTGTTCAGCACTTTGGCCATTTTTTCTGGCGTTGAACGACCACGAGCAACTTGGGCAGACAGCAGTTTGGCGGCTTCATTGAGGCCTAAATCTAATGCTGGCTGGGCAATGTCTTTCATGACAATCGGTGTGCCTTTGCTGGCGCTTTGGTAGGCGATACCGCCGCCCATAATGCCAGCACCTAATACGGCAGCGTTTTTCACTTCTTTGGCTAATTTACCCGCTTTTTTCGCTTTGCCTTTAACGAATTGATCATTAAGGAAGATACCGATAAGCGCTTTAGCAACGTCAGTTTTAGCCAGTTTGATAAAGGCTTGATGCTCGATTTGCAGTGCTTCGGTGCGGCCTTTAGTCGATGCTTGCTCAATCACGCTTACTGCGGCCATTGGTGCAGGGTAGTGTTTACCCGCAACCGCAAACACCATGCCTTTGGCTGTGGAGAATGACATCATAGCTTCAAGTTTTGGCAGTGTTAGTGCAGACAGCTTGCGGTTACGACGCGCTTGCCAATCTAACTTTTCAGCAACAGCATCTTTGAGCATTTGAATTGCAGCCGCTTCTAATGCTTCTGGCGCAACCACAGCATCCACAGCACCGACTTTCAGTGCATCTTCAGCGCGTTGGTCGTTACCTGTGGTGATCCATTCAAGTGCGTTATCTGCACCAATCACACGTGGCAGACGAACTGTGCCGCCAAAGCCTGGGATGATGCCGAGTTTAGTTTCAGGTAAACCGATTTTGGCTGTGGTATCTGCGATACGAAAATCCGTTGCCAGAATGGTTTCACAGCCGCCACCTAAGGCAAAGCCTTTGATTGCAGATGCGGTTGGGAAAGGTAAGTCTTCGAGTTTGTTGAAGACAGCGTTGGCTTGTTCAACCCAAGAGAGCAGTACGGCGTCATCTTGTGCGAATAGGCCTAAAAATTCGGTAATGTCGGCACCCACAATAAAGGTATCTTTACTTGAGGTCAGCACTAACGCTTTGATATTGGAATTTTGCTTGATGCTGTCTAATGCGGCATCGAGCGAAGCGAGGGTTTCTCTGTCGAATTTGTTCACCGAACCGGGTGCGTTAAAGCACAGCTTGGCAATATTATCCTCGAGTAACTCAACTTGAATTGTAGGACTTTGGTAGATCATTGCTTGCTTCCTTTTGGCTTAAAAGTGATACCCACCATTATGTGTTGGTGCTAGTACGACTCTCTATCTCACAGCAGCTTCGGCCATCATTTGACCAGTTGTGTGCCAGTGTGCTTCGAAATTCGATAAATTACAACACCCAATTTAAACGACTGTTTAATTTCTTGTCGGCTAGAGTGATTTTTCACCTTTGTGATACACTGCACAGAGTGTAGAACACCTAGGGTGCGTTAAATCACTTTGCGGATAAATAGGTCTTTGTGGCTGTTTTCCTTAGACGTTTAAACGCTGCAGCCATGCTAGGGTTGAATAGAATTATTAAAAATAATCATGATGTTATCGCTTTAATGTTCTTTATTCAGCAGCCATGTATTTTAGATTGAGTGACAGTTTAACGTTTTGATTGAATCTGTTGTTCATGATCAGATTAAGATTATGTGGGCAAATTTGGCTCATAATATTAACTTTTATTCATTGCAGGAGATGACAAATGGATCAGTTGGCTCATCACTATCGTGCCCATATTGCCGAGTTAAACCGCCGAGTCGCAGAGATTTTGTCTCGAGAAGCCTTGTCTGGTTTAGTGATCCATTCGGGTCAGCCGCATCGGATGTTTTTGGATGATATCAATTATCCCTTTAAAGCAAACCCGCACTTCAAGGCATGGTTGCCAGTGTTAGATAATCCGAATTGCTGGTTAGTCGTCAATGGTCGCGATAAGCCGCAGCTGATTTTTTATCGTCCTGTGGATTTTTGGCACAAAGTATCCGATGTGCCGGATATGTTCTGGACCGAGCATTTTGATATTAAGCTGTTAACTAAGGCCGATAAGGTCGCTGAACTGTTGCCCAAAGACACTGTTAATTGGGCTTATTTGGGCGAGCATTTAGATGTAGCCGAAGTGCTGGGTTTTACCAGTCGCAATCCTGATGCTGTGATGAGCTATTTGCATTACCACAGAACCACTAAAACTGAATATGAGCTGGAATGTATGCGCCGCGCCAACCAAATTGCGGTGCAGGGACATTTTGCTGCTAAAAATGCGTTTTATAACGGTGCGAGTGAGTTCGAGATCCAACAGCATTATTTATCTGCCGTGGGCCAGAGCGAAAATGAAGTGCCCTACGGCAATATTATCGCTCTTAATCAAAATGCGGCGATTTTGCATTACACCGCGCTCGAGCATCAAAGCCCTGCGAAACGTTTGTCTTTTCTTATTGATGCGGGCGCGAGTTACTTTGGCTATGCGTCTGATATCACTAGAACCTATGCATTTGAGAAGAATCGTTTCGATGAGTTGATCGCTGCGATGAATAAGGCGCAGCTTGAGCTTATCGACATGATGCGCCCTAGCGTTCGTTATCCTGATTTACACTTAGCGACTCACGCTAAAGTCGCGCAAATGCTATTGGATTTCGATTTAGCCACGGGTGATGCCCAAGGTTTGGTTGATCAAGGCATTACCAGTGCTTTCTTCCCCCATGGTTTAGGCCACATGTTAGGTTTACAAGTGCATGATGTGGGTGGCTTCTCCCACGATGAGCGCGGTACCCATATTGCGGCGCCCGAGGCCCATCCATTCTTGCGCTGCACCCGCATTTTAGCGCCAAACCAAGTGCTGACTATGGAACCTGGGTTATACATCATAGATACTTTGCTCAATGAGCTTAAACAAGATAGTCGTGGCCAACAGATCAACTGGCAAACGGTTGATGAGTTAAGGCCTTTTGGCGGCATTCGTATCGAAGATAACGTCATAGTGCACCAAGATAGAAACGAGAACATGACCCGTGAGCTCGGCTTAGCCGATTGATGTTTGAAAATAGATTAGGGCGAATTTGTGCTCGAAAGTTATAACGTTCCCTGTGATGAAATCGTCATTGAAGAAGAGATAAAGCATAGTCGCTTTATCTCTTTTCTCTTTCATTGCGATAGTGTCGATAAATTAAAGTTAGTACTTACTGACATAAAGCGTGACTATCCCGGCGCAAGCCACTATTGCTCAGCTTTTGTTGCTGGCGCACCGGATGATAGCGTCTTGATTGGTTCGAGTGATGACGGTGAGCCCGCTGGCAGTGCAGGCCGCCCTATGTTAGCTGTGTTGCAAGGGGCACATATTGGCGAAGTGGGCGCTGTTGTCGTGCGTTACTATGGCGGTACTAAGCTAGGCGTAGGTGGACTCGTTCGGGCTTATACGTCGGGCTTAAGGCAAGGCTTGATTCAATTACCGACGCGACTCAAACAGTTACGGTATCCCGCCAAGTTGCATTGTGATTATGCATCGCTGCGCGATGTCGAGCATCTATTACAGCAAGTGGATGCCGTGATCATCGATAAGCAATTTGCTGCAGCGGTCGATATTGTGTTTGAGATAGGGCGAGAGCAACAGGCATGGCTTTGTGAGTCGCTGGCGACACTGAGTCAAGGAAGTTTGAGGCCCGAGTTTGAGCTGTGATGCCTGCGTAAATTATGCCAAAATAGCCCAAATGCTGAAAATACCTTTACAGCCAATGGAATAATTGAACTCGCGTAATGCAATATAAAACCATAATTAGAATCATAGGCCTGCTGATTGGTTTATTTTCAATCACTATGCTGCCACCAGCACTGATCGCTGTTTGGTATAACGATGGCGGCGGCACGGCGTTTATGCAGGCATTTTTTGTTAGCCTATTTATTGGTTTTTGGCTCTGGTATCCGAACCGCCACTGCAAAGAAGAATTGCGTACTCGAGAGGGCTTCCTGATTGTCGTGCTGTTCTGGACTGTACTGGGTTCTATTGGTGCCTTGCCGTTTATCTTTTCGAGTCAGCCAGACTTAAGCTGGACAGACAGCTTCTTTGAATCTTTTTCTGCGTTAACTACCACCGGAGCCACTGTCATTGTCGGGCTCGATTTCCTACCTAAGGCCATTTTGTTTTACCGCCATATGCTGCAATGGCTTGGCGGCATGGGGATTATTGTGCTCGCAGTGGCTATTTTACCTGTGCTCGGTGTGGGAGGAATGCAGCTTTATCGCGCAGAAATTCCGGGGCCAGTGAAAGACAGTAAGATGACCCCGCGGATAGCCGAAACCGCTAAAGCACTGTGGTATATCTATTTACTGCTAACGATTTCCTGCGCGACGGCTTATTGGTGGGCGGGCATGAGTATTTTTGACGCCATTTGTCATTCATTTTCGACCATAGCCATCGGAGGTTTTTCGACCCACGATGCCAGCATGGGCTATTTCGATAGTCCTACTATTAACCTTATTTGTGTGTTCTTTTTAATTGTTTCTGCGGTTAACTTTAGCGTGCATTTTGCGGCATTCTCACGACGTGGGATTAACGTTAGAGTCTATTTTAAAGATGCTGAATTTAAGATGCTGGTGGCGATTCAACTTATTCTCACAGCGATTTGTTTCTTCACGCTTTATCGTTCTGGTATTTATGATTCGCCAGAAGAAACCTTAGATCATGCTTTATTTCAGGCAGTTTCAGTTGCCACTACGGCTGGATTTGGCACTGATAGCTTCCATCTGTGGCCATTGTTTTTACCCATACTATTAATGTTTTCGAGTTTTATCGGTGGCTGTGGTGGCTCAACTGCGGGTGGGATTAAGGTCATTCGAGTAATTTTACTGCTGTTACAGGGTTCCCGTGAATTGAAACGACTCGTTCACCCTAAGGCAATGTTTTCGATTAGGATTGGCTCTAAAGCCTTACCCGACCGCGTGGTTGATGCTGTTTGGGGATTCTTTTCTGCCTATGCGCTGGTGTTTGTAATTTGTATGCTTGCACTCATGGCGATGGGATTAGATGATATTACGGCTTTTAGTGCCACGGCGGCATGCTTAAACAACCTAGGCCCAGGTTTAGGTGAGGTAGCGAGCAACTATGCCAGTATTGGTGATGGAGCCAAGTGGGTATTGGTCGTGGCTATGCTGTTTGGTCGCCTCGAAGTATTTACCTTACTGATTTTGTTTACGCCAACTTTTTGGAAGAATTAATCATGCAGACGTTAATAATCTATTCGACGATAGATGGCCAAACATTGGCAATTTGCCAAAAAATGAAGACGATTGCTGAACAGGCGGGAGAGCAGGTTTCGCTCGCCACATTAGAGCAGGCGGAAGCGTTGAGCTTAGTGGATTTTGATAAAGTGCTGATTGGTGCCAGTATTCGTTATGGTAAACATAGACCAGAGCTTTATCAGTATGTGAATCGCCACCATGCAGTGCTAGATACTAAGATTAATGGTTTTTTTACCGTTAACGTAGTAGCGCGCAAACCCTTAAAAAATACGCCTGAAACCAATCCTTATATGCAAAAGTTTCTCAAGCTTTCACTGTGGCAACCCCAGCAGTTAGAAGTGTTTGCGGGCAAGATTGATTACCCTAAATACGGTTTCTTTGACCGGACCATGATACGTTTTATCATGTGGTTGACTAAAGGGCCTACGGATATCACAGGCACTTTTGAGTTTACCGATTGGGCAAAAGTCGATGCCTTCGGTAACCGTTTTAGCCAACATTGAAAACCATTAAGCCCTAACCACTTGCAAGAGGTTAGGGCTTAAATTTAGGCTAATTTTGCAGTGTTAGGCCGCGCAGTAGCGGCTATGCAGAATTGAAATCACTTGGGTGACTTGCTCGTTCTTGAGTTTATAGTAAACAATCTGCGAGCTCTTACGGGTATCCACGAGATCTTCTGCGCGTAATACAGCTAAATGCTGGGATAGGGCCGACTGACTTAATGGCACTGTGGCGTTGAGCTCGGTTACGCTCAACTCTTTGTCTAGTAATAGACATAAAATCATTAGGCGATAAGGGTTCGCTATGGCCTTGAGCCATTTAGCCGCACTTTCCGCATTAGTTACCATTGCATCTACATCTATATCATTTTGCATAAGGTCACTCACTTTATCGCTTTTGATTAGATAATTCTAATTGAACACATGTGTTTACGCAATCATACTGCTCGGCAATGCAGATCTCAATTTTTGCATCTCAGAATATGAGATACGACTGATTTGTGATCCTATCAGAGGTTTATTTAACGTAACCTTGCCACAATGGTGGTATTACTCAGTGGATCGGGAATTGCCTATGACACGCGTCCTCGTACTTTATTTTACCCGTGGTGGCCATACGGCCAAGATTGCCAGTGCAATTGCCGAGCAATTAAGATTTCGTGACGCTAAGGTTGACCTCATCAATATCAACAGTGCTGCTGCGACTTGTATTAATTGGCCTGATTATGATGTCGTTGCCTTAGGTGCCTGCGTGCTCTATGGCACCTATGATAAGAGCGTGTTTCAATTTATTGAACAGCATGCACAGGCTCTGGGCGCATTGCCAAACAGTTTTTTCTGCGTCAATGTTGTGGCGAGAAATCCTGAAAAACGTATCCCAGCAAATAATAAGTATCTGCAAAAGTTCATTGCGTTATCGCCATGGACGCCTGCAGATCTTAAAATTATTGCGGGCAAAGTGGATTATCCTTCATGGCCTTGGTATGACAGATTGGCGATTCAGTTGATTATGAAGATGACCAAGGGTCCAACTGATCCTAAGTCTGTTATCGATTATACCGACTGGGCTGATGTGAAAGTCTATGCTGATCATCTGTTGGAATTAGCTGACGTTACCGCTATTTAGGACGGGTCAGGCTTAATAAAAAAGGCGCTTAACAAGTTAAGCGCCTTTTTAGTATTCAAGCTCTACTGAATTAGTACTTCCAGAAACTCGGGTGGAACAACACCGCCACGGTTAAGATTTCTAAACGACCGAGGAGCATGCCGAGTGATAACGCCCATTTAGCGACATCGGGTAGCGTTGAGAAGTTACCTACAGGTCCAATAATCGGGCCTAAACCAGGGCCCACGTTAGTGACTGCCGTAATCGCGCCAGTGAAACTGGTCATAGGATCGAGACCCGTGAGCACTAAAATCACTGACAAGCCCACAATCACCATCACAAACAGCAGTACGAAAGTGATCAGAGAGCGCACGATATCATCACTGATGATGCGGTTGTTGTAACGTTCCCTAAAGATACCGTTTGGGTGACATTGCTGTTTCAATTGCTCGCGCATAATGGCCCCAGCAATTTGAAAACGGAAGATCTTAATCCCGCCTGAAGTTGAGCCAGAGCAACTACCGACAAACATTAAAAACAGGAAGGCGATATTGGCAAAGGCGCCCCAAGCACCGTAGTCCGTTAAGCCATAACCTGTAGTGGTGACTACCGATACCACGTTAAAGCTGGATAAACGCAGTGCATCTAGAAGCTCAATGTCACGGGTTTGCCACAGCCAGAAGCCAATAGAACAAGATACAAATGTGAGGAAAAATAAGAAGCCTTTGACCTGAGCATCGTTCCAAATCCGTAGATCCCTTTGCTGTATGGTTTGTACAAACATGAGTAGTGGCAAGCCACCTGCTGCCATAAAGAAAATCCCAACCCAGTGTGCAGAGTTGGAGAACGCCGCCATTGAGCTATCTGAGGTCGAGTAGCCACCAGTCGAGAGGGTGGTCATTGCATGATTGATGGCCTGAAACCAAGTCATTCCTGCCTGATGATAGGCAACACAGCAGATACTCGTTAGTAAAATATATATAAAGAATAAATACTTAGCCATGCTTTGGGTGCGAGGCACTGCTTTATCGCTCCAATCGGATGATTCAGTGCGGAATAGCCGCATCCCGCCAACGTTTAAGAAGGGCAGAATCGCCACCGCCATTACGATAAAACCAATCCCACCTAGCCATTGCAATAAAGAGCGCCAGATTAAGATACTGTGATCCATAGTATCCAACCCTGAGAGTACAGTAGAACCTGTGGTCGTGATGCCGGACATGGTTTCAAAGAAGGCGTCGGTATAACCAATACCGTGATAAAGGGTAAATGGCATGGCCGCGAATAGGCTTACGATTAACCACGTTAGGCTGGTTAGCAGGAACATATCGCGGATATTGAGGTTAATGCTTTTGCTCTGGCCATTGTGTAAACAAAGGCTTGAGCTAATGCCTGTGACTAATGCCGACACCATAAAAGAGCCCACGGTTTCCTCACCTTTGTATGCGGCGAGGAGCAGTGGGATCAGCATGAAAGCTGTCAGCATGGACAAAAACAGCCCTAAAATAAACAATAGCGGTCTAAAGTTCAGCATAAGTTGGCTTACTAAGGTTCTTAGAAGAAGAAAGCACTTGGTTGGAAAAGCTTCTCGACTTCGCCGACAAACTTTTTATTCACTAAGAACAAGATCACATGATCTCCTTGCTCTATCACGGTTTTGTCGTGGGCCATCAGCACTTCATCATTGCGGACAATGGCGCCAATCGTTGTCCCCGGTGGCAACTTAATATCACCAATGGCTTTGCCAACGACTTTAGAAGTGCTGGCATCTCCGTGGGCAATGGCTTCAATTGCCTCGGCCGCCCCACGACGTAGAGAGTAAACGTTACAGATATCACCCTGACGAATATGAGTTAATAGTGCCGAAATCGTCGCTTGTTGTGGTGAGATAGCAATATCGATGTTGGCTTCTTGCACTATATCCACATAGGCTTCGCGTTGAATAAGCACCATGACCTTTTTCGCGCCCATACGTTTTGCTAGCAGGGCGGACATAATATTGGCTTCGTCGTCATTGGTGACCGCAATAAATACGTCAGTTTGGTCTATGTGTTCTTCGAGCAGTAATTCTTGATCTGAGGCATCACCGCAGAACACTGTGGTATTTTCCAGCTGCTCCGATAAGGCTTCTGCACGTTCTAATTTATGCTCAATCAGTTTGACCGAGTGGGTGCGCTCAAGGCGTTTTGCTAAACCTAAGCCTATGTTACCGCCACCGGCGATCATAATGTTGCGGTAGGAGTTATCGAGCTTTTGCATTTCGCTCATGACAGCGCGAATGTGGCGACTGTCTGCAACGAAGAAGACTTCATCATCGGCTTCGATAATGGTTGTTCCGCGAGGCATAATAGCGCGGCCTTGGCGGAAGATCGCCGCGACCCGGGTATCAATATTGGGCATATGCTCGCGAAGTGCCGCTAATGCATTCCCCACCAGTGGGCCGCCGTAATAGGCTCGAACAGCCACTAGGCTCAAGCGGCCTTCGGCAAATTCAAGCACTTGTAATGCGCCTGGATATTCTACGAGTCGCTGGATGTAAGCGGTCACTAACTGTTCAGGGGCGATTAATTCATCGATTACGAAGCCGCCGCGGGGGCGACCGTCGCTATTTTTGGTTTCACTGTCGATAAAGAGTTTATCGCGCATCGCCAAATAGGGTTCTGAGCGGATACGGGCAATTTTAGTCGGCGTACCAAAGAGGGTATAGGCAATCTGGCAGGCAGCCATATTACATTCATCACTATTGGTTACAGCGATAAGCATGTCGGCATCTTCTGCGCCTGCTTCTCTGAGAACATCAGGGTGAGCGGCATGGCCCGCTACGACGCGAAGGTCATATTTATCTTGCAGGGCGCGTAATCTGGATTTGTCATAATCGACAATGGTGATGTCATTGTTCTCACCCACCAAATTTTCGGCCAAGGTTCCCCCAACTTGCCCCGCACCTAATATGATAATTTTCATGGCCTTGCTTACTTCCTAATCAGTCGCTTTCAATAAACGGGCATAATAAAACCCATCCATATTGTCTTGTCCTGGCGTGATTTGCCAACCTATATCCTGTGGCGAATTTTGCTGGGTAAGTGTGTCTAGCTTAGCATCTACCGTTCTATCTAAAAACGCACTGATCTGGTCGCGGTTTTCCTGCGGTAAAATCGAACAAGTGGCATAAAGAAGCGTGCCACCGGGTTTTAGCCACTTCCAGCAATGATCGAGAATTTGCTGTTGTAGTTCAGCCAACTCTTCGATGTCATGGTTTTTTCGCAACCATTTAATATCGGGATGGCGGCGGATCACTCCTGTGGCTGAGCAAGGCGCGTCCAGTAAGATACGATCAAATTGTCCGCCTTGCCACCATGAGTCTATGTTGGCCGCATCACCATGGATAAGCTCCGCTTTTAATGATAAGCGGTCAAGGTTCTGTTGCACACGCTCGAGGCGTTTGGCATCAAAATCAACAGCGACTAATTTGATACTCGGCTCAAGTTCGAGTAAGTGACAACTTTTTCCACCGGGTGCCGCGCAGGCATCGAGTATTAATTCATTCGCTTGCGGGGCTAGTAAGGTCGCCGCCCATTGTGCCGCGCCATCTTGTACTGATGCTGCACCTTCATGAAAGTGTGGCAGTGTGGCGACATCCTTTGGATGCGCTAGGAGAATGGCATCGGCACTGCTGCCTTCGCTCGCTTCAATGTCGATTTCGGCTAGGGCAGCGAGGTATTCGGCACGGCTCTGGGATAAGCGATTGTTACGCAGCCACATGGGCGGGCGTTCATGGCTTTGTTGAATGATGTCTTGCCACTGCTCGGGATAGGCTTCTTTTAAGCGCTTAATTAACCAAGCGGGTGTGTTATAGCTTAAGGTATCTGATTCTGTGCTTAGCGGCGATAGCTGGCGCTGAATGTTGCGCAGTACACCATTAACGACCTTGACCATGCCTTCAAATTTTAACTGGCGACAGGCTTCGGCGGTTTCTGAAATCGCGGCGTGGCTTGGAATGCGAGTGAAGTAAAGTTGATAGCAACCTACGATCAGGAGCTGGTGGATAATCCTTTGTTTGCCTTTAAGTGGTTTCTCTAGGCATTCACTGATGCGTTTTTCTATTTGCGGCAGAGTGCGCATCACGCCGTAACAGAGCTCGGCGAGTAGGGCTTTATCTTTGCCGCTGGCAAGATGCTTTTGTTGATCAGGCAATGCCACTGACAGCGACACGCCTTTTTCTAATACTTCGAAGATGGCTTTCGCAGCTAGCGCGCGCAAGTTCATGATTATTGTGCCTCGTTTGCGAGGCGAGTATTCGGGCTAAACCATTCACCTCGAGCATTGAGAATATCGGCAACATTGAGTGGCTTTTTCCCCGGAAGCTGCATACTCTGCAGGGTTAACACACCATCAGCGGTGGCGACGTCGATGCCTTTTTTGCTGGCGCTGATAATAGTGCCCGGAGCAGCTGTGCTGGTGGTTTCGCTGACTTGGGTTTGCCACACTTTAATAGTGTTACCTTGGTGCTCAAAGTAACTCACAGGCCAAGGATTAAAGGCGCGGACTTCTTGCCAGAGTTGTTTGGCAGATTTATTCCAATCGAGTCTGGCTTCTTCTTTACTGAGTTTTTCTGCGTAGTTCGCTAAGGCTTCATCTTGTTTTTCAGCGGCTAAGGTACCGTTTGCTAAACCCTCGAGTGCTTGCAATAGGGCAACGGGACCTTGTTCTGCCAGTTTCTCGTAAAGGCTGGCTGACGTGTCGTTATCTTCGATCGGCAGATAGGTTTTAAGCAGCATGTCACCAGTATCTAAACCCACATCCATCTGCATAACGGTTACGCCGGTTTCTTTGTCGCCGGCCCAAAGTGCGCGTTGGATCGGTGCGGCACCACGCCAGCGTGGCAAAATAGAACCATGAACGTTAATACAACCTAAACGCGGTGTATCTAACACGACTTTTGGCAAGATCAGACCGTAGGCTACGACCACCATGATATCGGCGTTGAGTGCGGCAAGTTCTTGTTGCGCGGGTTCTTTACGTAATGAGCCGGGTTGAAACACTGGAATACTATTGGCGATAGCGAGTTCTTTTACTGGGCTGGCGGTCAGTTTCTTGCCGCGGCCAGCGGGTCTATCGGGCTGAGTGTAAACGCCAATCACATTGTGGTGTGAGTTTAACAGTGCTTGTAAGTGGCGAGCGGCAAAATCCGGTGTTCCGGCAAAGATGATGTTGAGTGGTTTCAAATCTGATCCTATGCTTCTTTGGCGTCCAATCGGGCCGCTTTTTCAAGTTTTTGTTTGATCCGCTGACGTTTTAGCGGCGACAAATAATCGACAAACAATTTGCCTTTGAGGTGATCCATTTCGTGTTGAATACAAATGGCAAATAACTCATCGGCCTCAACTATAAATTCGTTACCGTGCCTGTCTAAGGCTTTTACCGTGACAAATTCGGCGCGATCGACTTTGGCGTAAATCCCCGGAACCGACAGGCAACCTTCTTCATTGCAGAAGTCACCGCTGCTGGCGATAATTTCGGGGTTTATAAACACTTTGGGTCGTTCGACTTCATCCTGTAAGTCCATGACAATAAGTTGTTTATGGTAATCAACTTGGGTCGCGGCCAGACCGATACCTTTTTCTTGGTACATGGTTTCGAACATATCATCAATTTGAGTCTGCAGCTCGGCATTAAACTCTGTGATGGGTGTGGCTTGTGTTCGTAATCTTTCGTCAGGGAATTGTAATACTTTTAATAGTGTCATACATAAACTCTTAACAAGTCTGTCAAATCTCTGCCAGTTAGTTATACTGACTGATGCTAATGAGTTAATTTTAATCTTTAGTGCCTACCAATAACAGTAAAAGCTCAAACTAAGAGTTAAACAACATGGAAATACCCATGAAACGGTTAATTTTACTCGCGTTAATGACATTCAATTGCACGTTTGTTGCCGCAGATACCCTGACGCTTAAGGCGGGGCATCCTGAGTCATATGTAGTGAAAAAGGGCGATACTCTTTGGGATATCTCCGCCGCGTTTCTGAATGACCCATGGAAATGGCCGAGTCTTTGGGATGTAAATCCACAGATTGCTAACCCCCACCTTATTTACCCTGGCGATCAACTCACTCTGGTATTTATTGATGGTCAGCCCCGCCTTGTGCGTAATGGTGCTACTGTCGATAGTGCTAAACCCCATGTAAGAAAGAGTCCCGAGGGACGTGTCATTGCTAAGAGTAATGCTATTCCAGCCGTTGATTTAGCCTTGATTGAACAATATTTAGTGCAGAATCGGGTCGTCGAGACTCACTGGCTTACTGAGCAACCTATGGTGCTGGCAGGTGAAAGTCCATCGCGTCACCATATTGTGGGTGATGTGATTTATATTGATGCTGAACTGCCAATAAACCAAAAATATGGTATTTACGAACGCGGTCGCGAGTTTTTCAATAAAGAGTCAGGCGAAGCGTTAGGACAAGAAGCCATTTTGTCGTCTACTGGGCAAGTGATTGAGTCTGGTAAGGTTTCAAAAATTAAGTTGCTAACGAGCTTTCGCGAAACCAAAGCGGGCTTCAGAGTATTGCCGATGGAAAGTGATTCCTTGATGTCAGCTTACTTTACTCCTAAACCTGCGGAATTAAAGATACCGGCTTTAGTATTAGCAACAGAATCAAATTTGCGTGAAGCGGGTAAGTTGAATGTCGTGTACTTAGATAAAGGCACTCAGGATGGCGTCGAGCCTGGGGTGGTATTTTCTATTTACCGTGATGGTGAGGTTATTGTTATCAACAATGACGGTATGCCGGTTCCTGCAATTGAACGTACTGCCTATGATAACCTAATGGCGTCAGTCTCTTCGGATCGTGCAGTTAAGATGCCGGATGTTTATCATGGTAAGTTGTTAGTGTTTAAAGTGTTTGATAAGGCGAGCTTAGGTTTGATTGTCTCCACCGAGCGGCCTGTTCGTGTCGACGATAAGTTAATCGCCCCTGAATCTTTAGCCTTAAGAGGTCTATAATCTCTGAAAATTTGGTCGATTGGTTAGTTGTTTGTGCTGTATCTGGGCTAGGACCCGCTCGGATCCAACAATTATTAACGCACATGGAAGTGGACGACCTCAGACAAAGGTTAGAGCATGAGAGACAAGCGCTACCTTTATCTGATCATCTGCTCCATAACCTTGTTATTGATTATCAAAAAGTGGATGTCGCCCTCGAATGGCAACAGCAAGCCGCCGATCATCATCTGCTTTGTTTCTCTGATCCGCTTTATCCCCCATTATTAAAACAACTCTCAGATCCGCCCGCCGTCCTGTTCGTTAAAGGTTGCTTAGAGGCGTTAGCCCTTCCTTATCTTGCGATTGTTGGCAGTCGTAATGCTTCTCCTGGCGGATTGCAGGTCGCTTACCAACTGGCTGCTGAGATGTCCTCAATGGGATTTGGTATCTGTAGTGGCATGGCGATGGGGATTGATGGGGCGGCCCATAAAGCCTGTGTTGACCATCAAGGGCGCACTATTGCCGTACTAGGAACGGGCATAGAGATCATTTATCCACGAAAACATCGACAGCTTTATCATGATATTCAGCGGCAAGGCTGTATACTTAGCGAGTTTTGGCCCGATACTGGTCCCTTTGCGGGTAATTTCCCGAAACGAAATCGCATTATTAGCGGTCTATCTTTAGGTACTCTTGTGGTTGAAGCCTGTCGCAAAAGCGGCTCTTTAATCACTGCTAGGTTGGCGATGGAACAAGGGCGTGAGGTGTTTGCCGTTCCGGGCTCAATCTTAGGTGGTTACCATCAAGGCTGTCATGATTTATTACGTGATGGAGCAAAGCTTGTGGAAACCGCTGCCGATATAGTGGAAGAGTTGGCAAGTTTAACCGCTTTCCACCTTGAAGAATTGAAGTTATGCCACCATATACAGCAAGGCGAGATTTGTAATTTGCCATTTTCGTCTCTGTTAGCTAGTGTAGGTTATGAAACTACATCAATTGATGCAGTCGTTGAACATAGTGGAAAAACGATAGATCTGGTGTTAGAACAAATGCTTGAACTTGAGTTGCAAGGTTGGGTAATAGCAGTACCCGGTGGTTACGTCAGAGTAAAGAGGAGCTAGCCATGTTTGATATCCTCATGTATCTATTTGAAAACTATGTTCACAGTGAAGTTGAACTACTAGTTGATGAAGACGAGTTAACCAAGGAACTCACTCGTGCCGGATTTCATCAATCCGAGATTTTAAAAGCGTTAACTTGGTTAGAGCGCTTAGCTGAATTACAAGAAGGGGATAAACCTTATCTTTGTAATCACGATCAGCATTCGTTTCGTATCTATACGAAGGACGAAATGGACAAGCTAGATGTAGAATCCCGCGGTTTCTTGTTGTTTTTAGAGCAAGTTAAAGTGCTGAATGTCGAAACCCGTGAAATGGTGATCGATAGAGTGATGGAGTTGGATGAACCAACCCTGATTTTAGAAGATCTCAAATGGGTTATCTTAATGGTGCTGTTTAATGCTCCTGGCCATGAGTCCGCTTATGAGCAAATGGAAGATTTGATCTTCGAACAGCCCGAAGGCCGACTGCATTCTTAATTGTTGTGAAAGATGAATTATGAGAGAAAGGAGGCTAAGACCTCCTTTTTTGATGCCATAAATTCCTTGATGGCACTGCGCTTGATATCCTAATGCGCTACGACAGGTGGTGAATGATTATGTCTAAGATTGATGAACAATTATTTAGTGCCCACGAACACGCACTGGAAAAAGAATACGAACTTTGTCCTGAATGTGGCAGCGAGTTATCGGTCAAACACAGTAAGCACGGTGGTTTTATTGGCTGTAATAATTACCCTAGCTGTAATTACACTCGACCCTTAGTGCAGCACGAATCTATTGAAACTCAAGTGATTGAAGGTTCTGTATGCCCTGAATGCGGTCACGAACTGGCGGTAAAGTCAGGGCGCTTTGGGATCTTTATTGGGTGTACTCAATATCCTAGCTGCACGCATATTGAAAAACAGGATCAAGCGAGTGATAAGCCTGAAATTCCTTGCCCTGAATGCAAAGCGGGTAAGCTTGAGCACAGAACGAGTCGCTTCGGAAAGAGTTTTTATGCCTGTAGTGCTTACCCTAAGTGCAAGTTTATTGTGAATTATCCTCCGGTTGCTGAAGCTTGCCCGAGTTGTGGTTTTGGGATCTTGGTCGAGCGTAAAGGTGCGGCTGGGATGCGTTTAGAATGCCCGCAAAAAAGCTGTAAATACAAAAGACCACTTTAGTTTATTGTGTGACCTGCATCTTAATATTTGGCCGATGAAAGTGGCTTGCGTATAATCCTCGGCTGACCGCTGATGGGGCGGTCAGTATTCGAATTTATCCAATAATTTGATTGTTGAAATCGACAATACTCAAAAGGTGATCCTAAGATGTTGCAGCTGCACCCATCTGACATAAAAGATATTGTGCTTAACGGTGGTGTTATCGCTTATCCAACCGAGGCGGTTTATGGCCTAGGTTGTGACCCTGATAACGACACTGCTATCCAAAAGTTATTGGCGGTAAAACAGCGCCCATGGCAAAAGGGACTGATCTTAGTCGCCAGTGATTTTCAGCAGCTTTTAGCTTATGTTGATGAATCACAATTAACGGCTGAGCAGCTCGAGTTTGCATTTTCCAAGTGGCCGGGGCCTTTTACCTTTGTAATGCCAATCAAAGCGCAGGTTTCAAAATACCTCTGTGGTGAATTTGACTCTATTGCAGTGCGAGTATCAGCCCATACTGGGGTGCAAGCCCTGTGCCGCGCGCTCAATAAACCTTTAGTGTCGACTAGCGCTAACCTTGCGGGTGAAGATCCAGCATTAACTGCCGATGAAATTCTCGCAGATTTTACAGGTAAAATTGATGCACTCGTATTAGGTGAACTCGGTGAGCAACGTCAGCCCTCGACCATTATCGATGCGCGAAGCGGTAAGATTTTACGAAATGGACAATGAGCAAACTAATAATAAGGATAACAAGATGAGTGTGCCTGATGTTGCAGTGGTAAAAGCGTTTTTAATCGATCTACAAAACCGAATTTGTGCTGGTTTACAGGCGCTGGATGGCCAAGCCACGTTCGCCGCCGATTCATGGACTCGCGCTGAAGGTGGTGGTGGTACGAGCCGAGTATTAACCCAAGGTGCAGTGTTCGAGCAAGCTGGGGTTAACTTTTCCCATGTGACTGGCGCAGCTATGCCTGCGTCGGCTACGGCGCATCGCCCTGAGTTAGCGGGCCGTAGTTTTGAAGCTATGGGCGTTTCTTTAGTGATTCATCCTAATAATCCTTATATCCCAACGACTCATGCCAATGTGCGTTTCTTTATCGCTCAAAAAGAGGGTGCCGATCCTGTGTGGTGGTTTGGCGGTGGCTTTGATTTAACGCCTTATTATCCTTTCGAGGAAGATATGCGCGAGTGGCACCAGACTTCTAAGGATATTTGCGCGCCTTTCGGGGATGAGGTTTATCCCAAGTATAAGAAATGGTGCGATGAGTATTTCTTCCTGCCGCACCGTAATGAAACCCGCGGCGTGGGTGGATTGTTTTTCGATGACTTGAATCAAGACGGATTCGAGCAAAGCTTTAGCTTTATGCAAGCTGTAGGTAATGGCTTCTTAACGGCCTATGCGCCGATTGTTGAGCGTCGTAAAGATACTGAGTTCGGTGAGCGTGAGCGTCAGTTCCAACTCTATCGTCGTGGTCGTTATGTTGAGTTCAACTTAGTCTACGACAGAGGCACTTTATTTGGTCTGCAGACGGGCGGCCGTACCGAGTCTATCTTAATGTCGATGCCGCCATTAGTGCGTTGGCAATATGCTTATACACCAGAGGCGGGAAGCCCAGAGGCAGATTTGTACGATAACTACCTCAAACCCCGCGACTGGGTTTAGCCAGTAATCTTATGAAGTGGATACAACATCCACTTTATTGATTACGCATATGATCGGCCAGAGTTGAAATCGCCTCAAAGATGGCGGCTCGATGCTCTGGCTTATTAATGTTTTCTTCAATCGCAAATTTCATACAAAACAGCCATTGATCCCGCATCGCCTCATCGACGGCGAAATGCATGTGTCGTGCTCGCAATGCGGGATGACCATATTTCTGCTGATAGAGCTGCGGCCCGCCGAGCCAACCACTTAAAAATTCAAACAACTTCTGCTCTGATTCCGCAATGGGCGCTCTATGAATGGCAAGCAGTGTTGTCGTTTCTGTTGAGTTTGCCATCTTCTGATAAAAACATTTGGTGATAGCGCGGATCACTTTTTCGCCGCCGATTAAGTCGTAAGCGTTAGATTGGCTCGGATCGCGATCATCCTGCGGCGGAGTGTGTTTACTAAAAATCTTTTTAAGCCAGTTCATTGGAATAGTCGTTCACTAAATAGAGTGTATTGAGCCGATGGCGCATTATAGCGTGAAACCTAGCGTGAAATTCAGTTGAGCATAATTCGTCTTGCGTGGGCTCAAAAGCACGGTAGACTGCAAAGCCATTGAACCTAAAATTTCATATCGCTATGACAGACAGATACGCAGTGTTTGGCAATCCAATTAGCCACAGTAAATCGCCGTTCATTCATGGACAATTTGCCGCGCCCACCCAAGAGTTATTAACCTATGAAGCCATTCTTGCTCCGGTCGATGGTTTTGAAGCCTCACTGACGGCGTTTTTCAATGCGGGCGGCAAGGGCGCGAATGTGACAGTGCCTTTTAAGGAGCAAGCTTTTGCGTTGTGTGACAGTCTCAGCCCAGAGGCCAAGCTTGCTGGCGCGGTAAACACCTTAAGTTTATTGGCCGATGGCACTATTCGCGGTGATAACACCGATGGTTTAGGGCTGGTGGCCGATCTCATCGCTAACTTAGGCAGCCTGCAAGATAAGCGCGTGTTACTTATTGGTGCTGGTGGTGCGGCGCGCGGTTGTATTCTGCCGTTATTAAATGCGGGAATTGCGCAGATGATCATCAGTAATCGCACTCACACTAAGGCACAGCTTCTGGTCGATATCTTTACTTCGGTGGATAACGGTGCTTTCGCAAATAGAGTCACCGCCGTAGAAATGAATGAGCTTATGGGCGAGTTCGATGTCATCATCAATTCAACCTCGGCGAGTCTTGCGGGCGAGTTGCCAACTTTGCCAGCGCATATCATCACCACCCAAACTGTTTGTTATGACATGATGTATGGCGCCTCGGTCACCGCGTTTAACCAATGGGCGCTATCTCAAGGTGCAGCTAAGGTTATTGATGGGCTCGGCATGTTAGTCGGCCAAGCGGCTAAGAGTTTTACCCTATGGCGAGGTATCGAGCCCGACACTCAAGTGGTATTAAATCTTTTGAGGGATAAACTAATGGCCGAGCCTAAGTAGGAAGCATGAATCAAAGTATTCTTTTCCCCGAACTGCAATATTGGGACGACGCCCACAAGCGAGTCTGCTTTATCGCGCAGTCACAGGGGATGAACATTAAGTGCTATATCAGTGTGAATAAGTTAGCCGAGCTGAATGATTTCTCTGAACAGCCGTGTGCCAATGAAGCCGCTGCTATGCTGGCATTGTTTGATGCGGTGAGATTTGATGCCGAAGAAATGGCGGAAGATTTAATTGAAGCCGAAGAGTTTGATGATTTTGGGGCTGTACACTTAGGCTAAACTTATCGAACTTAGATAGTTTTCTGAATCAGCGAATAGCAAAAGGCGGTAGAGACTCAATGAGTCTCTACCGCCTTTCTTATATAGCTATAGTGACACTAAGCGACTAACTATAAGAGATTAGCTATAAGTGATTAGATGTTTTGTAACTCAACTAAGTATTCGTTTTTCAGTCTGACATAGTTGTCGGCAGATTCTGGCAAAAAGGCAATTTCGGCTGGCGTTAATGGGCGAGCCTGCTTAACTGGGCTGCCTACATATAAATAGCCACTCTGTAATACCTTGCCCGGTGGCACTAAAGAACCCGCACCTAAGATCACATCATCTTCTAAAATCGCACCGTCGAGAATAATCGCACCCATGCCTACTAATACTCGATTACCGACTTTGCAACCGTGAAGCATAGCCTTGTGACCAATAGTCACATCATCACCAATAATCAGTGGATGACCATCGGGACGAGCAGCTGACTTACGCGTTACATGCAATATGCTACCGTCTTGTACGTTCGAGCGCTTACCAATACGAATATGGTTAACATCACCACGCGCCGCCACCATAGGCCAAATACTGGCATCAGTATCTAACGCAATATCGCCAACAAGCACCGAAGCTTCATCTACATATACGTTATTGCCTAATTGAGGATGAATACCTTGGTAAGTTCTGAGTGGCCCTGACATAGA
Source organism: Shewanella sp. DW31 (assembly GCF_015767295.1). Classification (NCBI taxonomy): domain Bacteria; kingdom Pseudomonadati; phylum Pseudomonadota; class Gammaproteobacteria; order Alteromonadales; family Shewanellaceae; genus Shewanella; species Shewanella sp. DW31. Next base: position 73,256 of record NZ_JADWMP020000025.1, read on the forward strand.
AAAGTCCCTAATTGAGTGGTTTTTAGCATTATAAAGGTTAAAAACTAGCGGGTCAGGTCAAATATCCAACGAACAGTGAGAAAATGACAATTATCTTAAAAATAGGGGTTGCGGACTTTCTCAATCTCCCTATAATGCGCATCCACTGACACGGCAGACAGCGAAAGCCAGCTGATGAGTTAGGTTGAATTTGAGTCGCTTTTAAGCACTTAATTCAAGCGCAGCAAGAAGTTGAAAATACTCCTTGACGCGAAACGGGAAATGCGTAAAATGCACGACCCTGAGCTGATGAAGCATCAGCAAGACCCGCCGGCAACGGTATGTGGTCAACGCTCTTTAACAAGATAAAACAAGAAATCTGTGTGGACACTCACAGGTGTTGAGTTAATCGAAACTGCTTAACCTTCG
>NZ_JADWMP020000026.1:0-70396 GCF_015767295.1 Shewanella sp. DW31
CACTCAATGAGTGGCTTTTTTGTATCTGAAATTTGAAGTGTTCAGTACAAAGCGCAACTGACTTACTCTCGATAATTTCAGCAGGTCCCGAGTTCGACTCTTGGTGCCCGCACTATATAAACAATGAAGCCACTCAATGAGTGGCTTTTTTGTATCTGTTTTTTGTATATGAAATTTGAATCGTTTCAAAGCAAAACACAACTGACTTTCCTCAATAATAACGATAGCGCCCTCAATACTGGCACAATAAGCGCTCAAATTGAGCGTATAAGATAATTTATTGACTTCACGCAACAGACAATCACTTCATCCTTTACCCCTATAAATGATAGTTTTATATTCGCCACATAAAAAAGCCACTCATTATTGAGTGGCTTTGCGTTCTTATACAAACTATCTAGTTCCAAATGACTCAATCGTGCTTATTTGATGAGCTCGAGTGGCATAGGCCTATCACCTGCTTGAACTTGATGTTGAACATGGCGCCACCCTTGAGTGAGCTCACTTAGATGTGCTTTTCTCTCGGGGAAATGTGTAGCAAGTTTTTCGATAACATCGATTTGCTTCTTACACAATAATGACCAACGATCTGCATTTGATAAGTACATGGCGTTTTCCTTAACTGAGGGGTTACTTTTCCTTAGCCAGTTAAGTCTAGGCTGGAATCATTTTATTGCCAATTCAAAATTGCGCGTTAGCGCACTGTTAAAACAACTAACTCGGGAGTATCTTGGTTCTATAAACATAAGATAGGAGGCGTTATGACAGCCGATATTTTCAAACTCATTTTTGTCGCTATTGGTATATTTCTCGTTTACAAACTGATATTTGGTGGCAAGAAAGGTCTGACTATTTTTGAAATGCATTTTAAAGATGGCCGTATGACTCAGCATAAGGGCAAGATCCCCGAACGATTCGAACGGGAATGCCGCCAAATCGCTAAAACCGAAAAACTGACTTGTACTGTTAGGGCTGAAAAATCAGGAGATGTACGCTTACATATTTCTGCCAACGTGAGTGACAATGTAAAGCAAAGGATTCGTAATCTGTTTCCGTTTGAATATTATGACAAAAAATCGATAGATAACAGTCGTCAAGCGGGTTAGTTCTTCGCCTCTCCCCTAGCAACCTTAATACTTGCTATTGATAGTTAAGTATTGAGGTTGAAGTGAGTTCCTAAGGCATTTTCTTATTTAAACTTAACTGGATACCTAGGTTTTAGAAAATCGGATTCTAACTGACCGTCTTTTCTCGCATCTCGAATACGACGTTCATTATCTTGCACCATAGGATCGCTTGCGGGTTGATGAGGATCGACTTGTTTCTCAGAATGATCCTCAAACTTAAAGTCAAAAGATGAACAAGCAGTTAACGACAGACTTAAAAATACTCCCCATAAAACAACGTGTTTTTTCATCGACTCCCCCTATCTATTTAGACTTAGACTTAGACTTAGACTTAGACTTAAGCTCAGATTAATTAAATTTAAACAATGGGTTGCAATAACCTTACCCCCATATATCGCTTATGCCACTAGCAAAAATGCCTAGCTGCAACTTTGGTTTGACTTCAACACTTTAATGCAGAAAAAAGGGGGTTATTAGCCAAGCTATACTGTTTAAGCCAATTTAAGTCTTAATCAACAGAGTTAATCCAAGACAAGCTGGGGTAAGCCAACTTAACTAAAAATTGCTGAAACTATTTTTGAATAACTAAAGTGACTTTAGCAACTGTGATGCCAAACTTAATAATATCACTCTGATTTATAATGGTATTATCATTCACTAAGAACATCCAATCGTCGAAATGAACTTGATATTCCTCACCATCCACAGGCAATAACATATCGTATTTCCAATGTAGCGCACTGCCACTAGATTGGCCATCGGCAGTCCCGATAATGTCACCTGCAGTTCCTGAGTATCGCCCTTCCCCTAGTGCCTTGATGCGCCACACACGAGTTTGAGTTTCACCATCATCATACACAAACCATTCATTAATGACTCCCTCACTTCCCTGCCAACTGGCTTCCATAATGACATTGAATTTGCGGATCACTTTGCCACTAAAATCATGTACAACCCCAGAGGCTTTTAATGGCCCATTAAAAAATGACTCCAAAACCAATGTCGGATGAGTATCTTTATAATCAGTCACTTCCACCGATGAACAACTCGACAACAGCCCTATCATTATTAAACCTAAAAATAACTTTCGGCCGACAAGCCGTTTCAACAATCGCATGGTTTTTCTCCGAGTAATTGCGCCCGCAAACTAGGACGACTAGTGGCTTTCGATAACCAAATCGCTAAAAATGCCTCAGCAAAATTAGCATCATGGATAATGTCGAGTGGTTGATGATTAAAGAAAAACTGACTCGTTTGTCCATCTATCACCTTAAAACTTAAATGGTCGCTCTGCTTCACATCGGGCCAAGTCGCATTTAATAAACCCAACCAACGTTGGATATCATTTTCGGCAAACGCTAGATGCTGCCATTGATCTTTTGTCGCTTCGAGCAAATCCTCTGACTCAATATCTCGATAATATTCAATATCTAACAGCAGAGGATATTGCCCCTGTTGATAACGGCCATTTACCGTCATCAGTCTCGCCTTATACAAACTAAACCACAGCCAATCCATTTCTCCGCGGCCCACTTCCTGAAAAGTCTGCGTCACATCGGCGGCATCATTCAGTTCGATAGTAATGTTTTCAAAATCAGGCGTTTTCGCCTCTAACGCTTTTAAAGGTGCGGCCAATAAACTAAGGGCCAATAGACTTAAGCAGCTTGAATTCAAAAATGAAAAACCAAGATTTGGGCTACGATTACGAACTGACGACATGGGATCCCCCTTTTACTGCATGATGTCTTACAACAGGTACTTAACTAAAAACGGCATAATGACTTAACCGCGATCAATTCCTAGATTTCAATAATTAACGCCCAAACACAGTAAAAGAGCGAGCCTTAGTGCTTCGATTAAATCCATAGGGATTAGCAAGTTGGATTAAAAATGGCAGCAAGACTAGCCAAACCAAAAATAACACCACAGCAGAAATAACATTGCCATAGGGCAAACTCACGGCATTAAATTGTGCGCCAGCCAAATAGCTTAACCCACCAAATATGCCCCCGAGTAACGCCTGAAATATCAGCGGTAAAGGTCGCATAAAGGACAAACTATGATTCAGAGTCAAAACAAAATGCAGCCACAGGCAACCAAGCCACCAAGGGAAAAGAGCAAACTCAAACACCCCTAAAACAGAGAGTACTGTATCGACGCCTATTCCTAAGGCTGCAACCTTTAGCATCAATAGCAAATCCACTTTGCGATACTCGGGCTTACTTAAGGAAGCTAGCAGGATAAAGTGAAATAATAACAAAGGGATAGTTAACAACAGTGAGGTGTTAAGCCAGAGTATACTAGACCACCACACAGCCTGAAAACTCAAGGCGTTATAGAGAATAAAGCCCTGATGTTTAAAAGGAACCCGAGAGTTAGCTAACATGGACTTCATCTTTGCCTCACTTTTATCTTGCTGCAAACAAAGCGGCTCATTCCAACGAAAATGGTTATTTCCACTAAAGTGACTGCTTAATCAAAACAGATTACATCGCATTAGGGCTATGGCTTGGGAGATGATGGCTAGCAATGCGATAGTCCGGACGCACAGCCACTAAATGCACTGTGCTTGTGGTGCGTTCTAAAAATCCACCTTCACAATAACTTAGGTAAAATTTCCACATCCGAATAAAATCATCGCCATAACCTAAAGCTTGGATTTCGCCTATCGCATGATCAAAATTCTCATGCCAATGTTTTAAGGTTTTAGCGTAATCGAGCCCCATATCATTGAGCGACCAAACCACCATGTCCGTCTGTTTGGCAATGTGACCGACCATTTGGCTCACTGAGGGTAAGCAGCCACCGGGGAAAATATAACGCTGAATAAAATCCACACTTTTGCGATAGCTGTCATAACGTTGATCGGCAATCGTTATCGCCTGTAGCAGCATGCGCCCATCGGGTTTTAACAATGATTCCAGCTTTTTAAAGAAGCCTGGTAAATACTCATGCCCCACAGCTTCAATCATCTCGATAGAAACAACCCTGTCGTATTCTCCGGTGAGATTGCGATAGTCCTCTGTCAGCAGCGTCACTTTATCGCTTAGCCCTTCGCGTTCGACACGGGCTTTGGTATAGGCGTATTGCGCATCTGAAATCGTTGTTGTTGTCACGTGCACGCCATAATGCTTAGCCGCATAAATAGCCAGCGCGCCCCAGCCAGTACCAATCTCAAGCAAGGTTTGACCCGGCTGTAAATCCAGCCGCTCACAAATAGTCATCAGCTTAAACAACTGCGCTTCCTGCAAACTGGCTTCCTCATGGGGATAAAGCGCGCTCGAATACAACATTTCACGGTCGAGGAATTGCTCATACATAGCATTACCCAAATCATAGTGGGCGAGAATATTCCGCTTTGAGCCCTCTTGAGAATTGCGATTCAGCACATGCTTCACACGGTTTATCGTGCCAGTTAACCAAGAGAATTTGGCTTCAATCTTATCGAGTAAGGCTAAATTGCGGGCAAACAGTTGTACGACTTTGGTGAGATCAGGGCTCGTCCAATGGCCTTGAATATAACCTTCACCCGCACCAATGGAGCCTGAAAGCATGATTTGACGATAAAAACTCGGGTGTTTAACCACAAGCGTGGCGTGCAAGTCGGTATGACTCTCACCAAAACGATAACTCTTGTCGCCCTCAACCAAGGTCAAGCAGCCATGTGGGAGACTTTCCAGCGCCTTAAGCAAGACTTTACGCGCAATACTGTCGGGCAGTTTCCCTGTGGTGACTGAGGTTTGCGAAGCCGTATTTTCCATGTTATTTCTCCATCTGAGCTGGATGCGGCACAAAGGGCACACGTTTAAAAAAGAGTTTTAGCGCTTGCCAATAAATCCCGAAGAAAATCTTGAGAGTCATAAAAGGGAAGCGAAACAAAAGCGTCCGTAAATTGGCCGCCGTGATCGGTTGGCGTTTCATCACTAAATTGGCATTAAACAGTTTTTTGCCATTCTCTTGCATCGACTTGTTTTCAATACCGATGTTTAAGTCCTCACTCGGCGCAGACACATGCCAGAGATAACGCATATCGAGGGTCATAAAGGGAGACACGTGAAACACTTTGTCAGAAGGTTTGGGCGCGGCTAAATCGACTAAATAGCAATGGCGCTGATCCCAAGGCGTGTTACTCACTTCGGCCAACATGTATAAAGGCGTTTGATCTTGATAACAAAAGTAGAAATTTACTGGACTAAAATACACGCCAAAATGGCGGATCTGACCCACAAACAAAACTCGATCGCACAGTTTATCTGCGCCTAACGCTGCCACTTGAGTCAATACGCGACTCTTAAGTGCAGCTGCGCTCGGATCAACAACAGCCACTTCACCGCTGTCATTGGATTTAGTCGTAAAAGAAGTTAAATAGTCTTTAGGATTGAATCTCAGTAAAGCGCGGCGCTGGCTGGCAAAAACTCGCCCCATGGCACTGATCTTATCGACTTCATCTAAATCAATCGCCAACAGCGCCATGGCATAACTAAAGCTATGTTTAATCGGTGTAAAACGGCTGTGGGATACAGTACCGTAATAAATACCGCTATTGAGCTCTGTCATATTTAGACCTGTCACATTTAAACCTGTCATAGGCTGACACCAAAATGGGCACACACATCAAGTGCACTGCGAACGCCATCTTCATGGAAACCATTGTGCCAATAGGCGCCAGCAAAATGGGTATGATTTTGCCCAGATATTTCCTCACGGCGGCCCTGAGCCTTAAGACTGGCTTCGTTAAACACTGGGTGGGCATAATTGAAGCGGCGTATCACTTTCGACTCATCAATCAACTCTGACTGATTCAAGGTGACACAAAAGGTCGGCGCATTGGCTGGCAACTGTTGCAGTATGTTCATGTTGTAAGTCACTGACGCTGGACGTTTTAGATTACCATCTAACCTATAATTCCAACTCGCCCAGGCTGCTTTTCGCTTAGGTAAAATACGCGTATCCATGTGCAGCACCACATCGTTATTCTGGTAGCTGAGATCGCCTAAAATGGCGCGTTCTGTTGGCGTAGGATCGTTTAACATCCGCAGTGCTTGGTCGCTGTGACAGGCTAAAATTACCTCATCAAATTCCAACCATTCACCGTGGACTTGTAACTTCACCCCATGGCCATGGCGCTCAATACCTGTCACGGGTGAGTTAAGGCGGATATTGTCTTTAAAGGGCGCAATAAGATCAGGAATATAGCTACGCGAGCCACCCTTTAGCACATACCACTGGGGTCTATCACTGACATTTAATAAGCCATGGTGCTGAAAGAAACGAATAAAAAACTTCAACGAAAACGAACGCATATCTTCTATGCTCGAAGACCAAATCGCCGCGCCCATGGGCAAAATGTAATGCTCAGCGAAAAATGGTGAGAAGTGTTCATTGTCTAAATAATCACCTAAGTTACCTTCGGGATAAATATCCTGTTGATAGAGTGCTTTACAGCCTTTATTGAAGCGCAAAATTTCTTTTAAAAAGGCCCAAAAGCGTGGATTCAGGAGGTTACGCTTTTGGGCAAACAAACTGCCTAAATTGTGGCCGTTGTATTCAAGCCCAGTCAGAGCATTGTGCACGCTAAAACTCATCTCAGTCGGTAATATGGTGACATTAAGGCGAGCTAATAAACGTTCAAATCGTGGATAGGTTCTGTCATTAAACACGATAAAACCTGTGTCTATAGCGTAGGTTTGCCCTTGATGCTCCACATCGACTGTCGCCGTGTGGCCGCCGATATAGTCATTGGCCTCAAACACTGTAACCCTGTGCGACTCACTTAATAGATGGCCACAGGTTAATCCAGAAATGCCGGTGCCGATGATGGCGATATTTTTCATAAACTCTTGTCCTTTAGCGGCTTGGCTTGAGTATCGTTTGCAATCATTTTTTGCCACACAAAGGCAGGTAAAAACGACATCAACTTCAATAGATAAGTAAAGCGTCGCGGAAAATGGATCTCGCGCTTGCCACCTTTCAGCCCATTACGTATCGCCTTAGAAGCGGTTTGTACACTCACTTGCATTGGCATAGAAAAATCATTTTTTGCGGTCAGTGGTGTCGCCACAAAACCAGGGCAAATCAAGCTCACGCCTATGTCGTTCTTAGCAAGATCGAGCGCGAGACTCGAGGCTAAATACTGCACGCCGGCTTTAGAGGCGCCGTAAGCTTCAGCGCGAGGGAAAGGTAAATAAATAGCGCTGGAGCTCATTAAGCCAATACATGAACCCCTTGGCATTAAAGGTAAAAATGCCCCGAGGCAATATCCCATTGCAATTAGATTGGTATGGATAACGCGCTCGAACAACACATCATCGAAAGCCTTAGCATCATCAATATATTCACAACTGCCCGCATTCAAAATGACCAAATCGAGCTGAGAATCTGTTTTCGCCAATAGCTCAGCTACATTTTGGCCAGCTTGTTGAACTTGGTCGCGCTGGGATATATCGAAGATAAACAACGTAGCACCTACTAGTTCATTCAAGGCTAACGCCTCTAACCTTTCTTGGGAGCGGCCACAGGCAATGACATGCCAACCTAGGGACAAATAATCCTGCGCCAGTTGCAACCCAATGCCAGAGCTTGCACCTGTAATCAGCACTGTATTTACTTTCATCGGCTTAACAGCGTCCATTACTTTGCCGCCCTGTCTTTGAGCAAGCGGATAAGGCCGCCCATGCAAGGCAAATGCTCATACAACATTTGCCCTAAGTCGAAGTAATCCCTGTGAAAATAAATCTTGTCGTTAAATTTAAGTTGACTCATGCCATCAACACGGATAAGTCCGCCTTTATTCAACTTAGGGTGGCTATATTCCATCTGCCAAAACAGCGCGGCTTGATTCGCATCCTGCTGCACTTCTTTAATCTCAAACTGAATATGCTTAACATTCTTATATAACTTCGCGAAGTACTGAGTTAACGACGCTAGCCCAGTGATTTGATGCATAGGATCGGTAAAGCAAATATTGTCGTCATAAACCTGAGCTAACAGATGCAAGTTATCTTTATTTAAAGCTTGATAAAGCTGAATAAAATGCTCAACAAGCGTATTAGCCTCAGTCGTCGCTTGGTTTATCATCTTGTTATTGCTCCTGATCCTATTTATTGGGCCGTGGCCTTTTTCAATACGCCTAATACGGTTAATGCCCTTGCTCTTGCTGCACTGTGCTCGACAATCGCACTTGGATAAGCCGTTTTAGTGTTGAATAACGGTTGTTCAAACAAGGACGGTGTCTGCGCTGTACTGGGTTGATGTAATTGCTTAATTCCCCAAGATGCGAGCTCTGGTAAATACTTACGGATAAAGCTGCCATCTGGATCAAATTTTTCACTCTGGCTTATAGGATTAAAAATACGGAAATAAGGCTGAGCATCGCAGCCACAACCCGCAGACCACTGCCAGCCGCCATTATTCGCGGCTAAGTCACCATCAATCAGTTTTTGGCGGAAATAACGCTCCCCCCAGCGCCAGTCAATCAGCAGATGTTTAGTCAGGAAACTCGCCACCACCATACGCAGCCGATTGTGCATCCAACCCGTTTGATTGAGTTGGCGCATAGCCGCATCCACAATCGGATAGCCAGTACGACCTTCACACCAAGCAGCAAACTCCTGCGGGTTATTACGCCACTGCACATGGTCGGCTTGACGATTGAAATTGTGATTCTTAGATAAATCGGGAAATGCCACCAGCAAATGACGGTAAAACTCACGCCAAGTAAGCTCATTTAACCAAGTACGAGCAGGGCTAGTGTCGTCGACAATCACCTCAGGGAATTGATGCAGTAGCGCGGCAACGCATTGTCTTGGGCTCACCACACCAATGGCAAGATAAGGTGAAATTGAGCTAGTACCATCAATGGCGGGGAAATCCCTATCTTGCTTATAATCCTGCACTTTCTGCTGAATAAATGCGCAGAGCAAACGCTTTGCCTGCCCTTCTCCCGCAGCCCAAAGTTCACTCGACACTTTAGTGACATTGTTAAACAAAAGCGGCTTTGGCTCGGCCAACACAGGTCCAAGTGGCGCCGGAACAGGAAGCGGCAAAATGGCATAGCGGGCGGCAATTTCTCGCCACTTACGGCTAAAAGGAGTGAAAACCTTGTACATGTCGCCGGACAAATTCAGCACAGTGCCCGGCTTAAGCAAACAATGCTCATCGGTTAACACCAGAGGAATCCCCGATTGAATACAGGCTTGGTCGCGCTGTTGCTCGTTAATCTCAGGCTCTCGACCAGCAAACACTCGACCAATCCCCAGTTGCTGGCAATAGTGACCGATAAACTCAGGTACATCAGCAAAGGTATCTAACTGAATTAACTCGAATCCAATACCAAGACTCGCCAGTCCTTGGGCAAGTAAATTGATATGACGTTCGATAAAATCCAACTGAATGGGCGCAACGTCATGGCGCTGCCACTGAGCTGGCGTAGCAATGTAAATGGCCTTAAGTGCCACGCCATTCTCCCGCGCCCAATCGCAAGCGGCGGTTAATGCCTGATTATCGGCAAGGCGTAAATCTTGGCGAAACCACATCAGCGCATTATTGCCCTGCACTTTTATTGGAATTGAATCTATTGGCATTGAATCGTTAGCTAATGTCATTGTTTTTCTCGCTATTTATCTGCTCGCTTTGATTCACGGTATTCATCTTTCCACTGTACTTAAGGCTTCTATTCACCTTCCCCGCTAAACGAGATGACATTTTTCCAATCAAGTCCGTCGTCGAAGACGCCAAAAAAGCAGATAAAGAGCTTAACGTTGGCGCAAAAGGACCCATAAACCAGCATGGGAAAGTCATTTGTTCCAATACAGTCAGCATTTCAGTCTGTTCAGAACCCGAATGATTTGAGTCGGGAATAAGCAAAAGTGCATCGACGTTAAGCCTGCCTCGCAGCAAAGGTAAACTGCCCATGGCTTGCTCGCCAAGATCAATAACCGATACCCGCAGCGACGCTAACTCGAGCGATAGAAGTAGAGAAAACAAAATGTTAGTGCGGGTGGAATTAAGCGAGGTATGTACCCCACGGGATAGACTCACCACAGCGATTCTCGCCGTCACGGCCTGTCCATTAAAGGCATGACGTCCACCCACTCGGTTAAGTAACTCGCTCTTTAACCAAGCAATAATTAACTCGGCATCAAGCCGCTCATTCACTAAGTCCTCGAGTTGATTAAGCCAAGGTTGTAGCAACTTTTCTTTCACCAATTGGAAAGGATATAAGCCAAATGCATCATCTAATATCTGCTGTAATTTGTGCTGATTGAAATCGAATAATGCCGTATTGAGCGCAGTGACTTGCTCGCACCATAAATCAATGGCTTGAGTTTGAACTATTTCTGTAAATGAAGATTTAGCAGCACTCATCAGCAAAGGTTTAACCTTACTGATCGCAACACCTTTAGCTAGCCATGCATTAATCTCATGGATTTCTTGGATATTTTCGCTCGTATATAATCTGTGTCCCTTGGGTGTACGTGCAGGGATCACTAAACCAAAACGGCGCTGCCATGCCCTTAAGGTCACGGCATTCACGCCCGTTAAGGCCGACACTTCACCGATGGGGAGTAATATCTCACCATTGGGTTCTGTGTGGGCCGTGTTCTCTATAGTTTGTTTCATATTCCAGTAATAACTCACTAAATCAAAAGCTAAAATCAACTGAATGCGATTAGATAAACGTTAATAGGCATAGCGCAGCTTTAACGCCTCAGGATGAGGGTTTAAGTACACTTGCTCTTCAATATAAGGTGTTGGAAATTCGCGTAAATAATGGTTAATGAGCGTGATAGGTACTAATAACGGCAATAGACCTTGGCGATATTTCATAATCGCTTCAGACAGTTCTATCTTTTGCTCTTTGCTCAAATGCTTTTTAAAGTAACCCTGAATATGCTGCAGCGTACTGGTATGATTTTTACGGGTCGCATTAATTTTCAGCGCCGTCATAAAGCCTTCAAAGTAGCGGGTCGCGCTTTGCTCAAGATCCTCAATATTGGCCACTATCGGCCCAAGCTCGCGATACCATGTCGGGCTGTGTGCCATTAATAGGTATTTATAGCGGGAATGAAACTTCACTAACTTATGCTTAGTCAGCCCTTCATGTTTCATCAGGTGCCAATCGTGATAGGCATAAACGCGGGTGAAAAAGTTCTCCCGCAGCACCATGTCATGCAAGCGGCCTTCTTCTTCCACGGGCAATAGTGGATACCGTTCCATCAACTTGCGAGCAAATACACCAATGCCAGACTTAGAACCATTGTTAGTGCCAATTTTATACTCTGTTACCCGCTCCATGCCGCAGGTTGGCGACTTAGCGCAAAGTAAGTATCCTCCGAGGAAATCGAGCTCTTCAACCTTGTTTTCGCTGTATTCATTGAGCTTATCGGTCACATCTAAGCTACCGTCACCACTCTGAACTAAGATGGTTTCCCCATCACGGACTAGTCGGATACTTTTACGGGGCGCACCTAAGCCAATCGCTATTTCTGGACAGATAGGCACATAATCGAAAAATTGCTTAATCTCTTGATTACAATAGGTCGAATTTTTATGTCCGCCATCAAAACGAACCTTCTCCCCCAATAGACAAGCGCTGATCCCAATCTGAATTCGCTGCGGGTTAAACTTGTACATAAGTAGACTCCTTGTATCACTATGCCTTTAATTACGGACCATAGTTGTACAAGGATCAAGTTTTTGTATAAATATTTTTTAAAAGTATCGTTTAACAGTGACTCCTGATAAATCAACCACAAATAAACCTAACTTGGCCTATAACTTGCTAATTCAAATTGCAAAGTTGTCATCAGATAATATTGAAACGTCCAGCAACACCCATTAGTTAACCGCTCAACATTTTAAACCGCTGGTGGCCAAGGGACAGATTCATATATAAAGGAGTCGGATATGAGCACAATTAACCCTAATAGTTATACCAATACCTTTGCGAAAAGTTATGCCAATGTGCCACTCAAGCAAGTCGAGCCGAGCCGAGCACAAATGGCCTAGGAACTCGTGCAAATTCAATGACGGCGACGAATCTAACATCATCAATAAGCCAAGATACTGTAACGCTCTCCTCTGCAGCATCGGTAACGACTGCCGATACCTATAGCCATCTGGCCCCTAACGCTAAACAAGGCTACACGGGTAATCTGCAAGCCATTGCAGGCACGCCTGAACCAGACAAAAGCATCAACAGGTTGGACAAAGCCATGCAGGCTATTTTAGATAACCGTACAGGAGTCGATAGGGATAAAATTAATAAGATAGATGAAGAAATGGCGAAGGTTGCAGCCGATGAAAATCTATCTGAAGAACAAAAAGCCAAGCAACTAGAATTACTGCAAGCGCAAAAATTGGATCTGATTAAGGAATCATCGGAGAAAAATGAAGAGCGGCAACGTCGTATCGAGCCCGAGGTGTATTACAGCTAACGAAGAAATGACCCGCAAAGGAAAAATTTGGCAGTGAAGGAAGTAACAAGTGGGATACAGAGTGTATTTTCTCGGTGAAATATCAGTCTAATCATTTAAAACTAGACTGATATTTTATAATGTCGCTCAATCTGTTACTAAAGACACCAACGCTTAGGATTGTTTTTCTACCTTATTAATACTGCCCTTATACCCAGTTTCGTCGACAGCCTTAAGCAAACTATCTAGATTAAAATCCTCTGGCACTGTCACTAAGGCTTGCTCAGTTTTTAACGAAGCCTTAGCCTTAATCACCCCATCGGTTTTACGCAGCGCTTTATTCACGACAGTGACACACAGCGGACAAGTCATGCCCTTAACATCTAAGGTGACCAGCACGTTTGCCGCCCAGCTCGACGCTGAACACAGACTTAAGGCGAGAAATAACACTAACTTCATTCAAGCACCTCTAATAACCAAGGTAATACAAAAGGATATGACTGAAATGCCAGCACAACAGGTACAGTTAACCAGTACAGCCACAGCATCTGAGTACGACTCAACGTCGCGGTACACAGTGGCTTTTTAGCAAAATAGAGCCGCCAAAATCCCATCAGAATCAGCCCAGACGACAGTATCAACATGGGTACTTGCAGCCAGCTAAGTTGCTCAATCCCCGATAGACTTGCGGCCGACACCCCGAACACCAGATAAATAAGCGGTGCAATACAGCATAGGCTTGAAGCAACCGCAGCAACCACTGCGGCGGCCATAGTCGCTAAGAGGCCCTTAGCGTTGTTCGGTTGACTGGTAGTCATAGGCAAACACTTTAGGCTCATAATAGTTCACGGGATCGCCATCAACTTCGGCATACGGGTAGCCAAAATTATTCAGTGGTGTCTGTTCGGCTGTAGGGAATAAATCAAAGTCACGGCCATAGTTAAAGCCAACCCAGTTCATTTCCCAATTGCCAAAGAGGTAATCATTCACGGCCTGAACTGCGGGATCGTTGTGTTCCTTTTTCTCCGTCAAACGCATTTTTGTCACATCAGCAGGATCGGCTGGCAACCAACCATAACCCGCTAAATAGAACATAGCGCGACAATGTTGACCACCACTGACATCGGCAACCCCTTTGTCATCGGCACTACCAAAGGCCTTTTTAGAGTATTCGCCCATCTTGATCGCCTGACCTAAGCGAATCCCAAACATCTCACGGGCAGGGATCCCCACTGCGCGCATTAGCGCCACAAATACTGAGTTAATATCAGTACACTTACCGCCTAACTTGCCACTTTCGAGGATACTTGCTACATCACCCGTACCACAGCCAATCACGCTATTATCGCGAAACATATTAGCGCTAACCCAAAGATAAATCAGTCGTGCTTGCTTCAGTGGTTCAGTCTCGCTACCAACGATCTTATCTGCTGTTTGCTTCACAATACCATTAAGCGGCATGTGTTTAGTCGGCAGCAAATAACGTTCAACATCTGCAGGATAATGTATCTGCTCTGGGGTGCGGTAATGGGTTAAGGCACCGCTTTTAACGGGTTCCCAATCTATCGTTTCAATATCAAGCTCAACCGTTATTGTCATGTTCGCTTTGGCATCGGGCCAAGTCGCAAACAGGGTTTTGGCGCCATAACTGTTGTTTGAGCTGATATAGGCGTCTTTAAAACTACCCGTAAAATTCAGCTGACTCACCAATTGGAATTGCGTGTCTTCGGGCAAAGGGATCCACAACTTAACCACACCCTCAGACCCTTCTGGGGCAATAAGATGGTAAGTATTGATTAAGGTAAAACGGCGGCGTCCATCGCTTGAGCCATGTTCAACGACACTCGATTTAGAGGAAGATGCCAGTACTGGCGTGATAAAACCCGCAGTCGACAAAATAGCCGCACTTTTTAAAAAATTGCGTCTTTGCATTATGACATTCCTTTTATTGGATCATGTTTAGGAAGAAGAGAAACTCAACATAAGAGAGCAAGATTATAGGTGCTATAGCACTGTGCAGCAATCAAGCTGCTAACCATACAGTATAAAACCACTACATCGGAGAAAAAGACTCAGTAAAATATGCTACAGCGTTGGCATACACATGAAAATGGAATAAATATCGACGTTGACTTAACAAGCATAATCAATGATAGATTTAGAGCATTTTTATGTAAAAAGCCCAATTTTAGTTTAATAAAAAAGTATCAATTGCGTTATTTTTATAATCTAAAGGCTAAATAACAACCATATTTAGCTTTGGCTAATATTGTTAATAAAAATAATTATCTCACCACTTTTCACTCAAGCTTTGAGTCTCTCATTTAGCAAAATCAGTAATATTCTTTGGCAAATATTACCTAACGCTTTTTACTCATAAGATATCAAACTTATCTTTCAAAATGGGAGTTAGACCACCATGTTGCAAAAATGTTTAATAAAAGTTTGCGTATGTTTATACCTGTTCTAGGCTTAAAAACGAATATACTCACTTAAAGGGCTTTTTTATGAAACATAAGCTTTCATTAGGTCTTTGCTCACTTTTGCTCAGCTCTACCGCTTATGCAGAAGTCAACATTTCAGGTTTTGCCTCAGTTGTTGCAGGTCAAGTTCTCGAAGGTTCGGGCGTTGCAGAGTTTGATTTAGGCCCCACCTTTCTCGCCGACTATCCACTCGTTGGCGCCTATGATGAAGATATTAGTTTCAAACCCGATACCTTATTTGGTATTCAATTCTCAGCGGATTTGCTCGAAGGTTTATCTGCCACTGCACAGGTTGTTTCCCGGGGGGCTGATGACTTTTCGGCAAGTTTTGAATGGGCTTATCTGTCCTATGAGATCAATGAGCATTGGACAGTACAAGGAGGTAAAAAACGCTTACCGCTCTACTATTACAGTGACTTTTTTGATGTTGGATATGCTTATCCTTGGATACGTCCACCCGCAGATAATTACACATGGCAAATATTTAACTACACAGGTGTCAGCGCCTTATATAACTATTTAATTGGCGACTGGACTATGTCTGGACAAGTCTATTACGGTAGCGAAGATAGCGAACCTAATAAGCTTTTATCTGATTTTTTCTTCCTCGAAAATACCCGAGAAGTATGGAAGGATATAGGCGGTATTGTTGTTCAATTCAACAAAGATTGGTTAGATATTCGCCTCACGCATATGCAATACACTAACGAACGTTATATTGGTGGTATTCAGCAGGAATGGAATGGTAGCAACCAACGTACGGGTAAGTTTTATGGCTTATCCGTTAATATAGATTATGAGAATTTCCTTTTTTTATCTGAGCTTAACCGCTTAGATCTCGATGGGAGTAATCTAGATACTTATCTTCTCTCGTTCGGCTATCGTATCGATTCAGTGATGCCTTACATTTCCTATTCGGACTTCAATGATGGTGAAGGCGGTGAAGTTCACCATACAAGTTCTGCAGGTATACGTTGGGATTTCCATCCTTCGGCGGCCTTAAAAATTCAGTATGATGACGTTAAAGATGACGGTGGCCCAGGCATGAAAGTCGCAGGGGATTCGAAATCAATCAGTCTTGGCATTGACTTAGTATTTTAGGAGAGAGAAATGAATAAGTTACTTTGCTTAATCCTACTCAGCTTAGTCTCAATGCCACTATTTGCTGGTGTGGTTGTCATCGTTCATCCCAGTAATGCAGACACTGTCGACCAAAAGGTTATTGAAAATATTTTTCTAGGGAAAACAAAGACCTTTCCTGGTGGAGCGCAGGCCGTGCCGGTCAATCTTGACAGTGCTATGCCCTTAAGGGAAACCTTTGATACTAAAGTGCTGGGCAAGTCATCCAGCCAACTTAAGTCATATTGGTCACAAAAAGTATTTACAGGCAAAGGAACGCCACCCAAGGAAGTCACTAGTGGGGCGGAGATGATAAAATTAGTTGCATCGAACCCCAATATTATTGGCTATATTGATAGTAGTGAGGCCAATGATTCGGTAAAAGTTATTGCCGAGTTTTAGATTGGAGTGCCGAGCTCAAGCTCGGCACAACTTGGGGGCAAGGGATGAATTTCTTTAATGATATTTCTATTTTTAAAAAAGTTATCGCGATATTTATTTTAGCTGTCATCATTTTCGCTTTAAACTTAAGCATTAGTGTCATCTCCATAAATAAAAATCGCACCACACTTAATTATATGGAGCAGCAAGTTTACCAAAGAGTTGAACTCGCCAATCAAAACGTATTTTTTATCCAACGACTCGATGAACTTTACACTCAATCAGTTTCTTTTGCCGACGAAGACCTGTTAACAAATGCAGGTACTATGTATGAATCTTTACGTAAAAACCTACAACAATTAGATAGTGTCGATCCCTCACAAGCCAATAAACTCAGTAATCTATCCGCTAAATTAACCCGCTATAACGACATGACGATTAAGCTGGCTAAAGGCATGTTGGCGGGTACGATTGATATGGCAAACATTGGCCAGATCAGCCAAGAAAAATCCCAAGCCTACGAAGCTGTACTTAATGAAATACAAGATTACAAACAAAGCAAAGTACTCGAATTTAAACAATCGATAAAAGAAGCTAGCGACAGATCTGCGCAAAGTTTGTGGCTCACCCTCTCCATCGGCATCGCTTTGCTGATCGTGATGTTGATTGTCACTATTGCCATAGCACGCGCTATCAGCTCATCTGCGCGTAATGTCGCCCAGTCACTGAGTGAGCTGGCCGATGGAAAAGGCGATCTTAGTCATCAGCTCAAAGTATCTGGTAGTGATGAACTCGGCCAAGTATCAAGTAACTTCAATCGATTTCTTCGCTTACTCGGAGATTCTATTCGAAGGGTGGTGAATGTTACCGATCCCTTACTTGATAGCTCGCGCTCACTGAAACAGCGCATGGAAGATGCGACGCATGCCACTCAGCGGCAAAGCCATGATGCCAGCGCAGTACAAGTCTCAATGGAAGACATGCGTCACTCTGTCATCGAAATTTCGCAAAATGCCCGCCAAGCCGCCAGTGCAGCACAGGTCGCGGAGAAAGAAGCGATGCAAGGTATGACAGTCGTTCAGCGCACAATCGATATTTCACAGCAATTAAATACAGGAATTCAGGCGGCTTCTAACTCGATCAACGAGCTCGCCAGAGATACTGAAAATGTCACTTCTATCTTAAATGTGATTACCTCTATTGCCGAGCAAACCAACCTGTTGGCACTTAATGCCGCCATCGAAGCCGCCCGCGCGGGTGAGCAAGGACGAGGCTTTGCCGTAGTCGCTGATGAGGTCCGCGCCCTTGCCTCTAAAACAGCCGATGCAACCACTGAAATTCGCCATGTGTTACAAAACCTTAAAACGGCGGCCATTTCCTCGGTCAATACCATGAATGTGGCGATGTCGAAGTCATCGGAAAATGAAACCAATGCTCAAAATACAGGGAGTGCACTGAAATCAATTCAACAGCAGATTGTCAGTATCAATAGTATGAATACTCACATTGCCTCGGCAACGGAGGAGCAAGCCTCGGTTGCTTCTCAAGTAGTCGATAACGTCGTCAATATGAATGCTTCATTTGAACAGACATTGCAAATTCTGTCGCAGGTTCGCAATGTTTCTGAGGGATTAGTCGATTTTGCCGATGAACTGAAAAACGCCACATCTCAATTCAAACTTTGACCATAGAGCATTATCGAAATGATTGCTCAACACAGAAAACCGGTATTAAGTTTACACTTAACACCGGTTTTTTAATTCCTTAAAGCTTATCTTTTTGTACCACTTTATCCCTGTTAACTAAACGCTAAGAAGGGGGATACGCACAGCAATAAGCCTGTGATAATAATGATATACAGCGACACACCCTTGTACTTATGTAATGCAGGTACTTGGTACACTAAATAAGCGGGTATCAAACAACCGACTAAACCAAAAATTGGACTACAAATCGACGTAGAGCTCAGCACTGGCGCATTCAACACAATCGCGCCCCAAGATAATAGAATGGTAAAAATCATGATGCCGTAACCAACAAGCTTTTTGTTGATACGATCTTCAGGCATATAACGGCGCAGCATGTTCATGGTCAATCCTTGGCAAGCTTCCCTAAAACCGAGATATACGCCAAAGTAAGCCGTCATCACCGCAAAAATATTCAAGGTTAAACTCAGCAATTTCAGTGTTTGTCCCTGCATACCTTGGGCAACCATAGCAAGAGCCGAGATATTTTCTTCCGATGCACGCACGGCCTGATCATGTCCCATTGCTAGGGTGAATGACACGGCATAAAAGAACACCACGACAAACAAGACGCCAAAGGCAATATTCATGGCGCGCATTGCTTTAAAGCGCGCTACCGCAAGGGATTTTTCCCGCGAACGGTATGAAATCACCATAGGGCTTAAACTTTGAATAAACAGAATCGATGTTAGCGTAAAGGGCAACATAACGACCGCATCTTTTAACCAATCTCCCGTGGCTGGGATAGCGCCGATATTATTGATATCCCATTTATCCACCATCAATAACCCTAGCACGGCGACAACGCCCAACTTAGTCAGTACCATAAAAGTAGAGATCTTAAACAAAAGATTCTCACCGCGGGAGGCTAAAGCAACAAGACCGCAGATCAAGGCTAAACCATAGAAAGGATTTTCTGACAATAACGCTTTAGTGACCCCAAAACTTTGCAAAAATGAAGCACTGTCGTTTGTAATGGCCGTTGAATAAACGAACACCCAAATGACCAGCATGATGAAATACAAACCACCCAACAACATACCCCAGTTTTTACCTAAGTAACCCGAAATCACACTCGGGTAATCCTTACATTCTGGAGATTCTGCTAAGGTATTGATAAACAACCGTTGGAACATATACATGGCAGGATAGCCAATAATGCCAGACAGTAAGAAAACCCATAACCCCATCAAACCGACCTGCACAGGCAAGAATACGATCCCCGCGCCAATCGCCATTCCGATACTCATGATAATCCAGCCCCAATCCGTACTATCGAAGCGGGTATCTGCTTTCCACTGTGCAGCAGTAATTGTTGCATCCATCATTTCACCTTTACCTAGTTGGTATTATTTTGTGCAAATATATTTGAACAAAACAAACTCAGCAATCAAAATACTCAACTTTTGTTGAACAAAGAGTTAAAGCTCACAACTTGACTGAAAACGAGATAAATAGCGCACAAACCGCAGTGTAAAATGAAATTCATTAAAAAATAATTGCAATAAAACATAAAAATACAAATAATGTTGCACATAAGCCGACCTAGGCATTCAATTTTATTTGCAAGTTGGAGAAACAATGAAAACCATTATTCACGCAGAACGCGCTCCCGCGGCCATTGGCCCTTATTCCCATGGCACAGCCTATGGCAACCTCATTTTTACCTCTGGCCAACTCCCTGTTTGTAAAAAGAAAGGCAGCGTAGTTGACGGTGGGATTACTGAGCAATCGATTCAATCATTAGAGAATCTCAAATACGTGCTCGAAGCGGGTGGTGGCAGCTTAGAAACGATTCTTAAAACCACTTGTTATCTTGCAGAGATCAGTGACTTTGCCGCCTTTAACGAAGTGTATAAAACCTATTTTAAAACCGACTGCCCAGCTCGTAGCTGTTTTGCAGTGAAGGACCTTCCGCTGGGCGTTAAAGTAGAAGTTGAAGCGATAGCACACGTTAAAATCTAAGCATTAACATAAGGTTGTAAGCTCATGAAACCCCAATGGCAGCAGTATATTCAAATCATTAAACAAGTGGTTAAGCCCGCATTAGGCTGCACAGAGCCCATCGCCGCCGCTTACGCCGCCGCCGTCGCCCGCGCCTTGCTGGGTGTTGAACCCGATTCAATTGCAGTACAAGTGTCTGACAATCTTTATAAAAACTCTATGGGTGTGTTTGTGCCTGGCACAGGCAAAATCGGTCTGGCAATTGCCGCTGCAGCAGGCGCCATTGCGGGTAATCCTGATGCGGGCTTAGAAGTATTGGCCGTGATCACACCAGCACAAATCGCCAGAGCACAGGCCCTTATCGATGCGGGCAAAGTAACGGTTGAGCGCACCGAAACAGCAGAATTTATCTATTGTTGTGTCATCGCGAAAAAAGGCGACCGCGAAGCCCTAGTGAAAATCTGCGGCGGCCATACGCTTATTGCCGAAAAGCGCCTCAACGGCGAATCCGTCTTCAGTGTCGATAGCACGCAAGCCAAAGCCACTGGTTCCATCTGTGAAGGAGTGGATATCACTATCGAGTCTATTTATCGCTTCGCCCAAGAAGTCCCCTTTGAAGAGATTAAATTCATTCTCGAAGCCTCTGAGCTAAATGGCAAATTATCCGATGAAGGCATGGCGAATCCCTATGGGCTTGAAGTCGGCCGCACCATGAAAAGCGGCATAGCCGCAGGCATTATCGGTGAAGACTTACTGAATAAAATTGTCATGTTAACTGCTGCAGCATCCGATGCTCGCATGGGTGGGGCGAACTTGCCCGCCATGAGTAATCTTGGCAGTGGTAATCAAGGCATAGCGGCAACTATCCCCGTGGTATTGACGGCACAATGCTATAAGGTTTCGGAAGAAAAACTCGCCCGCGCCTTGATTATGAGCCATCTAGGAGCGATTTATATCAAGTCCCATTATCCACCACTGTCGGCATTTTGTGGCAATACAGTCACCAGCGCAGCCGCTTCTATGGCCATGGTGTATTTAGCTGATGGCTCGTTCGAACAATCCTGTTTCGCGATTCAAAACGTGATCAGCGACAGCTCTGGCATGGTGTGTGACGGCGCTAAAGCATCCTGCGCCATGAAGGTTAGCACTTCATCCAGTGCGGCCGTGCGCTCATTTTTGATGGCGCTCAGTAGTCACAATGTCTCAGGCCAAGGTATTATTGCTACCGACGTAGAGAAAACCATTAAAAACATTGGCAAAATGATCCTCAATGGCATGTCATCCACAGATGTCACTATTATCGATATTATGTCGGCATGATGATTTTAACCCGCTGAATATTTGCGGGTTAATAACTAAAGGTTGAAATTGTGAAACTGCAAGATTTAACGCAAAGTGATCTGGATATTCTGAAATCCATCGAAAATATCGTCGATGGCATCGCTGCCATGTATGGTCAACACACAGAAGTGGTATTGCACAGCCTAGATGCGAAACATCCGTCTGTGGTCAAAATTGCCAATGGCCATGTCACAGGCCGTGAAGTGGGTGCTCCAATAACCAACCTTGCCTTGCTCAAGCTCAAAACCGGTCAGGATATTTCCAACTCTTACCTGACTAAATGTGCCAATGGTAAGACGCTAAGATCAATTACGACGGTGATCCGTAACAGTAAAAATCAACCCATAGGGTTACTGTGTATTAACAGCGACATGGATGCACCACTGCAATCAGTACTGCGCACTATGATGCCAGAGCAACTCCTTGGCAGCGAACTGACCAGCTCGCCCGAGGTGTTTGCCCGCAATATCGATGAAGCGCTCCATAGCACGATTGACAGTGTGAACCATGAGGTTCGCGCGAATCCCGCGATTTCACCTTCACAAAAGAGTCGCGAAATCGTCAATCAACTCCACGAGTTAGGGATTTTCGAACTCAAGGACAGTGCCCAAGTCGCGGCCACTCGATTGGGGATTTCAGTGCATTCGATTTATCGCTATCTGCGGGAAATCAAAGCCAATCAAGCTTAAAGCGAGAAAAAACTCGCCTAAATAGAAAGGGCTAAGGTGTAAATAACCTTAGCCCTTTCTATTTATTATTTTTGCACTTGTGATTGCGCTTGTTATTGCGCAGCTTGTCCGCTAAAGCCCATCATATTCCATGCCTGCACTGTGCCATCGGCCATTAAGGCAATGGCATCGAGCAAATTGCTGCGAATGTCGCGCATTTGGCTCAAATCAACGGCTTGTTTATCTAATGTTAACGCAGCCTCGCCTCCCATCCACACCGCAATCGAACCATCTTGGCGTTTAACCGTAAACCCTAAGCCTGTCGGGAAAATATCCGTTGCTTGGGTGATTTCAGTTTTGGGTCCAGAGTGGCCATCAACCACAGTGCCATCCTGTTTTAAAAAGGCAAACTCCCGCTCATAGGCCACCACTTTGCTCACCTGAGTGACTTCTTGATAACGTGGTTGCTTGTCTACCAAGTCCCAACCTTCCCAAGCAATCGCGGTATTATCCCTGCGTAGCGCGACAAACCCCTCCTCAAAGGGATAAACCTTGTGCACTTTTTGCAACTTATCCTGTAGGACTGATGTATCGGCACCATTGAATTTACTGCCCCATACGTGCAGTTGACGACTGATGGTTAAGGCGGCAAACGCTCCACGATTTGCATAAATATCAATCACTTTATTGGCGCGTTTTGTAGTAGATAAACGAGCTGGAAACGCGACGTGATACTCAGTCAATTCGCCCTCACCCCAGGTATATACGCTGCCATCCGCCAGCAGCGCCGCAAACCCATGATCCGTGTTGACAACTTTCACGGCAGGCGCTAATTGGCTGAGTTTTGCCAGTTGTTCGCGGCCTTTTTGATCATCGTTGACCCCGCCCCAAGACACTAATTTTCCCGTCGCCGTCCTCGCGGTAAAAGCATTATTGTTGGCATAGAGCAGATCGACATGGTTAAGCTCAGAGGCCACGTGGCGACTATCGCCACCATAAGCGGCATCGCCCCAAGTCACTACTGCTCCCCCCAGCTTTAAAGCAGCAAAGGCACCTTTATTAATCAACACAAAATCAATATTGGTCATCGCAGGCGCAGCATATTGACCCGAGAGCAGTTCGGCAGGTGTTGAATCCAGATTAGACCAACTGACTACACTACCATCTTGTTTGATGGCCGCATAAAGTCCTTCTGCCAACACAAAAGAACGAACGCCTGTCAGCACTTGCTTCATCCCCATCCCCCAAGGGATAAGTTTGTCATCACGGGTTAAGGCCGCAAAACCACAGGTATTCTCCGCCGCGTATAACTCTTTTACATTGACCAGAGGCTCTGCGGCATTATTGATATCGCCACCACATTCAGCATCGCCCCATGCCACCACAGTACCGTCTTGCTTGAGTGCCGCAAATGCACTGAGATTACTGTAGATTTGACTCACTTGGGCTAACTGGGCGGGCATAGGGATTTTGGTAGAATCGTCGGCCACCTCAAGATTGCTCGGGATGGACGTTAATGAATTATTCGTGGTGGATGGTGATCTGTGAGCCAATATCGTGTCAGAAATTTGCTGTTTTAATTCGGGCGATATATCAGAATCCTGTTTATCTATGAGTAAGTTAACCACATGACCCAAAGCAAAAATCGCCAGCGCTACACCGCCCCACGAGACCTGTTTTTTATCCACAAGTATATCCTTATAGTAACTGCAAACTCTCACTGAGTTTAAACTGGAACATAACGTCAACTGAGTACGCTAAATGTGAACTGTGATTGTAACCAAAACAGGGCTAAAATGACATTGCCCTAAAGTCGAAAGCTGACCTGATTCAAGTAAGATGAGCATATGAGCAAAAAATAAAAGCAGCGTATCTCGCTGCTTTTATTGGATATGATGTTGAGGTAACAAAGGGCTAATCTCTTTTGCCCACTTTCTCTAACCCCCAAACCAGTGCAATCGCCGCTAACATACACACAATGGCGAACAGCAGTTGTGAAGGCTGACCCGTTACTTGCTCAAAATTAAGCGGGGAAATATTTTGCTCCAGCAAAGGTACTTTTTCGCCGTGGGAGTTGGTCCGCCAAGTTAAGATTTCTTTCCATGGCCAAATTTTACCTAAGGTACCTAACATTAATCCGGTTAGAAACACGATAGTGGCATCATGGTATTTACGCAGCAGCGCCGACAATAAATGGCTGAACGTCAGTAATCCCATCACGGCACCAGCAGCAAAACAGGCCAAAATATCCAGCTGAATATTTTTAGCGGCTGCGAGGACCACAGGATATAACCCTAACAATAATAAGATGAAACTGCCTGAAATCCCCGGCAATACCATAGCGCAAATCGCAATCGCGCCGCCGAAAAAGATATTCATGTAACTGGCTTCTACCGCGACCGGATTCAGTACAGTAATCGCCCATGCAGCCAGCACACCAAACGCAAATAAACCTAAACGTGCCACAGTGAAACCACTCACTTGCTTAAGCATATGCACGACAGAGATAAGAATAAGCCCAAAAAAGAACGACCAGATCGGGATGGGATGTACCGCCAACAACCAAGAAATCAGCTTAGCAAAGGTAAAAATACTGGTCAGGATCCCCGCCAGCAGACTCACTAAAAAGCCACCATTAATATGGGCAAATGCCCCTTTTATGCCCTGCGACTTGATTACGCCCCAAAGGGAAGGATTAATGCGTTTTACACTATCGAGCAAAGTATCGAGAATACCGGTAATAAACGCTATGGTGCCGCCCGAAACGCCAGGCACAACATCAGCAGCGCCCATGGCCATTCCCTTAAAATACGTCAGCAAATATTTCACTGTGAGTCCTTGTAGTTAAATCAACATGCCATTGCCGCTACACGACAAATTGGCCGCAATTATACGGTGTTACACTTAAAACCGCGAAATGAAGTTTACTTAATTAAGCCGACTGGTATTTGTTGTTATCCTAATGTTACACTCATCCGACCAGAGCAACCCAAGCTCAACTTGGAACAGGCTCAAGATAACAACCCCCTTTGCACCATTATTAAGGATGACCATGAGCCAGACAGACTCTTCTAGCACTGCAGAACAAAAACCTAATAAAGTGCTCGCGCTCTACCACAAAACTCGCCGTTATCCCTTCGGCCAAAAACTGTTTTCAATCATGGTTTCACGCATGGCGCCCTATTTCGGCACCATCAAACCACTGATCACTGAATTACGCCTTAATCATTGCGCCTGTTTAATTAAAAAACGCCATGCCGTTCATAATCATATAAAAACTGTGCATGTGATTGCGATTTGTAATGGTCTAGAAATGGCCATGGGCGTGATGGCCGAAGCCTCTATTCCAAAACATTTACGTTGGATACCTAAGGGCATGAGTTTGGATTATACGGCTAAAGCAGGCAGCGATATTTTATGTGTCGCCGAAGTGACCCCAGAGCAATGGACTCCTGGCGATATGCTGGTCCCCGTTACCGCCTACGACACCCAAGGAGTGGTTGTTGTGAAAGGACATATCAAATTGTGGATTTCAGAAAAACCGCAAAAATAAACGATTTGAATCAAGACTTACACTTAATGTCAGCATTTAAAAAGGGAGCTTTGCTCCCTTTACTTTTTAACCTTCAGCCGTATTTCGCAAAAACATTCGGAGAACTGAATTGTGCGGCGCCTTGCTCGCTCACGTTTAAGTACGAACTGTTAGATACGAGCTTTTAAAATCGCAGCCCTATCGCAATATAGCAGCACAGTTATGCAAAATATTAAGCAAAATGGCTTGCAGTAAAACGCTCAATTAAACGGATAAAGTCGGCTTCAGCAAGCTTGGCACACTTTAAGGTTTGTTCATGGGATAACTGCACGTCCCCCAATCCTTCTGCCATATTGGTAATAGCGCACACAGCCAACACGGGCAAACCACAATGCGCCGCCGAAATCACTTCTGGCACCACGGACATTCCCACTACATCGCCACCGATGATTTGCATCATGCGGATTTCAGCCGCGGTTTCAAAACACGGGCCAGAGTAAGACACAAAGACCCCTTGATTCACTTCAATGCCTGCGGCTTTTGCAACACTTAAGGCTTCTGCTCTCAGGTCTTTATCATAAGCATTGGCTAGGCTAAAAAAGCGTGGGCCGTAGCTATCATCATTTGCGCCCGTCATGGGCGTACCCGGCATAGTATTGATGTGATCGCTGAAAATCACTAATGATCCCACGCCGATCCGCTCTGGCCGTAATGAACCCGCAGCGTTAGTCACGAGTAACAATTCACACCCTAACCGTTTGAAAGTACGCACAGGCGTCGTCATCACCTTCATGCTTTGGTGCTCGTAAAAATGCCCGCGGCCTTTCATGCACACTATATCGATGCCATGTAAGCTGCCGAGCACAAGCTCTCCAGAGTGGCCGACGACGGTACTCACAGGAAAGCCGTCTAACTCTTCATAGGGGATCACTACTTTGTTATCTAAATTATCGGCAAACGCGCCAAGCCCTGAGCCCAAAATCATAGCAGCACGGGGAGAGAAATTCGGTTTACAGGCTCGAATCGTCGCAAGGGCATTAATAACAGGATCATGGCTCATACAAGGTACCTCATAGCAAAAGAATGAAAGAGTAAGCGACCCTCAGTATAAGCGGGCTTAGGATTGCAAATAATCGCGATTAACCGCACTATTGTGCTGATAAAAAGGACAATAGCTGAAAATAGTGAGCCTAAAATGAGCACGATAAACGCATCAGAACTCGTCACCTTGAAGATGCTGCGGTATTTTCATCGAGTGGCTGAAGTGAAAAACTTTACCGCTGCCGCCGAACAACTGCATCTATCGAAATCTCCGCTGAGCGCACAAATCAAAGAGTTAGAATCGCTCCTTGGCGTTGAGCTGTTCACCCGCAGCACTCGTCAGGTCGAGCTCACGCCCTATGGCCAATTGTTAAGAGAGAAGTGCGAACAAATATTCGAGCTGGTGAATACCTCATTGGAACAAGTGGCTCAGCTTGGGCGACTCGATAGAAACCATATTCGGATTGGCATCATGAGCTCGCTGTTTTGGATGGGATTTGGTGACATACTGAAAAGCTTTCGCAAGCAACGCCCTGATAATGAGCTGATATTTCAAGAGTTATCACCTGAAACTCAAAAAGTCACCTTAGCACATCAAGAAATCGATTTTGGCCTAGTGCGCTACGCCGACACCTTAAATTTGCCGCACCTTCTCGCCGAAACCATCACCAGCGAACCTATGGTGTTAGCACTGGCAAGTAAGCATCCCTTAGCCAGACGTAAAAGCATCGACTTGAGTGAACTCAAAGATGAGCCTTTTACCTTACTCAGCCGTGCCAATTCCGCCTCTAGCGATTTGATTATCGCCAGCTGTCAGGCCGCAGGATTTATGCCGCAATTAGTACAGGAAATGGTCGAGCCCAATAGCTTGATGGCTATCATCGCTGGCGATAACAGGGTATCCATAGTGCCGCAAAGTTATGCTTCACAACCTTGGCCTAGGGTAAAGTTTATTAAGTTAAAACAAACCATCTCCGCCGATATCTGCCTGATTTATCAGCCAGAAATGGCTTCGCTGCCAATTCTCGATAGCCTGAGGGACTTATTGAAGCAACAAATCAAAACCATTTAGATTGTCTCCCAAACGAGTGCTATGCTGAGTTCAATACTCAGGGTTCATATTTTAAGGATATCAAGATGGATGAATTTTTAGCGGCAGCCATTGAAGAAGCTAAGCAAGGACTCGCCGAGGGCGGCATCCCCATTGGTTCGGTATTAGTGATCGATGGCAAAATCGTCGGGCGCGGCCACAATAAACGGGTACAAAAAGGCAGTTCAGTACTGCATGCCGAAATGGATTGTCTCGAAAATGCCGGCCGATTTAGCGCCGCCGAGTACCAAAGGGCGACCTTGTATTCCACCCTATCGCCCTGCGATATGTGCAGCGGCGCAGTATTACTTTATGGCATACCAAAAGTCATCGTCGGTGAAAACGCTACCTTCCAAGGGCCAGAAGCCTATGTAAAATCCCGCGGCGTGGATGTCACTGTGGTCGATAATGCCGAGTGCAAACAATTGATGCAGGACTTTATCGCCAGTAATCCAACACTCTGGAACGAAGATATCGGCGAGTAATGGTTCGACAGTCTTCTCAATCCGTTTCTGCATTTTTGTATTTCACTTTTTACGTTGGCGCTAGTTCACTTTCTACCTTTCCTGTATTTTACTTTTTGTGTTGACTGTATTTCATTGGAGGCTAGCGCCTGCTAGGCTAGCCCTCCCAAATTCCAGTGAAAAGTGGAACATGTCTACTAGCGAAAGGAACTCAGCTAACGTGCCAGCCAACTTACCTAAAGACCCTTGGTCAAGATCAGACTCCACGCAGCCTGTTGTAATGACGATACCCGCACAGCGTAATGCCAACCTCGATGCTATTCGCGGCTTAGCCGTGTTGGGGATATTTTTTATGAATATCTATTTTATGGGCATTACTTTTTTTGGCTATGCGCCCCATGAAACACAGCCGCTGTCGGATCACATTATCAAAGTGTTCAGTAACTTTTTCATCGAGGCACGCTTTATCAGTCTGTTTTCCATCTTGTTTGGTGTCGGGCTTTTTATTCAATATCAGCGATTTAGCGCCAAAGGCCTAGAAGCTTATTCCCTACTGCGATCACGTTTAAAATGGTTAATTGTATTTGGCCTACTCCACGGCATTTTTATTTGGTCAGGTGATATTTTATTCACCTATGGCATCAGCGGATTTTTAGCTTTGTGTTACAAAGATTTAAGTGTTGAAGCCCTTAAGCGCAAAGCGAATATTTTTATTTTAAGCGCCTTAGTTATCATCACGCTGGTTAGCCTTACTGGAAGCGATGAACCTTTCACTCGAGAATCGAGTCTATTTGCAGAGCAATACAGTGCATGGACCTCTGGCTATGCCGACCAACTATTACTGCAATTGATGCAAGTTGGCTATATGGCACTGGTGATCCCTTTTACCATAATGTGGTTTACGGCTGGCTTGATGTTGCTCGGCATGGCCTTGTATCAACAGGGGACTTTTGAGCGGGGTTTTAGCAAATCGGTACTGGTAAAGTTAGTGCTAGCAAGCGTAACGCTATCACTGCTTGATACCATCTTAGGTTTAACGAAAAATACTATTCTCGTTGCGTTTTCAGATGTATTAATCATGCTAAGTGCTATTCCTATGGCGCTGATTTACATCCATATTATAGTTAAGGTTTGCCATAATAATCCTAATATACTGACTCCGTTGCAAAATGTAGGCAAACTCGCGTTTAGTCTCTATATTCTGCAATCCATCATTGGCGTGTTAGTGTTTAGACACTTAGCTCCCGAATTGCTATTGAGCTTAGATAGATGGGGATACATGGCCATGGCGCTGGTTTATTCAGTAGTGCAACTACTGTTAGCCAGCCTGTACTTACGCTATTTCAAGCAAGGGCTGCTGGAGAAACTGTGGCGCCACCTCACATTTAAAAAATACACGGCATAACAAGAACACAAGCAAGCTTAAAAACACTGACACGAGATTAATACCAGATAATGACGAACAAAAAAACTACTAAAACGGGCAACAGCGCTTCACCTCAAACCAATCGTCCGCAAAAGAGTCGAGCACAAAGCGGTCGCGCTCAGAACAGTCGCACAAAGAACAATCGCGCCCAAAGTAGCCGCACTCAAAAATCCAATACAGCCGCTTCAGGCTCAAGCCTTATGCCGCTGTTATTGGTGGTGATTTTTCTTGCTGGCTTAATCGGCGCAGCGCAGCAACATATGCTGCCAGTCGGGATTGCGGGCATGTACCTCACACTAAGCCTGCTCACCTTTATCGCCTATGCCATCGATAAATCCGCCGCTAAACGTAATAAATGGCGCACTAAAGAAAGCACATTACATCTGCTCGCCCTCATGGGCGGTTGGCCAGGCGCTCTATTTGCCCAAAACCTGTTAAGACACAAGTCCGTTAAAGCCTCATTTAGAAACGTCTTTTGGCTCACCGTTGTCGCTAACTTAGCCGTGCTGGGTTATGGCATAAAAACCGGCGCCGTAGATATGTTTATCTAATGCTCTTATTTAAGGGCTTTTATGTAAGAGCTTTTATACAAAGGCTTTTATATAAGGCGCCTTATCTAAGAATCGCCATCTGAGAGTGGCAGTCTAAGCAGCATGAGTCGCGGCATCGATCAACTGCTCAACCACAGACAACGCCAAGAGTGCTGACTGAGTGTCACCTTTTAGTTGCGCCGACACTGTCGCACCCTCTTTGAGTAAACCTATTGCCGCAACGAGAAATTGGGTCTTGGCTTCTGGCAAGCCCAATGCCGATACTTGCTGTTCAATTAAACTCGCCACTCGCAGTTTATGCAGGGCGCAGAGTTGGTGCACTGGATGACTCGGCTCAGTAAATTCGGCGCTGACATTGATAAAAAAACAGCCGCGAAACTCACACAGTTGCGGCACTCTTTGATTAAACCAATCATCGAGCGCGATAAATAACCCACCAATGCCCTCCCGTCCCGCTGGCAATGCGTTCACTCGCTCGCTAAGCCATTGATAAAATACCTCATCACGATAGCGAACCACGGCTTCAACTAACTCATCTTTACTGGCAAAGTGGTGGTACAGGGTCTTTTTGGCGATCGCCGATTCCTGCAAAATCTGATTAATCCCCACCCCATGCACACTTTGAAAATAAAACAGTTTAAATGCGGTAGTGACCAATTGCTGCCGTTTATCCGATGGCGTACCTGTCTGAATCTCAGTGCCCTGCATCAACTCATTCCTCTTCTTTGGTAAACATTTGTTAGCAAATCTTAGCTAACAAATATGAGTCCTATATTCTCACGAGTAGACAGGTCAGTCTACTCGTGAGAATATCCACAGAGGTAGACAGATCTGTCTTCCTCGGTAACTAAATTAAGTTAATAGTGAAATCAAGAGTGAACACGGAACACCACAGCATGTTAGCGGCGATGGTTTGCTGAACATTCACGTCCACAATTCATGATCAAAATAAGGGCTTAACACAAGCCATTAATGGGAGAAAAGATGCAAAGAATCATTCCACAGAATCTAAAGATGGCCTTGCTCGCAGGGTGTGGAGCCACTTTGTGTATCAGTAGTTTAGCGACGCTTGAACAGCTAACACCGCAAACCATTTGGTTGATGGCCCCCTTTGGTGCCACTATGGTGTTGTTGTTTGCCTTGCCAGAAAGTCCACTCGCTCAACCGAGAAACATTCTCTGCGGCCACTTACTCACGAGTTTGGTTGAACTGATAATTCTAAATACTTTAGGAGTCTCCCCGCTAGCCTTAGGGCTTGCGGTCGGATTAGGCATAGCGGTTATGATGCTAACCCATACTGTGCATCCACCAGCGGGAGCGAATCCTCTGGTCGTTATGCTCACGGCGCAGCACTGGGATTTTCTGTATATGCCCGTCGCCAGTGGTGTTGCGCTCATTCTGGCTTTTGGTTGGCTATATCACAACTTACTTTGCCGCCGGCAATACCCACAAAAGTGGTTTTAATCATTCATCACCAATAAAAAAGGGCAATTTAAAATTGCCCTACACTTTCTCTAAAATGCAAAATTGGCTGTCACTTTGCCTTTAAAACCAGCTCAACGCGATACTGATAATCACGCCAGTGATCATCAATTGCATTAAACAAAAGCCCATAATATCCCGCGCTTTTAAGCCTGCAATCGCCAGCACAGGCAGTGCCCAGAAAGGTTGAATCAAGTTAGTCCACGCATCTCCCCAAGCAACGGCCATTGCGACCCGAGCGACATCAGCACCTAAAGCCTGTGCGGCGGGTAACATAATCGGGGCCTGCACCGCCCACTGGCCACCTCCCGATGGCACAAAAATATTCACAATTCCTGCACTGATAAAGCTCCAAAATGGCAGGCTCTCGGCGCTAGCGATGGCCACAAAACCTTCCGAAATACTTTGGGCTAAACCCGATTGCACCATCACAGCCATAATGCCCGCATAAAAGGGAAATTGGATAACAATCCCTGCGCCGCCCTTAATGGCCTCATTCAAGCTGGTTAATAAACTGCGTGGTGTTTGATGTAACAGTATGGCGAGGAACAGAAATAAGAAATTCACTAAATTGAGATTTAAGCTGCCGCCCTGCACCCAAAAGTAATAACCTAAATATACAAGCCCAGCGCCACCTACACTCCAGCCGAGTAAACGGCTATTTTCTAACTTATCCGCAGGACGGCTTTCAGGCTGACGATCACTCACATTTGCAGAGTTAAGCTCTAACGCCGAAGCATCAAGTTCAGCGCCTTTGTCATCAAGGGCGCTTGGGTCGACATAAACACTGTCTTTTTCTTCTGGCAACATAAAGCGATTTACTAAGGGCATGACCACAAACAGAATTGCCACTAACAATAAATTATAACTCGCGAAAATGGTGTCACTGGTGGGGATGATACCGATTTGCGATTCAGAGAAATGCCCCACCGTCGCTATGGTTAATGGGATCGAACCCGCAAGCCCACCATGCCAAACCACAAAGCCGGAATAGGCGCTGGCGACCAGCAGTCGATAATCCACTTTCACTTTGCGAGCTAAGGCTTTGGCAAATAACGCGCCCACCACTAGCCCAAAACCCCAGTTAATCCAACTGGCGGCCAGTGACACCAAAGTCACTAAAATAATGGCTTGTGGTGCCGACTTAGCCAATCCAGCAATGGCATCGAGCAGCTTTTTAATCGGCGGCGAGCTTGCCAACATAAATCCTGCCACCAGCACTAACAGCATCTGCATCGAAAAACTTAACAGCGTCCAAAAGCCATCGCCCCAATAATTGATGACTTCCAGCGGGGTTTTATGTTCGGCAACCACAGCAGCAATTAATACGACTAAGGTAAGTAAAAGCACGAAAATATAAGGATCGGGTAGATATCGGTCGACGAGTTTGACCAGAGGTTTTGCCGCTTTGTTTAACATAGACTTTCCTTGTTTATTATCTGAACTAAAACGTCAACACGCCCTAGTTCTTATTTGTTTTTATTGAATTTTTATTGAGTCTTAAGCCCACAGATTAAGCGATCTCTAAAGCAGGATAAAGTCTTGAGGGAGTTTTTAACGGTTTGAACTGGTAGCACCAGATATCCAGCTCAACGCACACGCGAGTGCCGATAGCATCTGATGCTAAAAAACTGATAATATGGCAAAAATTAACTAAGGTGCTCTTTATATGAAAATGTTACTTGCCGTTGTGGTGATTGCTGGGGTGATTTTTTACTTCTTTACCTCGATGAACGGCCAAAAAGCCGCCCAAGAAAATATCCGTTTAGGCAATGAGTTTTTAACACAAAACAAAACCAAAGAAGGTGTGATCACCACAGCTTCAGGTTTGCAATATCAAGTATTAACTCAGGGCGATGGCACAGTTCATCCTAAAGCCAGCGATACAGTGACAGTCCATTACCATGGCACTTTGATTGACGGTACTGTGTTTGACAGTTCGGTTGATCGCGGCGAACCCATCGCATTTCCGCTTAATCGGGTGATTAAAGGTTGGACCGAGGGCGTACAGCTTATGGTTGTTGGCGATAAAATGCGTTTTTTTATTCCCAGTGAACTCGCCTACGGTAACCGTAGCACGGGCAAGATTGGTGGTGGTTCTGTGTTAATTTTTGATGTAGAACTGCTTAAGATTGATTAAATCAGTCTTCAATGAGTCTGTCTTAACGCATTCGGCTGTATTCATAAAAAAACCTAACGCTTAATAAAGAAAAAAGCCCTGAATCTTCGCAGGGCTTTATTTTTTAACCAATAATCTCAAAATTTTGGATGATTACTGGCAGGTTGCCGCGCCAATATCAACCCATACTGCTGCAACACCCGGTACATCACCTTTAGTCCAGTAACTCGCCTTCCAAACACGACCGTTATAGCGAGTAGTTTGACCGCCGTTATACACCACACCCGCATCCCAACCGAGATCAACTTGGCTGAGTAGCTGCCATTGGTCTGCGGTGCGAGATGGCATATTGCCCTGCGTCCAATACTTTGCTTTCCATACCAACTGACTATGACTCACAGTATTGCCAGTGTTGTATACCACACTGGTTTGCCAAGCAGGATAGTTACCGGCATTGGGATCGGTTGCATCGCAACCACCGCCGACCACTTTTGGCGTCACAGTCAGATTCGTCGATGCACTTGCATCTAAGGCACCATCGGAAACCAGCACGCTCAAACCATAGAGGGTCGCTTCGGTAACATTGGGGCCAGTAACTACTAACGTGGCACTATTTTGCCCGGTTGCCGACACGCCTGCGGGCACAGTCCAAGCGTAGGTTAAGGCATCACCGTCTGCATCGGAGGCACTCGCTACTATACTGACGGTTTTACCCGCTTCAACTGTCGCAGTCGGAGCCAGAGTCACTACAGGTGCTTGATTAGGCGTATCAGCCTTGTTCGTCACCAGCACAGTATCGCTGGCAAATAGCCCTTCAGGATCGGTGACTTTAAGGCTAAAACCATAGGCGACATCGGTTTGGGTTGCTCCCAGTTGAATAGTCGCATTCGCCATATCCGCATTCGCGATGGCAACACTTGGCCCAGAGACTTGAGTCCAGAGATAGCTTAAGGCAGCGTTTTCAGGATCGCGCGAACCGCTACCATTGAGCGTCACATCGGCGGGACCTGTGACATTCACATCCACGCCCGCATTGGCAATGGGCGCTTTATTCACTGGCGGAGTGGTGCCTTCACCATGGCCTAAACCTTCGTGCATGGCATTCAGAATGTCACCATTATCGGCATCAAGTTCCCACGCAAAAAGCCCACCAAGTTGATTAGAAAGCACATATTGCCCCTTGGCTTTAACTGAACGAGCATCATCGAAAGTGATTAAATCGCCAGTAGATGCCTTGAACAAAGATGGCGCCTCGGCCGTTTCGTCATAGCTGTAAGTCCAACCACTTCCCATGTAATCGTTCGCTATCTGACGATAATCCACCACACCAGCTTCCCAAGTACCTTTCACTTTGCCCGTTGCCGTCCCCGTAAAAGGATTATTACCACTGTAGCCATTAACACCTGTCCAGCCGCGGCCATACATAGCGGCACCGACCACAATTTTCCCAGGGGTCACGCCTTGGCCTAACAGCGCATTAACGCCATTAGCTGTGGTGTAACGAGTATTAGGATCCCAACTCGCTTCATACAGATTGGTTTGATGGCCGAGTTCAGTATTAGTCCAACCACCATTAAAGTCGTAACTCATCAAGAAGATGTAATCCATGTACTGCTGAGCAGCCTGATAATCGACTTTGTGAATTTTATCGTCACCTGCGCTAATAGCTGAGGTCAGCTCATAGGTACGACCCGTTTCGGCGCTTAGTTCATCAAGCATCGCCCGCAGTTCACGCATCAGAGTCACATAGGTTTCACCGTCATTGGCATTACCTAAATTTGGGTTAGCGCCATTCCCCCCTGGAAATTCCCAGTCGATATCAACGCCATCGAAGAATTTCCATGTCTGTAGAAACTCTTTCACCGAAGCGACAAAGATATCGCGCTTGGTTTTATCACCGAAGAAAAAGAAGGGATCCGAGAGGGTCCAACCACCGACCGAAGGTAAAATCTTCAAATCTGGATGTGCTTGCTTAAGTGCCATCAATTGACCGAAGTTACCTTTGTAAGGATCTGAATGCTCACTCACTCCCGCCTGCGGTATTTGAATCGCTGCCCAAGGATCGTGAATCGCAACTTTAAAATCACCACGACCACTACAGGCACGTTGCAACGCTTCGAAACTGCCTTCGATTTCTTTCAAGCTATCATTGATGCCATCACCACCACAAATTGGGGTAAAGCCATATAAAATATGGGTTAAGTTTTGCGCAGGTATCTTATCGACCGGGAATTTACGGCCGTATACGCCCCATTCGACAAAGTAACCTCCCACCACTTTGCCTGATTTATTAGCATAGGGACGGTTGTTTTCTTTTAGGGGAGCATTGAGTGGCACTAAATGGCTGCCGTCGGTATCAGCCACCAGGATTTGTTTAGCATCGCTCGCCGTACAGCCATCACTGTTACACAGTTGTACTTGCATCTGATAACGGCCGCCCTTGTTCACCTTAAAGTTAGCGGTTCCCGACGCGCCAGATGGACCTTCCCAAACCACATTGCCGTTGAGCAACACTTGGGCTTTATTGCCCACATAGCCACTCCAAAGGTTCCAACTGACGGAGACATCGGCGGCATCTTTCACCGTAACTAATTGATTGTAAGCGGTAGCCGCTTGATTCACTTCAATAATAGCGAACTTAGTTTCGCCCCAACCTAAAGTCGGTTTACCGGGCGCCGCTGCAAAAACGCTGGCACTGATGGTAGATGCCAGCGCTGATGCCACTAGCAAGGCTGATGTTGAAATTTGAGTCTTGAACATGAGATATCCCTATTGAATTTTTATATGAATCAATAAGACAAACAAAGCGTAGACAGGAAACAGCACTCTCTTAAAACCATGCAAAACGACTGACAACTGCACGAAGAAAAACCTGTGGTATCCCCGCTATCATAGGTACAGACGAACCCTTAGACCGGAGGCTTTGCGTCCCAGTTTTTCAACTGGTTTGCCTTTTACACACAATGACAACGTTGTCATTGCAAATATCAGAATAAGCGTAAGCGCAATAAAATTGCAACAAAATATTATCAACTGTGTTATTGGCTAAAATCGTAAATAGAACTAGACATCTGATAAGAAAGGAATTATGCAAATTAAACTATCGCTAATATTTACTTTGGGTAATGAGGATTATCTGAATACTTTAAAAATAAAAAAACAGGACTCGATATGCCAAAGGCATCATAAGTCCTGCTTTATATTTCACAATTTACGTCGCTTATGCTGCTAAACCTCAATCACTAAACATTCATGGCGCAAACCATTGTCGAGCAACATGATGATCCTTATGCGCGGGGGTAGTCCCTTGCGAGCATCACTGATAAACCGCGGCAAACCAAGGTTTCCATATCATCGACACGATTGATTTTCATCTCAGCTAAGGGCGCGCTCAATGCCATTTGCTTTAAGCTTTCGAGACAGCCTTTGTAGTAAGGAGCGCTATTCATCATACCGCCAGCAAGCCAAATTCGATTGGGATTAAATAAATTAACCGCCCACGCTAATCCCATGCCGAGATAACTGCCCGCGCGATATAAATCATCCTGAGTGGAGATTTTACGGCTGCGCACTGAATCGCCACTGGCCAGTTGCTCTAAACTAAACTCGCCAGATTCGGTCATCACGCGACAAGGCCCCAACTCCCCCGCCACGCCCGTCGCTCCCGTAAAGACTTGTCCATTAAAAGCAATAGACATACCGATCCCAGTGCCGCACATGACCAATAACTCACAGGCATATTTGGCATCACAAATCGCTTGCATACCCGCATCGATATCGTTGCAGATAAACTTAAGCTTACCCTGGGTTTTGACTGTATCGAAGCTCAATCCATTAAGTCCAGGTAAAGATTTACAAGAAACCAAACGATTATTTTGTACCAGTCCAGGTACGGCAATCGCTAGTTGGTAATGCTGTAAATCATAATCACGTTCAAACGCCGCAATTTGATTATTTAACTCTTCAATTTTAAAACCTTCACCTGTGGGGATTTTATATTGTTCTGTATGTCCCGCGAGCTGAAGTTCGAACAGGGCTTTGGTACCGCCCACATCTATTGTTAGTATTTGCATCGCTTACTCCACTGATACATGTGCCCCACTCTGACCCCGAGTAGAGATGGCAAATGTTAGCATAGGGTCCAAATGTTAGCGATTGAATAAAACTTAAGTTGCTAATTTGTAAGGAACAAGTCCTAATTAAAACATGACCAACCTTTTATTTAATTCACTTTCCATGCTCAAAATCACATAAATAAATTAACAACAAACCCCATAACCTCAAGCGTCTTACCTGCACAAATTCACGATTGTATACAAAATCCTTTATTCGCTACCCTTGCATCTAGCGCGCTAGACTTGCGATAATCCGAGCCGGTTAAAACTCAAATCAACATAAACCTACTCATCCTTAGGCGATCTTCGCCTACCGACTCGCATAGCATGCCAGTCTTAATTGGAGCCCATATGTCACAATCAATCGCTAACCGTCTCGGTGCTATTCGTAACGAATTAACATCTGCTAATCTCGATGCTTTTATTATTCCCCGTGCCGACGAATATCTGGGCGAATATGTGCCAGCACATAACGAACGTTTGTACTGGGCAACCAACTTTACCGGTTCGGCGGGTATGGCTATCGTATTGAAAGATAAAGCCGCAATATTTACCGATGGCCGCTATACGGTTCAAGTTCGTTTGCAAGTCGATGCCACACTTTTCAGTTATGAAAGCCTAACCGATACACCACAAATTGAGTGGTTATGTGACACGCTACCAGCGGGGTCACGCGTCGGCTTCGATGCGCGCTTACACACCTTAGCTTGGTATGAAAATGCCAAAGCAACCTTAAATAAATCCCAAATCGAATTAGTTGCAGTTGAACAAAACCCTATCGATTTGCATTGGCAGAATCGCCCAGCACAGTCGAACGCGCCTATCACTTTGTTTAGCAACGAGAGTGCAGGTAAAACCAGCCTGCAAAAACGCATTGAAATTGGTACCTTAGTAAAAAAAGCCGGTGGTGATGTTGCCTTAATCGCCGCCTTAGATTCTTTCTGCTGGCTACTCAACATTCGCGGCAATGATGTACCGCGCCTGCCCGTTGTACTCGGCAGTGCCCTGCTCCACGCCAATGGCGATATGCAGCTTTTCACCGATTTAAGCAAACTCCCAGAGGGCATTGAGGAGCATGTTGGTGCTGGCGTAAGCTTTAAGGGCGAGGCATCTCTTGCCGATACACTCGCCAGCATGCAGGATGTAAAACTACTTGCCGATCCGAATTCTGCAAACGCTTGGGCGCAAAACATTGCCCGTGAGGCAGGAGCAAAATTGATAGCTGGAATCGATCCTGTCGCTTTACCTAAAGCGCAGAAAAACGCCGCAGAACTGGCCGGCATGCGTGCCTGCCATATCCGCGATGGCGTCGCCGTGAGTCGATTCCTTGCATGGCTCGATGCCGAAGTGGCAGCCAATCGCATGCACAATGAAGGCACCCTTGCGGATAAATTGGAAAGCTTTCGCCTAGAAGATGAGCGTTACCGCGAGC
Organism: Shewanella sp. DW31; assembly: GCF_015767295.1. Taxonomy (NCBI): domain Bacteria; kingdom Pseudomonadati; phylum Pseudomonadota; class Gammaproteobacteria; order Alteromonadales; family Shewanellaceae; genus Shewanella; species Shewanella sp. DW31. The sequence continues at coordinate 39,478 of NZ_JADWMP020000026.1, forward strand.
CAAGTTTCGACACGATTTCAGCTGCCGGTCCTAATGCCGCTATGTGCCATTACAATCACAACAATGGCACACCAGCCATGATGACAATGGACAGCATCTACTTAGTGGATTCTGGCGCTCAGTATATTGATGGCACGACAGATGTGACCCGTACCATTGCGATAGGTGAAGTGACCGATGAGCATAAAAAAATGGTTACGCTGGTGCTAAAAGGTCATATTGCCCTCGACCAAGCACGATTCCCGAAAGGCACCTCAGGCCAGCAGCTCGACGCTTTCGCCCGCCAATATTTATGGCAACATGGCTTTGATTACGACCACGGCACAGGCCATGGTGTGGGCCACTTTTTAAGTGTGCACGAAGGTCCACAGCGCATAGGTAAAAATGTCAACGGTATCGCATTGATGCCCGGCATGGTGCTTTCCAATGAGCCGGGTTACTACCGCGCTGAGAGTTTTGGCATTCGCTTAGAAAACCTCGTCGTAGTGCAACACTGTGAAGCACTTAAAGGGGCTGAGCGTGAAATGTATGAATTCGATGCGTTGACTATGATCCCTATGGATGCGCGCCTTATTGATAAGAGCCTGTTAACGCAAGCGGAAATAGACTGGTTTAATGCTTATCATCAGCAAGTATTCAATACACTTTCTCCGTTGATGTCAGGGGATGAATTGGCTTGGTTAACTCAAGTGACTAAAGCAATTTAGCACTCCGCTGATAAGTAGCGATTTAAGTCGTTATTTTAGTCACTTACGCACTATAAAATAGAACGCCCAAGGCAATTAGCATTGGGCGTTTTTTTTAGCGCTATCTGTGTGTTTTAAAACCCACGCCTTATTTCAAAACCATGATTTCAAAACCATGATTTCAAAACACGATTTAAAAACATGAGTCGCTAAACCATAGTAGGTTGTGCCATCGGCTGATAAGCATCATCCAGCGATGCTTTAGACAACACTTCAAAGTCCTGATGAATTTCAATAAAACAATCGACTAATTCAGGGTCGAAATGCTGACCTTTGCCTTCAATAATTAAGTCGATAGCCTCTTGGTGGCTAAAGGGCCGCTTATAACATCGGGGAGAAGTCAGCGCGTCATAAACATCAACTAGGGCCACTATCCTCGCCGAAAGCGGAATATCTTCACCTTTCAAACCAAGGGGATAACCACTACCATCCCACTTTTCATGGTGACCCGAAGCAATATCGCGGCCCATCTGAATAAAAGTACATTGGGGCGCATATTCCAACAAACTGCGTAGCACTTGTCCCCCGATCACAGGATGAGCTTTAATTTGCTCAAACTCCTGCGGCGTTAATTTACCCGGTTTAAGCAAAATCGCATCGGCAATACCGACTTTACCTATATCGTGCAAAATGGCCGACAAACTAATGTCTTGAATATAATCTTCGTTCAATTCTGCAGGAGGATTGGCGGCCAGTAGTCGCTGCGACGCGAGCATTTTCGAATACTGCCGCATACGTAGCAAATGCGCGCCCGTTTCGTTATCTCTGTATTCGGCGAGTTTAGCTAAGCCTAATACGGTAGCTTGGCGTGATGCTAAGGTTGAATCGAGTGCGTCAGCCAACTTACCTAATAAATAAGTGATGGTTAACGTCAACATGGCATTGGTCACGATAAAATTGACCACGACAACGGCCCAAATACCGACACTATAACCTTGGGTTTCAGGCCAATTGAGCCAATTAAAATGATAGGCAAAACCAATCAATACCAAACTTAGCCCATTCAAACACTGGGCATATAAGCTGGCTCGATTTCCTAAAAAAATACCGACTAACGGCGGGAAAATAAATAACCAGAAAAAACCAGCTCCCGAAGGGCCAATCGCAATTAAAAAACCGATGCCGATAGCAAAACCCAGCAAGCAGCCACCGCCAAAACGCGTACTATCAGCAAGCTTAGGAAAATACAGTAAAAGCAGTAAAAACAGATAAGCCAGCGTATCAAATACCACCATAAACCAGAGATCGGCGATGACGCATAAATACACACTAGTGATATATACGGGCACGCAGAGAATCGCTAGAAAGCCAAATAAACGTTCAAAGATCAAACGTCGCCAATGTGGCAGTGCCGCCGCTGTTCCCAAGGACGCTGTGGCTAATTTAGTTACACCACGCCTAAGTGATATCGCCATGGGAAGTTCCTCTTATGTAGCATTCCCGCTGTGAGCTAATAAACTAGAAGAGCAAAATCAAGATACACCACTGAAGCAAGGAAAAATAAGCCATCTTTTGTTGCCCATTAAAGAATAGACTAAGGCCAATAAAGCGCTCCATGAATACTGCGATATCAAGCCGAATCAACGACATTAGCCCAATATCATCGAACATAATTTATATTTAAGATGAATGACAAATACCCACTCAAGACATAAAAGAATAACCCTATACAAAATACTAGAATTAACGATTTAACAGGATAAACGCTCGTTTAACATCATATTCTCACTACTTAAAAACTTTATATATTGCAATAGCTTATAAATACGACGAACGATTGATTTTCACCTATCAGCCATGAGAAACCGCTCTCCTATACCCACACAAAAATGATACTCTTATCACATAACAAGCTTACTCCGATGAGAGTCAGCACAAGAAAATTCGCGCCTAACACCGCGCCCTGAACCCTAATGAACCACATCGGCCCTGAATGGACACACTAAATGAGCCAGAGTAACGCCTCAGCGAATAAAATAGTTAATACACAGAGATCAGATCAAGAAATCCGCTTAACACCACAAGATGAACTCATTTCCACCACTGATACTCGCGGTATCATCACTTACGTTAACGCCCGTTTTGCCGAAGTCTCAGGCTATAGCGATCAAGAATTGATTGGCAGTGCACACAATATGGTGCGCCATCCGGATATGCCGAGCGCCGCCTTTAAAGAAATGTGGGGAAAACTTAAGTCGGGCCAATCTTGGCGCGGCATAGTCAAGAACCGCTGTAAAAATGGTGGCTTCTATTGGGTTGATGCCTTTGTTTCGCCCTTGTTTGAAAACGGCACTATTGTCGGTTACCAATCGGTGCGCATTCAGCCTCAAGCCGCCTACGTCACGAAAGCTAATGAGATTTACCAAAGACTCAAATTAGACAAATCCATTCCTAAACCCTTAAGTTTAATGCAAAAACGTATCGTATCTGCGGTTGTAGCCTCCACAGGTTTACTGATCGCTGGCTACTTTTGGGGCTGGGGCGTAATTATCGCAGGGGCGATTCTGATGAGTTTAAACCTCGCCATTTTCTACGATGAGGCTTTTCGTATTCCCGCTAAACTGATTGAAATGCAAACCAAATATGACTCTATCAGTCGTTACATTTACTCGGGTGCAGATACCTCTTCTATCCTCGATTTCCAGCTCATCATGCTACAGGCCAAAATGAATGGCGTACTTGGGCGTACCCAAGATCAAGCCAATCAATTGCATGCAATTGCCGATCAATTAGTGGTCGCGACCGAGCAAACCTATGTCAGCCTAGATCAAGAGAAAAGTCAGCTAGAACAGCTCTCTGGCGCGATGGAAGAAATGAGTTCAACCATCACAGAAGTGGCGCAGAATACACATCTCACGTCCACCAGCATCAATACCGCCTATGATCTCTGCCTTAAAAGCAGTGCCAACATGAAGGCCAACACTCAAAAAATGGAGCAACTGGCAAAGTCTGTTGCCGATGCCACCAACAATGCCCATCAATTAAATAAAGAAGCCGAGCAAGTCGCTAATGCGATGGGCGAAATTGACTCTATTGCCGAGCAAACTAATCTCCTCGCCCTCAATGCCGCGATTGAAGCTGCCCGTGCGGGTGAACAAGGCCGTGGGTTTGCCGTGGTCGCCGATGAGGTTCGCGCCCTGTCGAGCAGAACCCAGCTATCGACCAACAGTATTTCTAAGAGTGTCGATAAGATGTTCACTATGCTCAATGCATGGGCCAAAGAAATGGAACAAAGCCGTCAACATGCGGAGCGTTGTGCCAGCGATATTCAACTGTCCGCCGACAATGTAAACACCATTTACCAAGAAGTGAGTGATATCCACACCTTTGCCCAACAAAATGCAGTGGCAGCCGATCAACAGCGTCAAGTGGTCAATGAGATCGCCAGTAATATTCACTCCATCACCCATGCCAGCGCCGAGAACTTAGCCGCAACCCATCTGATTGGTGATGCAGCCCATCTTCTTAAACACAACGCCGAAAAAGCCCTTGGCCTGAGGCGCACCTTCGGTTAAACATAAATACAAGATCCAAAATACCGCAGCCTAGGTTGCGGTATTTTCTAATATAGCGAGCTTTAATCCGTATTGTTGAGTCCATATTTTACTCAACCCTTGTATAGATCAATAAGACCTAGCCCACCTGAACCAGTACTAAGCCTTTTATCCCCTCCTGATGAAATGATGCAGATAAAATGCCAAAACACTAAAAAGTACAGGTTTTAACCGAAATTTTTGCTATACTCCGCGCCCGCCATTTTTCTTATAAAATCTGTGTGGAAGAATGAGCCAGCCGATACACCTCTCTCCTTTAGACAAGTGATAAAGAGGCTAGCGGCGCTTGAATGTTTGAATAAGTGAACGATAGGAATCCAAAATGAGATTTGAATCTTTTAGTTTTTCCCCCGAGATTTTGCGCGCTATCTCAGATTGCGGTTATCAACAAATGACGCCTATTCAGCAGCAAGCGATACCTGCTATCCGCCGCGGCCAAGATGTCTTAGCCAGTGCCCAAACCGGTACGGGTAAAACCGCCGCTTTCGCGCTGCCGATCCTGCAAAAGATGGTTGAAAAGCCAAGCGAAACGCTAAAGTCAAATGCCCGCGTATTGATCCTTACGCCGACCCGTGAGCTTGCAGCTCAAGTGGCAGACAACGTTACGGCTTACTGCAAGTACTTAAACTTCAGTGTCTTAACCATTTACGGCGGCGTAAAGATTGAGACTCAAGCGCAAAAGCTGAAACGCGGCGCCGATGTGATTGTTGCCACCCCAGGTCGCTTACTTGAGCACCTTACCGCCTGTAACTTAAGCCTGTCGAACGTCGACTTTTTAGTGCTAGATGAAGCCGATCGAATGCTCGACATGGGCTTTAGCGCCGATATCCAAAAAATCCTTCAAGCGGTAAATAAGAAACGTCAAAACTTGTTATTCTCGGCCACTTTCTCAAGTGCGGTGAAAAAACTCGCCAACGACATGATGGTTAAACCGCAAGTGATCAGCGTTGATAAACAAAACACTACAGCCGACACCGTTAGCCAAGTGGTTTATCCGGTTGAACAACGCCGTAAACGCGAACTGCTTTCTGAGCTTATCGGCAAGAAAAACTGGCAACAGGTATTGGTATTTACTGCGACCCGTGAAGCCGCCGATACGCTAGTCAAAGAATTAAACTTAGATGGTATCCCATCTGAAGTGGTCCACGGTGAAAAAGGCCAAGGCAGTCGTCGCCGCGCACTGCGTGAGTTTGTGGCGGGTGATGTTCGGGTGCTGGTTGCCACCGAAGTCGCCGCCCGAGGTCTGGATATCCCAAGCCTTGAATACGTAGTCAACTATGACTTACCTTTCCTCGCAGAAGATTATGTACACCGTATCGGTCGTACAGGCCGTGCAGGAAAAACAGGCGTAGCCATTTCATTTGTGAGCCGCGAAGAAGAGCGCACGTTAGCCGATATCGAAAAATTGATTGGCCAACAGATTCGCCGTGTCACTGTGCCAGGTTATGAAGTTGGCAGCCGCGAATTGCTATTAAAGCAATTACAAACCCGCCGCAGTTTTGCCAAAAAGCAACAAAGAACCGACAACGTCGGCGCTCAAGTTGCTGCTGAGAAAAACATGCAGGGCCGCCGCGTAAAAATGAAGGTTGGTCAAGCACCGAGCAAGGCAAAAAAACTTAAGTAATTATCCGTTGATTGATATTATCAGTGTTTGTCAATATTGATAAAACAGCGATTTTAAAGCGTCCATAACCGGACGCTTTTTTATACTCACTCAATAATAACCTTGGTAACCTTTATCTCACCGTATTATGTTACCCAATAACGCTTGAAGTCTTGTTTCATTTATACTATTTTCGCCTCGCCACCCCGCGAGAGGAAGCATAATATCCGATCGAGTACTTCCAGGGTATTTCACACTACAGATATCGGTAAAATGGGTGAATCCATCATATAAAGGTTTTACATAAGGATTTGGCATAATTCCCAATTCAGCCAATACCATTAATTGTCCGCGAAAACTATATTTCTCATAGTTAGGAATAATTTTAGCTTTCTTGATGCGCTGTTCTAATTTTCCGGGTGTTTCATCTTGAGGAGCTTGACGGATCATATCGATTAACGATATCAATATACTGATATCCTCTGACGTCGGAGTACAAGGTGAAATGGCAGTAAACTCCTCTAATTCAACGAGATTACCACACCACCTTTCATTCCATACACTCCCAGCATAACAACTGAATATTTTATGCCCTTTTTCTATCCAAACATTTCTTCTTATTGAGCAAACGGGGCAAACATCCCCTTCGCTGACCATTTTATGTTCTGGAACCGCTTGAGCGAACAAATAACTTAATATGGGTTGTCTTCCTCTTGGAAAACTTGAAAAGCCACATATATATGCCGAAATCAAATTCTCAATCGATAAGTGAGGATGCTCAAGCAACGTTTTATAAGCGTTAATACATTCATCATGACTATATTTGATTATCTGATTGACAGGATAACCACTTTTTTCAAGTGTTAGTATTTCTGCATTAGATAAACCGTCATTAGAATAGTGTGTAGTCCCAGACTCACAATCAAACTGGTCCCCATTATCTATTCTTTGCATATATCCATTTTCGTCTTTGATATAAGACTTTTTAAAATAGATTTTCTTTAATATTTTAAATAATCCCTTATCCATTTACAGCTCCCGTGATTGAATATTGAAGTGCAATACAATTTATCGATGACCACGTTGAACGCCACCATAGCGCTCTAAATACTTCACCATTTTTTGACTCGTGGCGGTATAACTCCCTATATGAAACTCGCCATGCCAATGGGCCAGCTCAACAGGAAGGTGACCTAAGTTATTGGCATGATGGACATCGGCCCCAGCTTCAAACAGTAACATGAGAATATCGAGTAATTGAAGTTGGCAGCAATGCAATAAAGCCGTCATATTTTGTGAGTCGACATATTCGAGATCAACACCCTGTTTGATCAACTGTTTTACGGTAATAATATCGTGTTTTACCACTGCATCAATTAAGGCTTGCCCCATCAGCTTGTCGCTCACTCGTTTTAACCACTCTAACACTACGCTGTAATCGCGATAAAATCCAAATGGTTACCGTTATAAATACCTCACCAACAAACTCAATCGATATCACATTTGTGCAATCATCTGCATTGACTTGTAAGAATGTTCGGCAATTGCCGCTCTTTTAATGCTCATACCCGTTTAGTGCTAACTCGAACCACTCTATAAGCGAGTAAGGCATAACAAATACAGATTTACGCAATATCTCTTTGTCTAAAACGAGGGAAATATTAACAACAACGACTTAAAAAACGAAGAAAACAAAACCAAATTAAGGACTTTATATGCAAACAGCTTCGATGTTACACAGGTTTTACTTCACAACCATCTTACTACTAACAAGTCTAACGGCTATGGCGCAACCCATTGCTAAGGATGAGTTTTCCATCAGTCCGCTACTTAATGGTCAGCAAATCCCTAAGGTAAACTTACAAGATATCAATGACAAAACGGTCGATTTAGCAGAATTAACCCAGCAAAAACCGACCATCTTTTTCTTTTACCGCGGTGGCTGGTGCCCATTTTGTAACAATCAAATGGGGCAACTAAAAGCGATTGAGCCTGAGTTATTAAAAATGGGCTTTCAGTTAGTGGGGATTTCACCCGATACGCCTGCTCAACTTAAGGCTTCGGCGGCAAAAAATGAACTTAAATATCTGCTGCTTTCCGATGAAAAAATGCTGGCATCCCAAGCCTTTGGTTTAGCTTTTTACACTAGCGAAAAGGTGACTGAAACCTATACCGCACGCCTTAATCTCGAGAATCCTTTATGGATCACCCCAGAAGGTGCCAAACGTTTAGTCTTACCTGTACCCGCCATTTATATCAGCGACGACAAGGGATTAATTCATTTTCAATATATCAACCCTAACTACAAAGTGAGGCCCGCGCCAAAGCTGATTTTAACCGCCGCGAGTTTGGTGGGATCGCAAGAATAAATATCGGTTTAACGACCGCTTTGCTAAACTAGCTCCGCCGCAATCAATATCGTCCAAGTTCAAATAGATAACATCACTTCAGCCCGCGGCGGAGTCATAATGAATTCTCAAACCTATAACCAAGCTGTGCTCGAACTCGCCCTTGCGGGTCTTGCCGATTTAACCGCTTCAGCACAGACCAAGAAAGCCCAGCGCACCTCTGCGCAGGAAAGTCATTTTTTGTGTAATTGGATGGTCGAGTCCTTAAAGGAAAAACGTTTTTCTAAATTGGTAGCCGACGATCTCACGGCTTGGATACGTTTGGCTCGCAGCCAAGGTGCGGGCGCCGAACTCAAGCGTTTACTAGAAAGGATAGTGTATCAATATCAATCTGTTGAGACATCAGAGCCCGCTTTAGGCACGGCATTAAATGCCATGATAGAAACCTTAAAACAAGCCGATTGGTTAGTCTTTACTGACACTGAAATCAGTGCCAAGCTGAAACTCGATGGTGATGGTCAATCTAGCTTAGTGATTGATGCCAAAGAATTTAATCAACATATTAAAGACAATCAGCTGATCAAGCCAATCAACTTATATGTCCGTGCCGATGAACAGACACTAACGCGTATCGCCCTGTCCCATGGGTTATTACTGAGCCAAGGCAATAAGAAAACCAGCTTGATTAAGCACCATAAAACCTATCAAATTTTCCCTAATAATCAGCAACCAGCTTTGTGTCAGCTATTGGCTTAAGGTGTAATAGCGAAAAGCAGAAAATAGCTTAAATATGGCGGATGTGACTGATTGTGATCCAATAAACAATTCATTCACACAGTTTAGATAGAATGACCATCGGATAGGTCTTAGCTAAAGCAGAGATAACAAGGATAAAAGCAATATGGTTAAGCGATGTTTGCAGTATAAACACTTAGTTCGATTTGCCTTGTTCACCCTTTGCTTGACTCAACAGCACGCCTTTGCGGAACAGCTCAAATACAATATCACTGGCTCCTATTCTTGGTATCCGTATTTTATCGGTGATAAAGCCGAGGCGCCGGGGATGATCACTGAGCTTATTCCGATGATTTTATCTATGGCTGAAATCAAAGGTGAAATCCTCGCCCTGCCGCCAAAGCGCACCAATAATGCGCTAGAAACCGGTCAACTCGACTTTGATATCGTCAGCCCCAGTTGGTTTGAAAAGCAGGATTTAGGGCCGCTGTTTGTCAAATCGGCCCCCATAATGCAAATCACTGAATATGTGGTCACATTACCAGAGAATATCAGTAAATATAAAGATATCAGCCAGATAAAAGGCCAAGAAATAGGTACAGTGCGCGGTTATTTATATCACGACGATAAAGATTTTATCCGCGCAGACTTTACCTCAGAGCAGGAGCTGATCAAAGCCTTAGATAAACACAGAGTCAATGCCGTTATTGCTGGTAATTACCCAGCCTTGTATTGGTCGACTCAGTTGCGGATCCCTGTCGCACTGGCGGCAGTGCATTCTGATGGTGACTTAGTGTTTAGGTTACGAAAAGAACATGCCGATTTGCTTCCTGCCATCAATCAAGCCATAGCGACACTGAAGGCCAATGGTAAAATTGACGAAATCATCAAAAAGTACACTCAAACGCTGGCAAGCTAATCTCACGCTAGCTATATGAGATATTGCGATAAAAAAGCGCCCGAAGGCGCTTAATCAATATCAATGAGGTCGCAGAATCTCAGTTTGACCATTCACAAGGATCATAATTAGCGAGGACGGCCGCATAGCTGTGACTCAATCCCAGAGTCGAGTAGTAATAACCTTTCCCCTGATTATCCACTGCATAATGGATATCCTCGGCCCCAAGCTGTTGTGGTAATTGCTCACGCACATTGGCTAATGTAGGCTCATCATAAAGATAGGGGGCAAACGTCAGTACACTCTCCAGATAGACCTCAGTATGGCGGCAACTATTGCGACGGATCTGGGCAATAATCGCCTCAAACGCTTCACCCCGCTCCAACGCTAACCATTGCTCAGCGTAACGTTCAACTATGCTTCTGTCGGAATAGAAGAAATACCGCTTATCCGACAAACGCATCTGCACATCCTTGTAAGCCTCATTGAGGATCAGGCGAATATAACTGTTAACCGTTTGCTCACTATCCCACTCGAGCCCTGCCACGGCGGCGATTTGCTCCGCCGTGACTAAGCGTCCGTGTTGGCTAAATACCCTGATATAACCGACAAGTTCAATCATAGTGTCCAACTATAGTGTTCAACTGGGTAACAGGCCTCGCGCCGCCAATCTATCGGCAACAAAACCTAGGCTAAACTTGTCGAGCGTGGCCCGAGTTGGCGCACCGGTTTGAATATCCCAACCAAAGGCTTCATAGAACATGTCCAGCGCCGTTTGCATGTCAGCGCGGTCCATCTTGATGGTGCCCTCTTGACCGAAGTTTTTATCTGGATTCAAATCATAAACCCAGTCACTGAGCACATCATGCTCTTCGCGCATATTGCTTTCATTCATTTGCAATACGGTTAAGGCACGGTGTAAATGCAGCACTCTTTCCGCCTTAAAGTCCAATTCCGTTTCTGTGGTTTCAATCCCAGTCACTAAACTGAACATCTGCGATTCAATGGTGCTATCGCCTTCATAGTTGCGATTTTTATCCGGTGATGCCAACAATGGGAACATCCAGTTACACAGTGTCAGAGAGTCATGTAATACGTTTTTCACCAGCGACCATTTTGCAAAACGGATCTTAGCCGCATTGATTGGGGTATACCAATTCACCTTATCGAATGCACCTTCACCCCATTTTTTCTCGGCAATTGCCACTGTCATATCGTGTGGCAAACCACTGTTAACTATGTTGATGTGGGAATGGCACTGAGCATCACGGTTAAAGACGACGTTGATTAACGTACCCACCTGACCCGCGGTTTCACTGGCATGGTGCACGGCAGCATTGGTTTTTTTGTTGAATACCTTAGTGGCACTTTCTTTATGAATATCCCAATTACCTAACTTGGGATTGGTTCCATCTAACCCCCAACGCTTGATCAAATCATATAAGCCGTCGGCCATATGGGAAATTTCACCTTCTTTAAACGCCACTCGGCGATAAAAATCAAGTAAGAAAGCGGGATCTTGGTTATCCCAGAGCGCCCAAGGAATACTGTTAAATTCATCTTCAGGTAATAAATGCTTAAACATATCCTTTGTTTTTAGGAATTTAAATAGATGCGAAATGGAGCCATAGTTACACCAAATACCATAGTCATCGAGAATATGAGCCCCTAAAGCGCCCGCCATCGCATGTGCTTCTGTACCATTTTTGGTGCCCATTAAATACTGTGGTACGAGGAATCCCATACAGACGTTAGATATATGTTCGGTTTTACGACCGTATTTGCTTTTCAATTCAGGGACTTTTAGCTCGCAGAAGCAACGTATAGGGCATGAATGACAGCCTCCCGTACGCTTCATCCACTTATTGGCGTATTCCACACCTATGTAGCTTTCTGCCATCGAAGTTCGAAACCCAATACGATTGCGTTCATTCCATGGCACTTCGCCTAAATCGATTTCTTGATCGGCAGCGCCCCACTTCAAACCGGGCCGAGATTTCCAGCGGCTGATGGGTGCTGAGTACTCAGCCCAAGATTGCGGCGTTGAGGGAACGACACCATTATTGTTGGCACCGATAATACCTAAAATATGGTCATCTAAGGCACGCATCTTTTCATTATTGGCGGCGATTTTAACGGCGCCAGTGCCGATAATGCCGATCCCTTTACAATTTTTGGACCCCATTACCGAGCCATGACCACCTGCTGAGTGCCCGCCCTGAGTCATAATGACAGAAAGAGGCACTTGGTTTTCACCCGCTTGGCCAATCGCAGCGACTTGTGCATTGGGTCCCATCATTTGCGCGATCATAGCGTGGGTATCAAATATACCTTTACCCCATAGGGCATCGGCAGGTTCAATCGTGACCTTATCATCCACAATTTTAAGCCACACAGGACTGCTCGCTTTCCCCTCTATTGCTATCGCATCGAAACCCGCAAATTTCATTGCGGGTGAAAAATGCCCACCAAAATGACCATCGGCAATCAGATGTTTTTCAATTACGGGACTACGGGAAGTAATGGTTGTTCGTCCAGTACAAATAACGCCTGAACCCGTTAATGGCCCGGCAGAAAAGACAATAATATTATCTGGGTCGATTGCAGTAATATTATCCTTATGATCATCCCACAATATTTTATAACCAATACCCATACCACCGATATAGTCATAATATTTATTGATTGGCTCATACCATATATGATTAGTTGTTAAATTAACTCTGAGGACTTTACCCGCCCAACCACCTATTTTATCACTCATATTATTTCTCCTGAATTTAAGAAACTAAGCCGGTATATTTTTCGTATTGTTCTAATGCAGCTTCAGCCTCTTCCCAGTTATAAAATTTAATTGCACCTGTAGGACAAACTTGCGCGCAGGCAGGTTTACCGTTACATAAATCACATTTGACGGCTTTCATTTTACTGCGAACAACTTTAATGACTTGCTGAGGACACTTATCTGCACAATAACCACATCCGACACAACGTTCTTCATCAATCACTTTGGCGCCAGTTTGTTCGTTCGTTGAAATAGCTTGCTGTGGACAAACTTCAGTGCAAACTTCGCAGTGGCGACAAGTGGAAGGAACAACGGTTTTATCGCCGCACTCTCCTCGTTGTATTTCATAGTCAAATTGCACACCATGTGGGCCATAGTTCATATTTCTTTCTACTTTGACGCGGGCAAGTGTCGGACTGCTATCCCCTTCATGGTTCCAACCACAGGCAATTTCACAGCGTCTGCAGCTAACACAAACCGTAGGGTTCACCACCATGAGTCCACCAGGCATGACTTCTACTATCTCTTGGCTATTACTGTCACTGCCACAACCGGTCAGAAAACTTATTAATGTTCCGCTATAAACTGTACCGACAGCAACGCCCATACCGCCTTTAAGCATTCCTCTTCTGGTAATCATATTTGATCCTTTATTAGTCAAAGCAATATAATTAAAATATGCATACACTTTGATTCCCGACAATTTATGCTAAAGTAATTATGTCTTTGATTTTTAACCTGCGTCACAATTACCCATATTGGGGCATTATTAGATCAAGTTACACGACATGCATCAGAGTAACGTTTTCAAGAATTAACAATTCAACATCTAGCAAATTTAAATAATACCTCACTTCAAATTACCTTAATATAATTAACAAATAACTTTTAAATTTGGTTAATTAAGTGCAACTCGACTCATAACTAAGTTAATATCTATACCGCATACATTCCGATTAGAGTCCCGACAGAATCTAATTAAAAAGGAATGGAAAATGATGAAAACGAATACCCGTTCTCAATGGAAAATCTTTACGCCAATGGCAGTCGCAGTCTGTCTGATGACAGCCTGTTCCGATGGTGACGATGGGAAAGAAGGTCCACCAGGGATTGTGAGTATCAGCATTGAACAAGCGGATACACTCAAAGCGACAATAGAAAATGTGGTTATCGATGCGCAAACCCATGTACAGGTCGATTTCTTCCTCAGCAATGCCAATGGTATTGCGGTCACAGGGCTAGAAAACCTGAAGGAGCTAGATACCTTAGGTGTCGGTATTGCCAAATTAGCACCGCCGCAGGAGCACTATCAAATCACCCAAGCCGCGGCGAATGCTATGGCAACAACTGGCGCTGAAGTCACTAACTCTGCAGCAAGCGCGACAGATGCTGCGTTGCAATGGACCAGTTACATCAATAATCAAGTAGAACCTGCAACAAATGCCCAAGCGAATGCACAGACTCAGTGGCAAGCAGGCATTGAAAGCAACTGTAAAACGGCGTGTCTAACCTCCTTAGGCGCGGGCCAATACCGTTACACTTTGAGTAAACCACTCACGGGTTACTCACAATTTACTGGGATAGATACCCAGTACTCGCCTGAGCTCACCCACAGGATTTACCTAGAGTTAAAACCGTTCGCAAATAGCCCAATCGACACTCAGTTGATCAACAGCGTGTACGATTTTGTGCCCGCCACAGGACAGACAGTCGCGGCGGATATGGGCCGTAAAGTGATCGCGCCGGAACAAGCCTGTTTTCGATGCCATAACCCAGACTTAGCCAATACCGATACTCGCCTTTTGATGCACGGCAATAAACGTTTTGCCTTTGAGGGCTGCGTTGTCTGTCACACGACTTACTCTGGCGATCCTGAAACGGGTAATAGCCTTGATATGGCGACATTGACACACCAGATCCACCAAGCCAAATATCAAATTGTAGGTTACAAGGGGCAGCTATATGACTACGCCAATGTGACCTTTCCCGGTGATATGACCCAATGTCAGCAATGCCATATTCCCGGCGCAACGGCGCAAAGTGGCAATAGTAATATCCCCAGTAAAACCGCGTGTCTTGACTGTCACAAAGCGCAAATCCCCGCAGATTGGAATGGTACTGTAGCGGGTTTATTCCACAACAGGGAAATTTTTGCCAACCCATGGGCACAGGGCTGTAGCGGCTGCCACCCTGATAGCACTAATCCTGAAGGTGTCGGGCTTTTCCACAATGCCGCTGTGAAAACAGCCACTAAGCTGGTGAGCGATTACCAAGTTAAGTTACTGAGTTCGCAGCTAAGCGTTGAAGCTAAGACCCTTGCGGTGACATTGCAAGTGCAGCAAATGGAGCAACTGCCCGCCAGTCAACCTATGATAAAATCCTTCTGGTTGATTGCCACAGGTGAAACAAATAGCGCGAATATGCCAATCAATAACGGCCAGCGTAAAGTGTGGGATTTATTAGCAAACACGAGCGACGTCGCCTTAAAAATTACCGCACCCAATCAGCTAACAGTCACTATATCTAACCTGTCGGCTGCCGATTTTGGCGATCTGAGTCAGTCAAAACTCTACAGTAAACTGGTGCTCTGTGCCGATAAAAATACCGGCTTTGCCGTTAACTGTAATATCGCAAATCAAGAGGTGAGTCTCAGTGCCATTAATTCGCTAAGCCTGCAAGGTCAAGCTGTTACGGCAAAAGCTAAGGTCGATGAACAGGCCTGCCGCCAATGTCATGATCAAGGATTAGAAGATAGAGTTCTGTCGGCGCATCAAATGAAAGGAATTTTTGAACCCAATAGCAGCTGTGGCACCTGTCATGCACCGCAAACGGCAACCGCACTGACCGATGGGCAATGTCAAAGTTGCCATAGTAATGATGCAATTATGTATCTCAATGCCAATGTGATGCATACTCCTGGGGCCAGCCAAATCAAGCCCTATCGCACCATCAACAATACTTTGAGCTACAGGGAAATGGTGCATTCACTGCATGCGGGAACCCGCACTGTAGTGGGTTTTGATAACCCACGTCCCGAACTCACTTACCCTAATGCAAAAAATGACTGTAGTGTTTGTCATAGCACAGGACAGCTCAGTCTCGAGGGGCTAAGTGCACAGCAATCCCTGTTAGTTGCGACACCCGATGCAGCCAACATAGGGCAAATTGCCGAGTACTCACCAACCTTAGCAACCTGCACGGCATGTCACACGCTTATCGATAGTTTAGTCGTCCATGCACGCAGCTTTGGCGGAGTTTACCAAAGTGATGCCAGCGGTGGTCGAATTTACCAATCAGGACAGGAGTCATGCGCAACCTGTCATGCCGAAGGTCGCTCATCGGGGGTCGACAAGGTACACAAATAAGCCGTTAGATTTGATTTAATGCCAAAAAAAACGCTCACCATAATGGTGAGCGGTTTTATTTCATTCGTCCTATTTATCAATCTTTTGTCCGCACAAGGCTCAAAAGAGCAACGGCGAGCGCTTTACTTGATTTGACTTAGTTTAATGTCGTTGAGATTAAGGCTTGAGCACACTTTGGCTCTCTACTACCTGCGTTTGGCTATAGTCCTTAGGTCTAGAGTTCGACAAGGTCACACCACCTAAGGCTTCAGCGGTTAAGGTGTTATTGCCGTTCAATAAATCATTCAAGGTTCCAGAGTCGCCATTCACTAACCCTAACTCCCTGAGCATGGCATCGATAACAGGCGCATTAGCGCGATAGTTTAACGCTGCACTGGTCACTTGCTCTGCGATACCACCTTGATGGTGAGCACCTTCGCCACCCGCAGCAAATTGATGACCTGCACCATAACCTTGAAGAATCTTAATACCTTCGATGTTTTCTAACGGCTTAACGGCTTGGGCTACGATTTCAGGCAAGGCCTTCAAAATGGCGAGGGATTTTTGCAGGGCGATCTGCTCATCACTTAAAACGTTTTCAGCTTCATAAAGTGCTTGTTTACCAGCAGCTTCAACGGCATACACTTTTTCATCCGCTTCAGCCTGCAGTTTTTTCGCATCGGCACTGGCGCGCGCTTCAATCAGAATCGCACTCGATCTGTCTTCAGCGGCACGTTTCTCAGCTTCGGCCTGCACTGTTACGCCGACTGCATCACGCTCAGCTTCCTTACGGGCATCAATTACTTCAATCTCTTTGCGACGATTAGCTTCAGCCACTTGGCGCGCTGTGATTACCGCTTCTTCTTTTTCAACTTTCAGTTTTTCGGCTTCAGCTGCACGGGCTCGGGCAGCTGATTCTTCTTCAGATTTGGCCGCAACCGCAATGCGTTTTTCCTGCTCAGAAACTTCAATATCCCTTTGCTGTTGAATGCGCGATTGCTCAATCGACTTATACTTTTCAATCTCACGGGTTTCGATATCTTTGGTCTTTTCGATTTCAGCGGTTTCAATGGCGCGCTCTTTGGCAATCTCGGCTTCGCGTTCTTCACGAGCCTTGTTTTCTTTCTGCTTAATAATCTCCGCTTTTTGATCGGCGCGTTTAAATTCTAACGACTGTTGCTGGATCAAGCGCGCTTCTTCTTCCGACTTTTCAATCTCTAGGGATTCCTTTTCAGCTTCGAGGTTACGCTGCTCGATCTTAATGCGGTTTTCCTGCTGAATATCGTTGGTTTCTTTGCGTTTCTCTTCGATAATCTTCGCCAGACGCGCACGACCTTCGGCGTCAAATGCGTTGTTTTCATTAAAAAACTGCAAATCAGTTTGATCGAAACCCGTTAATGAAACCGATTCGAGTTCGAGACCGTTTTTCTCCAGATCGTTGGCGACGTTATTTTGCACCCGTTGCACAAAATCGGCACGCTGCTCATGCATTTCTGTCATGGTCATTTCGGCGGCCACGGCACGCAGCACGTCGACAAACTTAGACTCCATCAGCTTTTTAAGCTCTTCAACACGGTTTGTACGCGTGCCTAAGGTTTGCGCTGCCATTGAAATACCATCGGAATGTGGGGCTACACGCAAGTAGAAATCGGCCTTCACATCGACACGCATTCTGTCCTTAGTGATCAGCGCATCTTTCTGGGTTTTCTCCACTTCGATACGCAGAGTGTTCATGTTTACCGAGATGGTTTCATGTAATACAGGCAACACAATAGCGCCGCCATCTTTAATGATTTTCTCACCACCAAAGCCGGTACGCACAAAGGCCATTTCTTTGGTTGCACGTTTATATAACTTGGCGAAAATTAACCCGATCACAATGAGGCCGAGTAGCACCATACCCGCAACGAGCAAAATAAAACTACCGGATGAACCTACGTTTGTTAACACATCCATTTGATTTCCTTTCAATTGATTTATGGCTTGGGAAGATTAATTATCAAAACGCGTAGCAGACCAGACTCGGCCTTCTCGCTTAAGCAGCACGACTTGAGTGCCTGAGGCAAACTCTATATCCGAAGTTTCGGGCTCGACTAAAACGTAATGTTTTTGTTGATGTTTATCACGAACGACGGCTTCAGAGGGCATGCCTTTAATTGCGCAACCTAAGGTGATAGTGCCGACATAGCCGCTAAGATCATCTAGCGAGATCGCACTCGATTCATTTTTAGGTAAATGATCAGCAAGTACTCGGCCAAAATAACGGCAAGAAAATGCACTGGCGACAATAGCAATGGGTAAAGTAAACAGTTGCGGCAGTAAAAAACCGGCAAGACTAACACTGATAAAATTGACGATATAACCCGCAATCGCAAAACTGGTCAGCGCAAGCACAAACCAAATAAGTAATGGGAGTCTATTTAGACACAGCCAACCGGCAATGCCCGTGAGTCCACCCGCGCCCACATCAGCATCATATTCCACATCAGCAGGCACCCATTGGTCTAACGCACTTAACATGCTTAAACCTATGAATAATGCGAAGACTTCAAACACACCAAGGGCCAGTACACAGGCAAAAGCTATGGTGTAAGGTAAATTAGGCTGTTCAACTAAAAACGCCCACATAGTCATCTCCTTGAACAATACAGCATTCCATTTATTTCACTGTAATTATCGACTTAACCACAACAGAATAGCAAGGCAAGCACAATTTCCAAACTAAAAATTGTCCCTAAAACAGATTTTGACTATCACTCTGCTGCGCCAAAATCGCGTGGCCATCTTCGCTGCTAGTACCCTATCGAAAACCACTTTAACACTTCAACGCCCCTTTTAGCTTAGCGCGCTAGCGCTGCAAATAGCCGCAATCACCATACATGGCGTAGATGCCATTTCTTCAGGAGCAATAAATGGCCTTACCTCAAGTGCGTTACTATAGCGTTAAGGTCAGTCCACTGGATCCTGCATCTTCAGGTTGTTTGGGTATACTGTTGACGTCATTGTATTATCATCCTGTTATTGTTATTTATTCGCGCAGAATTTGATGCGCCAGAAGGGAAATTCCATGGACTCACCCAAGAGCAAAGTACCAACACCAAGTTACGATAAACTGACAGCACATTTTCAAAAAATTTCTCACTTTGAACATTTCAGCGCTCTTGGTGACTGGGATCAAGCAGCCATGATGCCTATGGGCGGTAATAGCGATCGCGGCGATGCAATGGCTGAACTGGCGCGACATATCCACACACTCAAAACCTCAACCGTCTTAGCCGAACACTTACACAGCGCGACGGACGAATCTCTCACAACGGAACAACAAGCTAACCTGCGGGAAATGCAGTACCAATATCAACAGGCAAATTTAGTGCCCGGCGCTCTCGTGCAAGCCAAAACTAAAATGGCCTATCAATGTGAGAATGCGTGGCGTGAACAACGTAAAAATAATGACTGGCAAGGCTTTAAACCAAACCTTAAAGCAGTAATTGCACTTGCTAAGGAAGAAGCGCAGATCCGCGGCGAAGCCCAGAATATTTCCCCCTATGATGCCCTGCTCAATAAATTTGAACCGGGAATGACCTCGGCAAAGCTGGAGCAAACCTTTGGCGGACTGAAAAATTGGCTACCGACACTTATCCAAGAAGTGCTGGCTAAACAGGCAAACGAGCCTAAGTTAACGCTAAATGGTCCCTTCGATGTTAGCGCGCAGCAAGCCCTAGGCCGAGACGTAATGGATTTTCTAGGGTTTGACTTTAACCACGGCAGGCTGGATATCAGCAGTCATCCATTTTGTGGCGGCGTGCCAAGCGATGTGCGGATAACGACCCGCTACAATGAGGCTGATTTTAGCAGTGCTATCATGGGCATAGTTCATGAAACAGGCCATGCCAGATACGAGCAAGGTTTACCTCAAGCGTGGCGCGGACAACCTGCAGGACTGGCGCGTTCTATGGGTATCCACGAGAGCCAGAGTCTATTCTGCGAAATGCAACTCGGGGCAAATCCGGCATTTTTACGCCAATTGCAGCCTAAAATTGCGCAACATCTTCATTGTCATTTTAGCGCCCAAGAATTAGCACAGCATTACACCCGCGTAGCGCCCGGACTGATCCGCGTCGATGCCGATGAAGTCACTTATCCTTGCCACATTTTACTGCGCTTTGAGGCAGAAAAAGCCTTTATCGACGGCAGCTTAACCGTAGATGATTTGCCTGACTTTTGGTCAACGCAGATGCAACAACTGCTGGGGATTAATACCGATGGCAACTACCAAGACGGTTGCATGCAGGATATCCATTGGGCCGTTGGTGAACTAGGGTATTTTCCCAGCTATACCTTAGGCGCCATGTATGCCGCCCAATGCCGTTTTGCGATGGAAAAAGCCTTAGGACCAATTGAAACCCTGATCGATGCAGGCAAGTTGAACTCGGTATTCCAATGGCTGAGTGAACACATTTGGTCTAAGGGATCTTTGCTCACAACCGATGAACTGATCCGCCAAGCAACGGGTGAAACCCTAAATGGTCAATATCTTGAGCGTCACCTGCGCCAACGATATCTGGGCATTTAACCGCTGCTAATGCTTAAAAGCGCTGAAAGCTCAGTTTATACGGGTTTTAAAGCGCTTTATATTGCCGCTGGAGCCTGCATTTTAACGCTGCTTGAGGTTATAATGCCGAGCTTATTTGAATCAGGACTCTTTCCACAGAGTTCCTTCAACAGAACTCTTGAAACAGGATAAATGTCGGCCATGTTACTGCGTGCTATCACCCCAGAGGATTGGGATGCCATTTTAGCGATCCAAGACGAGTGTTACTCACAACTGGATCCTGAGCCACTGCACGTACTGCAAAGTAAATGGCAGGTATCACCTCAGTCCTGTTTTGTGTTCGAAGTGGATAAATCGGTTGTCGGTTATTGCTTGGCTCACCCATGGACCGCCAATATGCCGCCCGCGCTATATCAGCCCATCACCCATTTACCCAAGGCTGATACCTTATACCTACACGATATTGCGATTTCGGCCAAAGCCCAAGGTTTAGGCGCCGGCGCTAAGGCGCTGACCCGCCTAACACTATTGGCGGATCGCTATAATCTCAATTCCTTATCCCTCGTAGCCGTACAAGGTGCCGACAGCTATTGGCTTAAAATGGGTTTTAAACCTAAGGCAATCGATAAATGCCTTGGCAGCTATACTGACGATGCTATGTATATGATTTATAAATTTAATCATAGAGATGAAAAATGAATCCAACCCTAACCACTATCGGTTTACTTTGCTTAAGTAATATTTTTATGACCTTTGCTTGGTACGGGCATTTGAAAACGCTAGGCTCAAAACCTTGGATTATTGCGGCCTTAGTGAGCTGGGGTATCGCCCTATTTGAATACTTGCTGCAAGTGCCTGCTAACCGTATCGGCTACACAGTAATGAATGTCGGCCAGTTAAAAATTTTACAAGAAGTCATCACCTTAAGTTTGTTTGTCCCCTTTGCCTATTTCTATATGAAAGAACCATTGAAGCTCGATTATCTGTGGGCAGGACTGTGCATCTTAGGTGCTGTGTATTTTATTTTTAGAAGTGAATTTAATTAATTTCAGACTTATTTCAGGAGAGCTCCCCCCCATGGCCCGTCAAGTCACTTATACCTTCAAAGGTAAGACGAAAACTATCGCCTTTAGCTACGACAAACACCATGATTTATATGAAGCTGTGGCCGAAGCCGAAGGCATAGATCTGACCAAATTTTTGGCTATGGAACAACAAGTCGCCATGACATCTCGTAAAGGTGCCAAGGCTGAAAAAGAATTCAGGAAAGTAGAGTTTGCCCGCTTTGGTTTTAGCAATATCCACTTTGTCAGAGATGAAGAACCTGAAGCCTAGGCTAATGTATTAATTGTTTTTTGTATTAGCTTTAAGCACTTCAATAACAGGACACTGTAATGCTCAATACCGAACATGCTAATTTCCCCCGCGCAGGATTCTTCCGCCGCCTAGGCGCTGCTATTTACGATTCGATGTTAGCCGTGGCCGTCTATATGGTTGCGGGCGCAATGGGCTTTGGGATTTTCTACGGCCTTACCGCTTCAGGACTGGCTGGCATGAATGGCTTTGAACATGTCTCAGATGCACTCAATGGCACGCCGGTTTATCAGGGAATTTATCAACTCTGGCTTGCCTTGTGTGTCGGCACTTTCTACGCATTATTCTGGAGTAAGGGCGGTCAAACCTTAGGGATGCGCGCTTGGCGGCTTAAAATTCAACATCCTAATGGCCAAAACTTAAGTCTAATCACTGCCTACGCTCGCATCATTTGGTCACTGCTCGGCATTGGCAATTTATGGATTTTAATCAATGATGATAAGCGCGCACTGCAGGATATGATGACTCGCTCAGAAGTTGTCGTGCTGTCTAAAGAAGCCAACCAAATGCGTAACTGGCATGGGGCATAAGTTTATTCTTAAGTAAATCCGAAATACAAAAAACGACGCAAAAGCGTCGTTTTTTATGGGCTATTTTTATGGACTATTCTTAATTGACGAAATCCGGAGTAAGAAGTAATAAGCTGCGTATCATCGCCGGATAAAGTAGAAGGCAACGCCAGTAAACAACAAGCTTGGCGCAACAGCCCCCACATAAGCGGGTAGCTCATACACTATACTCATTGGGCCAAAAATCTCATTACTGATATAAAAGCTAAAACCTGCTACGACCCCAAGTAATACGCGCGCGCCCATAGTCACTGTCCGCAGCGGACCAAATACAAACGACAGTGCCACTAACATCATCACTGCGACCGTCACGGGCTGCATCACCTTGCGCCATAAAGCAAGCTCATAACGGCTGGGATCTTGACTGTTAGTTTTAAGGTAATCAAGATAACCGACCAGACCACGTATAGATAACGCCTCGGGTTTAATCGACACTACGCTGAGCTTATCTGGCGTTAAACTTGATTGCCATTGGTCTTCTTCAAGATACTCAAGCACGACTTTTTCATAGCTTAAATCGGTACGTTTAACGTCAAATAAACGCCAGCGATCTTGGGAAAAGACCGCTCGGTCTGCGTGAACTACATTGGTGAGCTTAAGTTCGCTATTGAATTTATAAAGCGTGATATTGCTGAGTTTATTGATGTTTTCAACTTCACCAATATTAACGAACAAATCACCATCCTTTGCCCAAATTCCACGATGGGACTTAATTAAACTCCCACCAGAGAGTTTAACAGCTTGCAACTCATTGGCTTTTTGCTCAGCAATCGGTGCGCCCCACTCTCCTAAAACCATCACCAATAACATCAAAGGCACAGCAGTTTTCATCGCCGACATAGTGATCTGCAAACGTGACATGCCAGAAGCTTGCATCACCACAAGTTCGGAATTCGATGCCAACATTCCCATACCAATCAAAGCGCCTAGCAAGACGGCCATAGGGAAAAACATTTCAATATCCCGTGGCACTAAAAATAAAACATAGATGCCAGCATCCATCATGCTGTAGGTGCCACGGCCAACTAAACGCAGCTGATCAACCCATTTGATGATGCCCGACAAACCAGTCAACACCAGCAAACAAAGCGCTGAAGTGCTTAACAATATTCTGGCGATATAAAGGTCTAATATCTTCATGCTGCCACCTTCTTATTGGCAAACAAGGACGATATACGACTGAAAATAGGCCTATCTTTGCCGAGCAAGAATAACCCCATCAAGAGCGCAGAAACATGGATCCACCACATACCTAAATACAGTGGAATAATCCCATCTTGCAATGCCTTACGTCCCGCGACCATTAGCCCAAAATAGCCAAGATATAAAAGTACTGCTGGGAACATCTTAGCAAACTTACCTTGGCGCACATTCACCCGCGCCAACGGCACAGCAATTAGTGTCATAATTGGAATCGCGAGCGGGATAGCAAGACGCCAGTGGAATTCAGCAGCGGCTTCAGCACCTTCAATTTTCACGAGTTCATCAACGGGCAATGCAGATAACTTACGGCGACGCTCATCAACTTGCTGCTCTTTAATTTGCATTTTATAACCACCAAATTCGATCATTTGGTAGTCCTTTGCCTTCGGGCTGCCTTGATAACGCACGCCGTCATTCAAGTTCAATTGTTGAGCACCTGAACTATCTTCCTGTACTCGTCCACCTTTAGCCACCACGACATTGGTCACGCCAGTTTCATCATCAGGATCTGGCAGCTGGGCTACAAACACTTTATCTAACTCGTTATCTTTACCAATACGCTCAACAAATAATACCGCGCGACCATTGGGACTCGCCTGAAAACGCCCTTGAATTAAGGCGGCAAGACCTGCTTCGGACTGGGCTTTTTCGAGCACTTGGTTTTGCTGTTCTTCTGCCCAAGGAGCAACATAAAGGGATAAATAGCCAGTAAACAGCATATTGATCACGGCGAGGATCAGCGTCACGCGGGTGACATACCACTCACTGACCCCAACACCGTGGAGAATGACCATTTCATTTTCGGAATACATACGGCCGTGGGCCAGTAAAATACCCAAGAACAAACTTAACGGCAGCACTAAGATCACCAGATAAGGCAAGTTAAGCCCAATCAGAGTCATGATTAAAGAGGCGGGAAAATCGCCGTCGGAGGCATCGGCCAGTATACGCACGAAATGCTGGCTAATAAAAATAGTTAACAGCACTAAAAGTACCGCAATTTGTGCCTTTAAAACTTCTCGAATAAGGTATTTAAATACAATCACAGGCAGGATCCGGTCTCTAAACTTATCTTTTTGCTGGTAACAGACTAACTTTCATGTAAACTGTTTACTTTTGATAGTTTTCTGACCAGCTTCAGGGGTTCTAGGTAAACTTAACGTCACAAAATGCGTGACTCAAGCGCCGAGAATAAATCACCTTTGGAGTAATAACTTAGGCCCTTTTCGGGACAAGCAGACATTATCCAATAAATATAAAAATTTGTCTTTAAGAATCTAGGAGTGCTCATGGAGTTTAGCGTAAAGAGCGGTAGCCCCGAAAAACAACGCTCAGCCTGTATCGTGGTCGGTGTTTATGAACCCCGTCGTCTGTCGGGTATCGCGGAGCAATTAGATAAAATTAGCGAAGGTTATATCAGTAACCTACTGCGTCGTGGCGATCTGGAAGGTAAATCTGGCCAGATGTTATTGCTGCACCATGTTCCTAACGTATTGAGTGAACGTGTATTATTAGTGGGTTGTGGCAAAGAACGAGAACTAGACGAACGCCAATACAAACAAATCATCACTAAAACAATCAACACCCTTAACGAAACGGGTTCAATGGAAGCGGTTTGCTTCTTAACTGAACTGCACGTGAAAGGACGCGATACGTATTGGAAAGTACGTCAAGC
Source organism: Shewanella sp. DW31 (assembly GCF_015767295.1). Lineage (NCBI taxonomy): Bacteria > Pseudomonadati > Pseudomonadota > Gammaproteobacteria > Alteromonadales > Shewanellaceae > Shewanella > Shewanella sp. DW31. The sequence continues at coordinate 64,864 of NZ_JADWMP020000026.1, forward strand.
GGTTGAAACCACTAATAGCAGTCTTTATAGCTTTGATGCCCTGAAGACCCGCAAAGGTGAAACTCGCCGTCCACTGCGTAAATTAGTGTTCAATGTCCCGACTCGCCGTGAATTAACCTTAGGTGAGCGTGCCATCGAGCATGGTATGGCAGTATCTGCTGGCATGCATTTATGTCGCGATGTAGCCAACATGCCACCGAACATCTGTAATCCAGCCTATTTAGCTTCTCAAGCACGCCAAATGGCTGAAATACACGACACTCTGCATGTCACCACTATTGGTGAAGAGCAAATGGCCAAACTGGGCATGAACTCATACCTTGCAGTCGGTCGCGCCAGTGCCAACGAATCCATCATGACTGTGATGGAATACAAGGGCGCTGTCGATAGCACAGAAAAACCAATCGTATTAGTCGGTAAAGGGTTAACCTTCGACTCGGGTGGTATTTCATTGAAACCTGGCGAAGCCATGGACGAAATGAAGTACGACATGGGTGGCGCAGCGGGTGTTATCGGCACTATGAAAGCCATCTGTGATATGAAGTTACCTATCAACGTTGTGGGTATTCTGGCTGGCTGTGAAAACATGCCATCGGGTAATGCTTACCGTCCAGGTGACATTCTGACCACTATGTCAGGCCAAACCGTTGAAGTGTTAAATACCGATGCAGAAGGCCGTTTAGTCCTATGTGACGTATTAACCTATGTTGAGCGTTTCGATCCTGAATTGGTTATCGATACTGCAACCCTGACTGGCGCGTGTGTGATTGCCCTTGGTAAACACGCATCGGGTCTGTTCTCATCGCATAACCCTCTGGCACACGAGCTATTAAGTGCCGGTGAGCAAAGTGGTGACCGCGCATGGCGCATGCCATTGTGGGATGAGTATCAAGATATGCTCGACAGCCCGTTTGCTGACATGACCAACTTAGGTGGCCGTCCTGCTGGAGCTATCACAGCAGCATGTTTCCTTTCGCGCTTTGCTAAAAAGTACAACTGGGCTCACTTAGACGTTGCAGGCACAGCTTGGAATAGCGGTGCTAACAAAGGTTCTACGGGCCGTCCAGTGCCACTATTGACTCAGTTCCTGATCAATCGTGCTGGCGTTGAACTCGGCGAATAACCAACTATCCGGCCTTAGTATGTTAAAGGCTCGATAAGTGAAAGGCGAAGATGAAAATCTTCGCCTTTTTTATTTTCTTAATTTAATCAGAAAATCGATTTCCTGAATAAAAACTTGAATAAAAAACTGAACAACTAATGGTTTTAGAATCATTTTTCAAAGAGTTATAGCTCTACCCTCTGCATCTCCAACGGTTTGAAAGCATCCCATTAAGTCCCGCCAGACAGTGATAGATAAAACCTCACCGTAAGGTTTGTCCTAAGCATTAACCCATACTGACTTTTAGTGTAAACTGCTGCTTTCGTTCGCCACTAAAACAAGTGAAGCAAGGCATTGAAATCATGACTCAAGTGCTGTTTTATCTTATGCCGCCAGTAGCATCGCCTGCCAAAGCCAAGGCTGATTCACCTGTTGAAACCGCGAATGCGAACCCTGCGCTTTGCGAGATGCATCTTATGGCATGCCAACTGGCGCAGCAGGCTTTTGTGAAACAACAATGGGTCTATATCCATTGCCAAGATAAGCAGCAAGCCCATGCGATTGATGAACTTTTATGGCAGTTTGAGCCAAGTGCCTTTGTACCTCATAACCTCAAAGGTGAAGGCCCGATGACGGGATCGCCGGTAGAAATTGGTTTTGATCGCCTCGGCGCCAACAAAAGTCGCCAAGTTCTGATTAATCTTGCAGACCAAGCGCCACCATTTGCGGTAAACTTTGGCCACATTATCGATTTTGTTGCCAATGACGATCAGCATAAAGCGGTCGCTCGCGAACGTTATCGACAGTATCGCGGCTTAGGGGTCAATTTACAGACCCAAGACTTAGCAACACATCCACTTAATTAGTTTGAGACAGACACGTTCCCATGGAAAAAACATACGATCCGCAGTCCATCGAGCAAACGCTTTACCAAAACTGGGAAGAGCAAGGTTACTTCAAGCCACATGGCGATGAATCCAAAGGCAATTATTGCATCATGATCCCGCCCCCTAACGTGACGGGCAGCTTGCACATGGGCCACGCCTTCCAAGACACCATCATGGATACCTTGACCCGTTACCAACGGATGAAAGGCAAAAATACCCTATGGCAAGTCGGTACCGACCACGCGGGTATCGCCACCCAAATGTTGGTTGAGCGCAAGCTTGAAGCCGAAGAAGGCAAAAATCGTCATGACCTAGGTCGCGATGCCTTTATGGATAAAGTGTGGGAATGGAAAGCGCAATCGGGCGGCACTATCACTAAGCAGCTACGTCGTATGGGCGCTTCTGTAGATTGGGACCGCGAGCGTTTCACTATGGACGAAGGCTTGTCCAAGGCCGTGCAAGAAGTGTTTGTACGTCTGTACGAAGACGAGTTGATTTATCGCGGTAAGCGTTTGGTCAACTGGGATCCAAAGCTGCACACGGCTATCTCTGATTTAGAAGTGGAAAGCAAAGAAAAACAGGGCCACATGTGGCATCTGCGTTATCCACTGGCCGACGGTGAACTGACCGCCGATGGTAAAGACTATTTAGAAGTCGCTACCACGCGCCCTGAAACCATGCTCGGCGACAGTGCGGTTGCAGTGCATCCCGATGATGAACGCTATCAAGCGCTGGTCGGTAAGTTTATTCTGTTGCCGATTGTTAACCGCCGCATTCCTATCGTGGCCGACGATTACGTCGACATGGCCTTTGGTACTGGCTGCGTGAAGATCACCCCAGCCCATGACTTTAACGACTATGAAGTCGGTAAACGTCACAACCTGCCCATGTTCAACGTGCTGACCTTAGATGCCGCCATTCGCGTGAGCGCCGAAGTGGTGAACTCTGACGGTACCTTTAACAAAACGCTCGATGGCAGCCTGCCTGAACGCTTTGCTGGACTTGATCGCTTTAAAGCCCGCGATGCTATCGTCGCTGAATTTGACACTTTAGGGCTGCTCGAAAAAATCGCGCCGCACGCCTTGAAAGTGCCTTACGGCGATCGCTCCGGTGTGGTTATCGAGCCTATGCTGACCGACCAATGGTATGTGGCTGTTGCGCCAATGGCGAAAACCGCTATCGAAGCCGTTGAAAATGGCAGCATTAAATTTGTACCGCAGCAATACGAGAACATGTACTTCTCGTGGATGCGTGACATTCAAGACTGGTGTATTTCGCGTCAATTGTGGTGGGGTCACCGCATCCCTGCATGGTACGACGAAAATGGCAAAGTCTATGTCGGCCGCAACGAAGCCGATGTGCGTGCTAAGCACAATATCGCCGACTCTATGACATTACGCCAAGACGAAGACGTACTGGACACTTGGTTCAGCTCGGCCCTGTGGACTTTCTCTACACTCGGCTGGCCTGACAATTTAGAAGATTTAAAAACCTTCCACCCAACCGACGTGTTGGTGACAGGTTTTGACATCATCTTCTTCTGGGTTGCCCGTATGATCATGATGACCATGCACTTCATCAAAGATGAAGACGGTAAACCACAAGTCCCGTTCAAAACCGTCTACGTAACCGGTCTTATCCGCGATGAAGCGGGTAACAAGATGTCAAAATCAAAGGGCAACGTACTCGATCCATTAGACATGATCGACGGTATCGGCCTTGAAGATCTCGTTGAAAAACGTACCGGTAATATGATGCAGCCACAACTGGCCGCCAAGATTGAAAAGAGCACTCGCAAAGAGTTTGCTGACGGTATAGAAGCCCACGGCACTGATGCACTGCGCTTTACGCTTGCGGCAATGGCATCAACGGGTCGTGACATCAACTGGGATATGAAGCGCTTAGACGGTTACCGTAGCTTCTGTAACAAGTTATGGAACGCCTCACGCTACGTGCTGATGAACACAGAAGATCAAGATTGCGGCCCAGGCTCACCAGAGCACAAAGGCGGCGAGATGGAGCTGTCGTTGGCCGATCGCTGGATTATTGGCTTGTTCAATCAAACCGTTAAGACCTTTGACGATCACATGACAGCCTACCGTTTCGACTTAGCGGCCAATACCCTGTATGAGTTCACTTGGAACCAGTTCTGTGACTGGTACTTAGAGTTAACCAAACCGGTATTGCAAAACGGCAGTGAAACGCAAATGCGCGGCACCCGTCACACCTTAGTGACAGTGCTCGAAGCGATGCAACGCCTGATGCACCCTATGATGCCGTATATCACTGAAACCATTTGGCAGCGCGTTAAACCGTTAGCCGGTGTCGCTGGTGATACCATTATGCTGGCACCGTTCCCAACATTTGATGCCGCTAAAGTCGATAGCGCAGCAATGGCCGATTTAGAATGGGTTAAGCAAGTAATCGTCGCGGTGCGTAACATTCGTGCCGAACTGAACATTGCCCCATCTAAACCGCTAAATGCCCTACTTCGTGGTGTTAGCGCGCAGGATAAAGCCCGTGTAGAAGCAAACCAAACCTTCTTCACTACGCTTGCCCGCTTAGAAAGCATGACCATTTTAGCCGATGGCGAAACTGCGCCTATGTCGACCACAGGTTTGATTGGCGAAATGGAGCTGCTGATCCCTATGGCAGGCTTGATCGATGTCGCCGCCGAAATGGCCCGTATCGACAAACAGCTTGAAAAGCTCGGCCAAGAGATAGCTCGCATCGAAGGCAAATTGTCGAACCAAGGCTTCGTGGCAAAAGCCCCTGCCGACGTTATCGACAAAGAGCGCGCCAAGATGGCCGATCTCAAGCGAGATATGGACAAACTCAATGAACAAAAATCTGAGTTTGCTAAGTTAGAAGCTTAAGCTTCTCATTTACTCTGATTCACTTGTTATGATTAGTTCTAACTGAATGAAGGGCAGCCACTTGGCTGCCCTTCTTGTATCTATATCGCTGCAATCTTTGAGCAACTATGAGCCTTAATCTACGCTTTTGAGCCAGATGCCGCCTTTAACCAGAGTCAATTCTAAACACTGCCCTTTAACTTACTACACCGCATTGAAACCACCTCACCATTCATCCTCATCACTCCCCGTGGTCTATCGCTCACGAGCTCACACGTAGCCCATCACTGCCGACATAAGTAAACACCACACATGTAGACTAAAGAACAGCTAATACCTCTAGAGACAGCACTGAGAGACTGACATGGGTATCCAATGTCGTCATAGACTCTCAACACAGGCAAAAGCAGATTCTTCAGTGAGTTGAACCTAAGAAAGAGAAGTGTTTAAAACGAAATGGCTAAAGATAGCGACACCGAAGATAGCTAAGGTAAAGCAAAAGATGATGATGCAAAGTTAAGGTTAAACCTAAGCGGGTAAAAATATAATGAGTTAAACCACTACAGACTAAAAATAAAAAAGCCCTGCAGTTGCTTGCAGGGCTTATCTATATGGTGCGCGTGGAAGGAGTCGAACCTCCGACCGCCTGGTTCGTAGCCAGGTACTCTATCCAGCTGAGCTACACGCGC